>CAVCIU010000019.1:0-32413 GCA_963602355.1 Methanobacteriaceae archaeon
GATGTTATAACCTTACAAACCATTTACACACCGTCTTTCAAATCATGTGCAATAGGTTTCATTTTATCAAATGTATAAAAATGTTTGAACCCTAAACTCATAAGTTCATCACGAGCTTTATCAAAGTTAGCACCTAAGTGTAAAACATCATGTGAATCAGAACCAACGGTTATAATTTCACCACCTAAATCCTTGTACAATTTTAAAATATTTTCTGAAGGCATATAATCAGGTATTTTGTATCTAAAACTTGACGTATTAACCTCTATACCTTTACCGTCAGCAATAACTGTTTTCAAAATTTCTGCGATAATATTTTTTACTTTTTCAAAAGGATAATATGTTTTATCATATCTTCTAATTACGTCTAAATGCCCTAAAATAGAGTAATCTTTGTATTTTTTGATAATATTTAAAATTTCATTGTAGTATCTTTCGTTAAATTCTTTTTGAGTTTTACCTTCTTGAAAACCACCATTCCAAAAACCTAGATTATCAAGCGCATGGCAAGATAGTATTATAAAATCGAAATTATTTTCATCAAAGGTTTTTTGAAATTTATCAATCGTATGAATCTGCATACCAAATTCCATGCCGAATTTTAAGTTGATTTTATCTCCGTATTCTTCTTTAGCCTTGTCAAAATCTCTTTTATATTGTTTTACATCACAGCTTGCGTTATCAGGAACCTCATAATCAATGTGATTTGTAAAACATAGTTCATCAAAGTCCAATTCCAAAGCTCTTTTTATATAAGCCGTAATTGGAACTGTTGAGTCATCACTGTGTTCTGTGTGAATATGATAATCTACTAACATAATTTATCCTTTTTGTACTATAATTTTACTATGAATAACAAAATAAATAAAATTTTTATAATTAATTTTGGCGGAATCGGTGATGAAATATTGTTTTTACCGACAATCATTTCGCTAAAGAAAACTTATCCAGAAGCAAAAATTACACTTTGCCTTGAAAAAAGAACTAAATCAATCAAAGATTTAACAGATTTGATTGATGAATTATATTTTGTAGATATCAAAGGCAAAAACAAATATTCAGAATTGCTAAAAATGGTGTTCAAAGCTCGTTTTGGCAAATACGATGCAATTTTATCGTCTGGCGGAAATAAATTAATAAGCCTTTTGTTATTCATGACTGGTATAAAAACAAGAATTGGCTATAACACAGGCAAATTAAGCCAAATGTTACTTACAAATGCTGTTGAATTAAACAAAAACCAATATGCGCCAAAAATGTATCACGCACTTGCAACACCTTTGACAAATGTGGTTACAGAATTACCAGAAATCAATGTTCAACCTCAAGAAAAGATTGAAAATTCTGTTCTTATTCACCCTGGTGTTAGCCAAATGAGTATTAAAAAAGGAATTATCAAAACAGTTCCAGCACAAACTTGGGCTAAGGTTTTGAAACTTTTAGTTGAACAAGGTAAACACGTTATTTTAACAGGTGGACCAGACGATAAAGAATGTATTGATATCATTAAAAAAGAATGTGGAACATTTGATTATGACGATTACACAAAAGGTCAAATCAAAAGTTTAAAAGATTTAGCTGAATTAATTGGAAAATCAGAAAAATTCTTGTGCTCTGACTCTGCACCATTACACGTTGCGGTTGCTATGAAGACAAGAACTTACGCAATCTTTGGTTCAACAGATGAAAACAAGCTTATCCCGCAAGCTGATTTTGTAACAGCAATCAAATCTAAAAAACATTGTCCACTTGCACCTTGTTTATGGGAAAAAAGACAAACTTCTTGCTCAGAATTAACATGCTTAGAAATTTCAGCAGAAGAAATAGTTGAGATTGTTACAAATTCGTAACATGTAAAATCATGTCTATATTTGCATTTTCAAGCTTTCAACTACATTAAATAGTTGAAATATTTTGCACGTGGTATTTTTATGCTATGCTAGTAGTGGAGTCAATCCACAACGTATTACACAAGGAAGAAAAGAAAAGGTTAGAAAAATTATGGCATTACCAAAAGTAGCGTATTTCTCAATGGAAATTGCATTAGATCAATCGCTAAATACATATTCAGGCGGTTTAGGATTTTTGGCAGGTTCACACATGTTATCTGCCGGCTACCTACAATTACCAATGGTAGGTGTAACAATGTTATGGTCTTACGGTTACTATGACCAACGTATCGACCACAACGGACAAGTTGAAGTAGCTTACATCAGAAAATACTATGATTTCTTAACAGATTTAGGTATCTCAACAGAATTAGATATTTTCGGTGAAAAAGTTAAAGTTAAAGCATACAGAGTTGAACCAGAATTATTCGGCGCTTGCCCTGTATACTTATTAACAACAGACGTTGAAGGAAACAGTGATTGGGCTAGAAGCATCTCTCACAGATTGTATGACGGCAACGAAAAAATCAGAATTGCTCAAGAAGTAGTTCTTGGTGTTGGCGGTGTTAGAATCCTTCAAAAAGCAGGATTTAAGTTCGACGTTATCCATATGAACGAAGGTCATGCGCTTCCTGCTGCATTTGAATTATTAAGACAAGCAAACGGCGACCTTGAAGCAGTTAAAAAACAAACTGTATTCACAACTCACACTCCAGTTGCAGCTGGTAACGAAGTTCACTGGGTTGATACATTGATGGAAGGTGGTTACTTCCAAGGCGCATCAAGAGATACAGCAGTTGCATTAGGTGGCGAAAACTTCTCACTTACAGTTGCAGCTTTGAAAATGAGCCGTATCGCTAACGCAGTATCACAATTACACGGTCTTGTTTCTAACAAAATGTGGGAACACGTTGAAGGCAGATGCCCAATCCGTGCTATCACTAACGCAGTAAACTTACACTACTGGCAAGACCCACGTATGAACGGCGACAAAACTTTCGCTCAATTATTAGCAGCTAAAAAAGAAATGAAAACTTCTTTATTCAAATATGTTGCTAACGTAGCTGGTAAAAGATTTGACCCAGATGTATTAACAATCACATGGGCAAGAAGATTTGCAGACTACAAACGTGCTTGGTTAATCTTAATGGATAATGATAGAATTATGAAATTGCTTAACAGCAACAAAATTCAAATTATCTTCGCTGGTAAATTCCACCCAGATGATGTTATGGGTAGAGAAATGTTCAACAAATTGTTGAACCGTTCACACTCAATGAAGAACGTAGTTGTATTACCAGGTTATGAATTACAATTAAGTAAGAGATTAAAAATGGGTACTGATGTATGGTTGAACACACCATTAAGACCATTTGAAGCTTCTGGTACATCAGGTATGAGTGCAAATGCTAACGGCGCATTACACTTATCAATCTATGACGGTTGGACAGTTGAAGGTACATTCAATGGTATCAACGGTTACTCTGTAGAGTACGAAGGTCTTGATGACGATATTCCATGGGAAGAAAGACACTGGAAAGATCATGAATATATCATGAACACTATCGAAAACGAAATCATTCCTACATACTACGAAAACAAAGAAGAATGGGCTAGAATGATGAGACAAGCTATCAGAACAGCTGAAGCTTACTTCAATTCGGACCGTATGGTTATTGAATACTACAACAGAATCTATCGTTCAATCGCTCACGGTGATATCAGCGATACTGATGAAACAAAAGAAAAGAAATATATCAATACAAAACCAACATTTGATGCTTGGAAATATGCTAACATCAAATAAGATAATTTCTTATAAAACAAAGAAGGACGGGGCAAGATTCTTGCCCCGTCCTTCTTTGTAGGAAGTAAAAAGAGAGGCGAAGCCTTTAGGCTTCGCCTCTCTTTTTATTAATTTATTAATTAAATTTGGAATTGGTTGTCTTGGATAAGTGTTACTTTTTTGCCTTCTGCAGTAATACCTTCAACAACTACGTTTGGTCCTCCAATCATAAAGTCTGTATGAATGTTTGAATCGTTTATGTTGTTTGCGTCCATGTATTTTTGTCTTTCTTTGTAGTCTTTGATATCTTGTGCTCCGTCTAAGCAATCATCAAATCCAGCGCCAACTGCGATGTGGCAAGCAGCATTTTCGTCTAAAAGGGTGTTGTTAAATACTCTACCTGTTTTAAAGATTGGAGAATCAGCAACAAGTGCAACTTCACCTAACATATCTCCACCTTTTGCAGAATTGATATGTTCTCTCCAAAGCTCTTGGTTTTTATCAGCATAAACTTCAACTGCTTTACCGTTTTCAAAACGCATTCTGATACCTTCAACAAGATTACCATTCAAGCAAAGTGGTAATGTTGTTGATACCCAACCGTTTGTTTTTGTTTTATCAGGTGATGAGAAAACTTCTTCTGTTGGAGTGTTTGCCATATATCTTACACCGTCATCTGTTTCTTTTGCGGCAGCTCTAAATCTTGATTTTTCGTGCATTCCCACATGTAAATCAGTTTTACCATCTGGTTTTTTAGTTTTTGGATCAACACTGTAGAAGTGAATTTCTTTGAATTGATATTTATTCATTTTGTCTGCGACAGATTCCAATTTTGCTGCGTGCGCATCAAGCCCGCCAACACGGTTAATATTTTTTGCATCTTCTGCTGCTTTTTCAAGAGCCTTCATCGTGTCTGGAATGTCTGCATAAGTCTTTTTAACAGACATTGTTGTAGGTGCGTAAATAATGTTCCATTGGCTTTCAGGACCTGATTTTCTGATAGGTTTTACAACTTCATTAACTGCTTTTGTTTGCATAACAATACGTTTAGGGTCAACATCTGCCATGCCCTCAGGGTCTTTACCTTCTAGGAATAATCTTGCAGTTTTTCTATCAATTCGTTCTCTCCAAGTATCTGCAACGTATGAAGGAACATCTTTTAAAGCATCTTCTGATGCGTATTTTAATTTAGCTTTACCTACCGGATCACCTGGTTCTGTAAAGTTTACATCAATTGGGCCAGAACCGTTTTTGTATGCATATTCAACAAATTTTAAAACATTTTTTTCGTGTTCACGTTCTGCTGAAATTGAGATAGGTTGACCTTTTTGAACATTTAATAATGTGTGGAAAACTTCCTTTTCATTGAATGCTTCTGACAATTTCTTTTCAATGTGTTCTGGAATTTCAGTTTTTACTGTCTTTTTAACCTCTTCTGTTTCTTGCGCAGAAAGTTTTGATAATTTATAAGGGTCATTGTTTGCATCAAATGTGATTGTTTTAGCACCTTGTTTTTCGTAATATTCAGCACGTTTTTGTTTGTATGCAAAATCTGGTTCTTTGCAATATTTCTTTTGAAGAGCATCAATTTCTGGTTGAGCAATTTCAACGTGAACATCTTTGGCACCACGTTTGTAAGCTTCTTCTGCGAAGACTTTTAAGAAAGGTACGTGCGTTTTGTCGGCTTTAACTACAACTGCTTCACCTTTTTGTAAGTTTAAGTCTTCATCTAAAATTTTGTTAACAGCTGAAAGCATTTTAGTTTCAGGTGTTGCGTTGGCTGATGTTTTAGAAATTTGTACAGTGTCAGCTTTTAAACCTTTGTTGTTAACAGCATTTTCATTGCCTTTGAAATTTGGAGCAATGTTGTTCATCGCTGTTTTTGCTGTATTTACAATATTAATTGGATTTATATTCATAATTTACCTCACTTACACTATTATGTTGTCTTATAAAAGAAAGGTAAAATCAAATAATTGCCATGAATTTATGGTGATTTTTACATTTATTATAATTTTGTTACAAAAATTGCGAGTTGGTAATTTCACAACAAATGAGGTTGAGAATTGTTGTTAAGGGTGGTGAAGTGTATTTTAGAATAATAAAAAGGAGGTAAATATGGTTTCATCACTTAGACATACAATTTATAAAAATTTTGGAAAAATTGATTACATTCATTATTTTAGACGAATGATAAGAGATTATGAAGCACGTAAGTGGGATTTTGATGTTAGAACCATTGTTAAGAGGATTAAAACAGAAATCCCCTGTCCTAAGTATGTTTGTAAGAGAGGATTTTCAAAACGTTTATGTCTTACAATTATGGACGAAAAACTTTTTATAAAAGAATTTGATAGATATTTTAATGGTTATGTTCGACCTGCACAAGAATTAAGAAAGTATCGTATTTTAGCAAGAAGAATTTTTGTTAAAAAATACGGGTATTTTACTAGATATAATCAAGATTGTTCAAGGGCAAATTATAGTTGTAGGAAATGTAATAGCCGATATGAATGTGATTTATCAAGAAAATTGAGTAAAAATGACGAACATATTTATAAAATAACAAGAATGTCAGAAATTTTATATGGAAATCTCCAACATGGACATTGGGCAGATTTAGTTGAAAACTAAAGTAACGTTCGATTAATATGGAGTTTTACTCCATATTAATCGGATATTTTAAGACTATTTAAAAAAAATTGAGCTTCGCAATAAAACTATGAAATAATGGTGGATATGAGGACTGTGCCGAGATGAACGATTGACGTTGTAAATTTAATGAGTTAGAAATTGACAATTTTGTGGAACTATAACTCATATATGCTAACTATAAGTCAAAAGGATTGGCTTGTTTAAAAATGGAGATTTATTATTATGAGTGAAATTGGTTATTACAATTACTATAACAATTCACATCGTTATTCGCCAGAAACTGTTCAAGATAGATATCAACAAATGGTTGATGCCTATAATTCTGATAATTTGAAGGCAAAAAGTTCATCAGAGAACCCTTATTCAGAACTTAATGTTTCAAGAAGAGCATTGGACGAAAAACTTGCAGACTGGGCAAGCACAGTTCGTTCTCAATGTAAAACTGAAAATGAAGTACATCAATATTTAAGCAGAAAATATTTTGGAACAGATAATTTCGGTTATACAAAAAGATGGGAAGAACCTGA
Organism: Methanobacteriaceae archaeon; assembly: GCA_963602355.1. Lineage (GTDB taxonomy): Bacteria > Cyanobacteriota > Vampirovibrionia > Gastranaerophilales > Gastranaerophilaceae > UBA791. The sequence goes on from CAVCIU010000019.1 coordinate 6,858, forward strand.
AAAATACGCAATGTATAAAAATGATTACAATGCTATTTGTTATGGAACAATTGGTTGTGGAAACTTGAATGACCCAAGATTAAATTATACTCAAGAAGATTGGAATGACTACGAAGCACAAGATAAAATTGATAAACATAAATCAATAAGCTTGAATATGCAAAATTTACTGAAAAATAACGATATTACTTTAGATGATAATGATATTTTGTTGATTTCTGTCGACCCATATAGTCGTGAAGTCGATTTGTCGGGAATTGAGAATGACAAAAATTTGGTTCAATTAAAAAAACTTTTAGAACAAAATAATAATTCATCACATATTTTTTCTTATGCAAAAAATCAAATGACTAATGTTGATAAAAATTCTGTTGCAAAAATGCAAGCATACAGATTGGTTAAAGAATATACGGGATTAGATTTGTCAAAAATGGAAGTCAAAGATGACGGAAAATATTATACAAAAGATGGCATAGAATTCTCAGAATATTTAAAAGAAAAATTGAAGGATAATGTTGATGTTCCTTTTGAGTTTAGAGGTGCAGCATTTGAATACACCATGGATAACGTAAATAAGGTTGCACAAATCGGCTGGAATAATATTGAGGATTTGAAAATAACAGTTGGGTATAATAATAAAAACGGATTTATTCTGTTCGGAACAACCCAAGAGGCTTAAAGCTTGCTGTATAAAAACTTTAAGTGTCGGAGAGGTAAGAACCCCTCGGGGTTCGACAATAAAACTATGAAATAATGGTGGATTGAACCGTCCTGTGCGCAAGAGGCTCTGAATGATTTCCTGATAATGTTTTTTTACTGGGAATTTATAAATTTTTACAGCGATTTTTTAAATTTATATTTAGAAAATTACGATATATCAACTATTTTTACTATAATTCCCTACGTAAAATGACAGAGAATTAACAGGGAAATGATAAATATTAATTTATCGTCAATATTCTCTTGTATTCATAAGAATACTTACCGTAATATTAATAACGATTAACAAAAGAAAAAATATTTGAATTTTTTGATAAGATATATGGAAATATAGGTGATGAATTTATGTGTATATATTATAACAACAAAGAAAATTTAACTTACAATGGACAAGAGCATATTTTCCCGGCTTCAATAGGAGGAATTGAAAAGTTACCACTAGGTTACGTTTCAGATCAAGCCAATCATTATTTTTCAAAACTTGAACAAGAATTATTAAAATCTTCAATAGTTTCTCTATCAAGAGAGATTTTTGGTCCTGGAAAAAGAGGAACAAATAAATTAGGTGAAGTTAATGTATGTATAATGAAAAATAATAATGAAGAATTTGCTTTAGGTTATATTTTTAAAGGTAAGCCTTACACAATTCCACATATAAACGTAAATACCACAACAGGAAAAGTAAATCTTTCTTTAGACAAAAAAGAAGGAAGTCAGTATTTAAATATTTTTCTTCAAAAATTAGAAAGTTTTAAAGAGAAATTTGTCTATATAGAAAATAATGATATTCCTCAAGATGAAATACTGATAGGACACTTTCAAAATAAATATTTTATAGCTTCAGCATATAAAAAAATACAAATATCAAAAATAAAAAATCTTATTAATATGTTTTTGCAATCAATAAGCACAGATGCAAAGTTTGAAAATACTAAATCCCAAGTCTGTGTAAGAAATACAATGATAATTTCAGAGAATAATGCTAAGGTTTTTGCTAAAATAGCATTTAATGTTTTAGCAAAATATAAAGGAAAAGAATTTGTTCTAAATTCTACATTCGACGATATGAGAAAATGGATTATTGGGGAAAATGAATTGGATATTAATTGCTTCCCAAACAGAAATAGTAATTTAAATTTTCTTATTTCAGAGTTAACTGGACATTATTGTATTATATTAGATATTGACGGATGTATTTGTGCAGAAGTAAGTATTTATGGTTGGAAATATGATTTTAAACTGGGGAAAAATCCTGGCGAAAATTTTATAACGCCTTTCGGTATTTTGTGCGATTCTCAAAATAAAAAAGAATATACTTTAGAAGAAGTTTTTTTTAAATTTGCTAAATGCTAATATTAGCGGAAGGATACTCATATGAATTAACAACTTTTAATTCATTTTTTTGTTTCCAAAAATTATAATCTTTATTTAAATTGTAATAATGGCTTCTATCTTTCCTTGTCCAGATTCTACAGTCTAATAATATATAATCTTGGTCTGTATATACATGATGCTTTGGAGAATTAATTGCTATCCCAATTATTTTTTTTAGAAAAGAATACTTATTTTTTAAAGCCCCACAGGCAATATTCAACATTTGTCTTCTTTTTGGTCTTACTATTTTTTCATAATCTTCTTGCTCATTATATTTTATTTGTAAAAATACGTATGCAGATTTATTATTCTCTGACATTATAAAGCGTACATATCTTGTATAATCATCTACTATTTCGGGGAAATAGTTAACTGCTTGAATTAGCTTATTACTAAGTATTCTTCTATGAAATCTTGACTCTTTTGCCATCTCTTTTATAGGGCTATTTTCTTGAAAAATATCTATATTTCCTGTTAATTCACCATTTAGTGCATATTCACAAAGTTTTTGTAGATAGTTATCCCATATGTATGAAGATTTATCTATAATTTTCTTTTCTTTATATTCATAAGAATTCGAAAAATTTTTCCAAATCATATTGTCAAAATTTACTATTAAATTTTTATTTTCGTCTTTTAAAATATAATGTTTTCCTGTTTTTGGATCAATAGTTCTTAAATATTGTCCCATGACATCCTCTTCCCCAGCATAGGTTATGATTTTACAAAGGTTTATTGCTTTTTCTTTTTCTTTTAGATAATTTATAAAATCTGTAATTGTATCTAATTCTTTTAATAGAATTTCAAAATTCGCAGAGTCTAATATATGATAAATTGGTGACTTAGGTAGTTCTACGAAATATTGAATATCTTCAAAATCATTATTATCAGAATATTTTATTCCAAGGCTCCCAGAAGTGTTACCTGGTATATTAGCGATACTGTCTGAAATTCCATGTGCAACAACAATTCGGTATATTTTTAATCTTTTTTTTGAATTGATTGGTATCATTGTATTGCAGTCTTTATTTAAATATATTTGATTTGGATGTTTTTTTATCCACTTTTCAGCACCATTGATTTGATCTATAGATTCATCAATAGCTTTTCTTTTCCATCTCTGCCAACCGGCAATACCCTTATTTTCATTATATTTAATATCTTTAACAGAAAAAATTATTATATTATTATCAAAAACGACTAAGACATCGCATAATTCTTTTCCAAGTTCCTTATATGGATTTGGAAATGACCATAATTTTAAAAAAGCAAGATCACATAAATCTGACAAACTTTTTTCTGTTGCATTAACAGAAATCCCTCTTTCGATTTGTTGTTTTTTCAATATTAAAACCTTCCATAAAAAGATAATAATCTACAGTATAGTTTGGCTAAACGTTCTTGAGAAAAATTTCTAATTTCTGGATATTGATTTTTAGGGTCTATAAATTCCAAAAGATTTTCTTTTGTAGAATTTCTATAACATTGATATATAAAATTATACATTTCAATAGCGGACTTTTGTCCTATATTTTCATTATGTTTTATGATTTCATTTATAACACCGTTAACTTTATTTGAGGCAAATTCAATATTCGAATTTTCTCCATTGAATGTGGAAGGTATTTCAAAGTTTTGTATATCACAAAATAACTCTAAACAATCAATATGTTTTAATTCGAAATTTAATATATCTTTACCGTTTTGAAAATTTTTATGAAAATTATCAAATTTAAATGCAGTAAAGATATTGTCAATTCTATAGTCAGTATCGTTAAGATGATAATGATAATTTATATTAGTTAAAAATAAATATGCCTTAGGTGCAGGCTTTCCTTTAATAGTAAGAGATTGTTCTTTTTGATTTAAAATTTCACAAACTTCATTATACCAATTTTTATTATCAGTATTCATTTCAATAAAAACAATTCTTTTTCCCTCAGTAGGTTTTAATAAGGCTTTATATAACTGATCGCCTACTGTTTTAAATGATTCGTTCCCATGCAAAGATCCTAAAATATTTTTTCTACTGCACATCTTAACTTCAACCGCATACTTAACTCCGGTTTCTTTTATTGTAGCTATATAATCGTGATGTTTAGTACTGCCATTTTTTTCATCTTCAATAGCAATTTCAAATCCACTGTATATCAAATATGAGACAACATATGTTTCATAATATGCACCTTGAAACTGCTCAATTTGTTTTAACCTAGTTATTAATCGAGATTGTAACTCAACATTATGAGCTAATAAGTATAAGTTATAAGACAATCTCAGTAATGCTGCCACTGCACCTATGCTTAAAGCTTTATAAAATCCTTTTGAATTTGTTTGTTGTTGGCATTTGAACTTATTTTTTATATGATACCAAGTACTTAGAGGATGACTGGCATTCTTAGGGTCTTTTAACCACTTTTTATCAAATTTACATTCAAAAAAATAAAATAAAAAATCATGAAAAGTTTGATTGTCGGTTATTTCAAAAATTTCTCCATTGACATTAATATACCTATACCCATTAGAAATCCACGATTCTATACTTTTACCAAAACCTTGTTGTTTTATTTTTCTATAATTTGGATTTTCAATATGATCATCAAAATATTTAAGTAAAGCATTTTCCATTTAATTACTATAACTTAAACAAAAACGAAATCATATCTATATAACGAGTATTCTATGGAGAACTATAAAATATGAAACAATGAATTATTAAAAGTATGCAACTTGCCAGTAATAAAGATCCTTTTATTGAATAGATGAATTTGTTGGATAAAACGACTAAAGTAAGAGTTCAATGTTAATTAACAAGATTATTGGAAAATAATTTTTGGATTATAAAAAGCTAAATAATAAAATATATAAACTTCGTTTGAAATTTAGCTCCGTTTATTGGATTTATTATTCGAAATTGATAATATAAATTTTATTAATAAATGATGGAAACAATTCAACTAAATCAAAAGATATCAAAAAAGCCAAAAGTATACCTCAAGAATGGTTGAACTTACAATGAAAAATTTAAAATACACATTAGAATTAGAAAATTACATAGCAAATGACTTAAAACCAGATAAAGAACCAAATTTCTCTAATATTGTAAAAATTTCCTAAAAATTAGGCTTTTGAATTAGAGGTTGCATAAGCTATAAATTATTTAACACATCAGTCAGATATCTTTTATAATAATTCTTTAATTCAACAGGCTTGTTTATCTTTACATCACAACCCCATTTGAAAAGTTCTTGGCAGATTGCATAAGTTCCACCTGCTGTGAATTTAACTTCAATATTACCGTTTTTTAATACCTTAACCTTTTGCGTTGGGTGAAAATGATAATTCAAAACATCTTCTTTAACTTCTTTATCAAACTCTAAAACAATATTCAAAGGTTCTTCTTGATAAATTCCAAAAGAATTATTGCACCAATCTTTTAAGTTAAAAGATTCATCTTTATCAAAATATTCATCTAAAACTTCTAAATCTTTTATTTTATCAATTTTATATGTTCTAAGAGCTTTTCTATTCTCATTAAATCCTACAAGATAATATTTGCCACTAATAACTATCCCATAAGGATTTAGGGTAACTTCTTTTTCTAAATAGTTAAATTTAATTTTTTTAAATGCAAGCATAGAATTTCTAAGCATTTCTAAAGTTTTAGGTTCAACTTTTACACCAGAATATTGTCTAACTGCAAAACCCTCTGTTTCAAGAATTGCAGAAATATCGTTATTAAGACCTGTCATATTTTGTTGTGGAGTTAGAGCTTTAATTTTTTCAACTAATTCATCAATTTCTTTTTTCTTATATTTATTATTTGATAAGTTTTTTAAGTATTCAAGATTAGCAAAATCATTTGCAGAAAAAGAAATAAGACAATTCATAGTGCCTTTTTTAAATCTCCAACGCTTTTTTCTATCATAAGACGGAACTTCTTCAACTTTTTCAGGGAATTTTTCAAAAAGAACTGTTTTCATACGTTCCGCAGAACGACGTGAACATTCAAATTTTTCTGCGATATCATCAATTGAAATGCCACAACTACTACTTTGAAACATTAAGCCTAATTCAATAATATCATCAGCTTTGTTTAATCTTGACATAAAAACCTCACTTATTATCTTGTACCGATAATAATATAATACGACCCAACTGTGTCAAATTGGGTCGTATTATTGTGATATTTTTAATTTGTTTTATTGGTTTTGAGCAATTGAATTAAATTTTTCAAGAATTGAATTAATTTCAGTTTCTATTGTACTAAATATTTCGTCATTTGATTTAGAAAGAATTTCAATATCTTTTTTGAAATGGTTTATCCATTTGTTCTCTGGTTTAATTGAATAAATTGAAAGAACTAATTTTTCTTTAAATTCAAGAGCAAAAAATAAAGAATACTTCGTTATATTATTTGAAATTTTTAAATTTTCATTGTTTATGAGTTCTTTTGGAATAAATCTTACACCACAGCCAGTTGTATTGTTGTAACCAAAATCTTTAGTGTCAGCATTTTGCAAATTCATTTTTTCATCTTTTACAACTTCATGCATAATGTCAAAAATATCATTTTGAAATTCTGAAGTATAATCTTTCATCAAATTAAAAACATCTTCATATTTAGAATAAATTTCTCTACATTTATTTTTTGTTTCTTTATCTAACATTGTATATTTCTCCTTAAGTATATCTGTGTATTGTTTTATTGATTGAGTAACGTTATTATCTTGATTCATTAATTTTAATAATTCTAACAATATGAAATAAACGTCTTTGTATGTTATTGGATTATAACAATCAAGAGCTTTTGTTAATTGTTCTTCTGTTGGTAGATTAATATCAAGAAAAATATATTTTTGATTATTATAATCTTTAAATTTTGAATATTTTTCTATAAATTCTTTATAATGTTTGCATTGTTCATCATGTTCATCAGATCCATATTTGTTTTCTATAACGCAAACAAAATTTGATTTTTCAGAATGTATAAGAATATCAATTCTTCTATTTTTATGTGTAAAGTATTCAGTTTCAATAATCACATCAGAAGTATCGTTCAATATATTTTTTTCTTTTAAAGCTTCTTCCAAAAATCTTTTTAAAAATTTATCTCCAAGATTATGATTTTCTTTAGGGTTTAATAACCAAGCTAAAAAATTTGAGTGTCTAATTTCGTGATTGTCTAATTTTAACACTTTAAAAATATTAAATTTACTACGTTCTTCATTTTTTATTCTTTTGATATATTCATTTAAGTTTTTTATTGCTTCATCGTTCAAAAATTTGTTCAAATTCTCTTTAGTTGTATAGTTTATCATCTAAGTACCTCTCTTATATTACGCATTTGTTGTTTTAATTTTAGAGCCTTTTTCGTTGTAAACACTTTTTGTAGTTCCATGTATTACTTCTAACGTGTTTCCACAAAATTTTACTTTATCATTTGATGAAAGATGTATTCTTGAACTTGTTGCAACTAGAACTCCATTTTGTTCTACATAAATTGTTATTGTTCTACCACTTTCAACAAATAGGGCATTTTGTGTGTACCCTATCAATTTAGAATTAACAATTGATTTTGTACTGTTGCCATATTTTACAGATACGTTGCTTCCACTTTGTTTTGCTTCTTTGATTGTCATAATTTTCCTTTCATTTATACTCTTCTACCATTCTCATCAATAATCATGTATGGGTGAAAAACCCAAGATTTAAAATTACCACCATACATACCTTCAATTGCCTGTTTTGCTTGATTTAAATCCCAAGCTACAACTTGTACAGTTAGAGGTGTTTTACTATTTTTAAGCATAATTTTTGCTTCATAAGTTGGATTTGCCATATTATAAACTCCTTTCTCTAGTACTAGTTTAACAGATTAGTATGCCAAAATGTGGCGTAATAAAAATTATAACTAGACTTTAAGTCTATACTAGACTGTGAGTATTATAGCACAATGGAAATATGAGTGAACTTGTTCCTTGCAAAAAATTTGCACAAATTGTTAAGAAAATCAGAGAGAATAAAGGCTATAGTAAAGGCAAGATGTCAGAACTAATAGGCTGTGATATTTCTTATATTGGTAAAATTGAACGTTCAGAAAAATTTCCAAATCTTAAAATGATTTTTAAAATAGCAAACGCATTAGAAGTTCCTGCAAAAACTCTTTTCGATTTTGAATAATACACAATTATATTTTGTATTATTCGTCAAAATGTTCAGAATAATTACTATTATTAAATTTCAATACTATTGTAAATAGCTGTAAATAAAAAAGTGTACATAAAATAATACACAATTTATAATATTAATATATTGTGTATTATTGATTATTGTTGAGTTTTAACCATAGAAAGGAGTAACAATGGAATATGTCCAACCGATTAGAGATTTAAAGAAAATAGAAACAATTAAGAAGTTATTAAAATTGAAAAATCAACGAGATTTTTGTTTATTTGTTTTAGGAATAAATTCTGGATTAAGAATTAGCGATTTGTTAAAATTAAAAATTTCTGATGTCTTAGAAAACGATAAAATAAAAGACAGAATTCGATTAAGAGAGAAAAAGACAAATAAATTCAAAGATTTTCCTCTTTCAAATAAAACAAAAACTGCATTAAAAGATTATCTTAAAACAAGAAATTATACAGAAAATGAGCCTTTATTCTTATCTCGAATGAATAAAGGCTTTTTATCTCGACAACAAGCCTACAAAATTATTAATGATGTAGCAAAAGAAGTTGGTATAAAAGAAAAAATTGGAACTCATACTTTAAGAAAAACTTTTGGCTATCACGCATATAATAACGGCTATGACATAACTTTAATTCAAAAACTTTTCAACCATTCTTCACCCTCTGTAACTTTAAGATACATTGGAATTACACAAGATGAAATGGATGATGTGTATTTGAGTTTGGATTTGTAAGATTCTATAATATATTAATTATGTCTCAAGAATATATAGAACTGTATTCTTCAATATTCGTGTTAAATAAATCTGCATAATGACATTTAAGATATGCCATACGGTAAATAATTGTAGCATAAGCGATTGAATGCGATTTGTTATAAAAGCAAAATGATTTATTTACGAAATGATTAAAAATTTCTTTAGTAATTTTTGTGGAAAGATCTAATTTAATACTATTTTCTAGGAATTTTGGTTTTATTTCTTTAATAAAATCTTCATCAAATTTACAAAAGTTTTTTCTATAATTGTTAGCTTGACCTAGCGAACAACTTAATATTTTTTGTAAAATTAGCATTTCTTGTTCCTGATAAACTATAGTGCCGTATGTATTTTTAAGTATAGGCTCCAATAGTTTATGCTTAAATATAGGATGTTGTTTTCTTTTAATAAATTCTTCAGTTACCCCAGAGGCTATAGGACTTGGGCGACAAAGAGCAATTATTGCAGATAAATCTTCAATACTTTCAGGCTTAATTTCTTCTAATAGATTTAATATTACTTCTGAATCTAGCAAAAATAAATCTTTTACATTCTTCTTTGCTATCATTTCAAATGTGTCTTTATCATCTTGAGGAATGTTATTTATATTAATATCAATATTTAAGCATTTTCTTATATCTCTTACTGTTTTATCAATTAAATTTAATTCTTTTAAATCAATAAAGTTAAATCTATAACCAAACAATGAAATTTTTGATTCTGTATTTTTATAAGAATTAAGAATAACAGTTGCACCATTATCCATTGTTATTTCTTCAATTTTGTCTAATGGCTCATTTGTAATAATTACACCTACTGGAGAAATTTTATCATGTTCATTTAAAGCTATCGATTCTGGTTTTGCAAAATATTTTTGTTCCAAATCTTTTTTAATAACAGAACAAACTCTATTTGCACCATATCTACTAGTTAAATACTCAATAATTTTACATCTTGAAGAACAATCAACATCTATAGTAATTTGTCGAGTATCTTCTGAATTTAAAAATCTTTCAAATAATAAATTGTATTTAAGAGGGTCTATTTCAGTTATTCCCAACCCATATAGAACCAATGAACTTCCAGCTGTACCTCTACCTGTACCAATTGAAACATTATGTATTTTTGCATATTGAATAGTATCCCACAAAACGAGTATATAATCAGCATAATTTAAGTTATTAATTATTTGAAGTTCAACATTAGCTCTGGTTTTTAATTCTGATGTAAATCCACTACCATATATTTTAAGTAAGCCGTCATATACAAGTTCTTTCAGATAAGATTGCGTTGTGTAACCATTTGGAACTACAAATATTTTTTCCATACTGTCTTTATTTTTATCAAAATTCATTTTTACTCCTTTGCTTTAAATATTTGTACTTTCTTTGAGTTTTTTAAATTTGTATACTTATTATTAATACTTAATACTTAACATTTAATAACCTGAGAACTATGTTGCAAATTTTTATTCTTCGATTTGCAACATACACTTTTGAATAACACTCAACAACGGGGTTTTTAGCACTCAATTCATTAAAGAGTTGAGCAGTAACATTTAAATAAATTTCATACACCTCTGTATTAAATTTTAGAGCTTTTTCAATAATTTTAACAGCTTTAGAGTCTAATCCATTTTTTGCATAATAAATCCCTTTGTCTATTAACACAGAAGGGAGAAAACATTTGTTTGGAATTCTTTTATCATAATAGTTTATATATTCTCTAAAATCTTTTTGCTTTAAATATTTAAGCCCTCTTTTATAATATTTTTTTATTTTTCTAATTTTCATTTTACACCTTTGTTTATTTATTAATCAATAGTTACCAATTTAACGTTTAATCTCTTACAATTATTGTTTTTTGATTTAAATAGTCAAATTCTACAGCTTTATCAATTTTCCAGATGCTTTCAGGCAATGTTATTGTATCGTGTCTGTTTGAATGTAAACAGTAAACTTCGGTTGGAACAGTATTTCTCATATACAAAACACCCTTGTCATCTTCAAAAAATTCTACACCCTCTTTTATCTTAATTCTATGTTCATTGCCAATTGTTTCTGATTCTGCAATCATTATGGAGTCCTTATCCTGTCTTTGTTTTATGCTTTGTGGTAAATTGCTAATTTCAGCAATAATACATTCTCCATGCAAATAAATTCTTTTCTTTTGTTCCATAATTTTCTCCTTTACTTTATATCTTTAATCTCAAATTTGGGCAAATTTAAACCTTTATATCGCATTTTTAAAGCGTCGTATAAATTTAGACATTTTGGATTTACACCCTCAAGATGTATTACTCCAGTAGTTTGATTTTTCATATGCAAAAAAGGAGCATACTCCCAAGACTCTAATATTATTTGTTTTCCACTTACCGTGAAAGCCTTTATAGGTGGTATTACTTTGTGCATATCAACTAATTTATATTCTGATTTCGCCCACCACTCATTATCAGGATAATTTTCGTAAGTATCAACGACTATACCAAACGATAATAGTTTTTCAATTCCAGCCTTTTTTATAAATTCAGCTTTAATATCTGCATTGAGCAAAAGAATATATTTATCTATAACAAGGTTTTCTGGTCTATCACAATACAACCACTTAGGTATTCTTACATTTTTAATAAAAAAACTTTCTTCAATTATAGTTTTTTGAATAAAATCATTTGTAAAAATATCTTCAATTTCTGGGTTTGTTGAAACATAAAAAGAATTTTGCTCTTCTTCATAATAAAGAATAAAAATATCAATGAAATTAAGAAATTGCTTTCTTTTATCTACTATTTTATTTGAAAAAAGTAAATCTTTAAGAAAATAAAAACAATTTTCAGAGTAAAATATATTATTGTCTTTATCAAAACAATAATGTTTATAATCAGAATTATTAGAAAGATTATAATTAATAAAACTTTTATTAGTTTTAAAATCAAAATTGACATTTGAAGAAATTATAACAAATTTTTTGCTATATGAAAATTTGTATGAATAATTGCTCAAAATTTCAATAGATGGTGTATCTTTCTTTTCGTTAAAATAATGTTTATACAATATTCCACAAAGATTTAATATCTTTTGAATAGATATTTTATGAGGATTTGTTAATATGTCAGTAATAAAAGTTTTGAAATTATCATCATATACAATTTTTAAAGTGGTCAATGTCATTATAGGTCAGCCTTTGCTTTAAAGTTATAAACTGGTTTTAGGTGGTCGAGAATTGTTGCAGTTGGTTCAATAGCTTTAATAATTTCTTCACCATTTTTGTAAGCCATTGGTGATTCATCAAGCGTGTCTATTGAGATACAAGTTGAAAAAACACCTTTCATTTTTTCTTTGTATTCTTGCATATTCAATTGATTTTTTGCTTCACTCCTTGATAAAATTCTTCCAGCTCCATGTGGTGCAGAATTATTCCAATCTTCGTTGCCTTTACCAATACAGATAAGAGAACCATCAGCCATATTTAACGGTATTAAAACTTTTTCATTTTTTTTACAAGAAATTGCACCTTTTCTTATGACTTTATCCTCACCAATATAGTTGTGCAGAGTTTCAAAAAATTCATCTTGTTTCCACTTCATTTCGGCAATAATTTCGTGTGCAATAATTTTACGATTTAATCTTGCATATTCTCTACAATATTCTGCACAAATCAAGTAATCTTCGGCATTTTTACCTGTTAAAAACGATAGTTGTTTTAATTCTCCCTCTGCATAACAATTTGTTTTTATAGCTAAATCTTGAAAATGTATAGCAAGTTTTGAGCCAATATTTCTTGAACCACTATGAACAATTAAATAAGTTCCTGTTTTACCTTTTTCTAGTGAAATAAAATGATTTCCACCACCTAAAGAACCTATCTTGTTCAAATGGTTTATATAGTTATCTTTCAATATATCTTTAGAAATTTTCTTTGTTTTTTCAATAAATTCTTCTGGAACAAGTTTACTAGGCGTTTTTCTTCCGTCTTTTCCAAATGGAATATTTCTACGGATAACTTTATCTAATTTTTCATAATCATTTGTGATTTTTTTATCTGAAATTTTTACAACATACATTCCACAAAACAGGTCAACACCAATTATATTAGGAATAATTTCACCATTTTTAGGCATTGTTGATGTAAAACCTATTGTACAGCCTTTACCTACATGGCAATCTGGCATAATACGAATTTTAGCATTTTCAAAAATTGGGTGATTACAAATAGCAAGAGTTTGTTTTATAACTCCGTCCTCAATTGTATCTGCAAAAATCTTTGCCGAAGTATATTTTCCTTGTATTTCTTGCATATATCCTACTTTCTCAATTTTAACTTTCTCATTAGTCGTGCAGTTAGTTTTTCTGTTATATGTAATCTTTGTGCTATCGCTTTTAAGTTATAATGTTCTTCGCCACAGATTTGTTTAAACTCAGCATTAGAAATTGCAGTTCCCTCACATCTGCAATTATTTGGAATTTTATCCATAATTTTATAATCCATAGATTCAATAAAAGTTTTGAATTTACCTAAATCAGTAAAATTACCATTTTTATCTGTCCACAACTTACTTTCTGATTTGTAGAAATCTGAAACGTATTTTATTATCATTTGCAAGTTGCCACTAAAAACAACCTTATTTGCTCGTATTAGATATTTCATAAATTTCTCCTTATTTTTATTATGAACGACATCTACGACAAAATAAGTCATAATTCGTTTGAATTTTTGTATGTATGACATTAACTCTAAATACTACATTTTATCTAACTCTTTGATTATTTTGTAACAAAAGAACAAACAAGCAGTTTTTAACTGCCTGTTTGTTCAAATGTATAATGCATCTGTTAAAAAAATCTTTTATTGTTGCGTATCCATTTTGTTTTTGCTGAATTTTGAACTAGATTACAAAATTCACTTTTTGTCATATTTGTTGGAAACTTCACATTTTTGATATGTTTTACTCTATTCCTTTTGATAGCTTCTGCAAGAATTTCTAAAGAATAATTTTGTTGTTCCCCACAAGTTTTTAGTATTAATTGAGTTAGTGCATCAACCTGATCATCATGTTTTCCATTTGGAAAAGCATTAATTTCACTTTTAAACTCGTCTAACCAAACATCATCTTTTGGTAACAAGATTTGTCCTGAACTTATATACAAAGATGCAGAATTTGCTCTTTCGACTTTGCTACTAGTTGGCGAGTATGAAATAGGATAAATTTGTTCCTCAGTTTTTAAATATTGTATCAAATTTGTACTAACAGGACTTTCCTCAATTATCAAATGATTACATCTATTTGTATAGTACAATTTTGTAATCTTTGATACCAAACTTGAAAAATCATCTTTAAATCGTTGGATATTCATAATATACAAACATTTATTGTGATATTTTGCAGTAACACAAACGGAATAATCGTTGTTTATTCCGTCTTTTAATGCTATATCCCAACTTTGAAATATCGTTCCATCAAGTGGTAACGCTTCATAACGAACAAATTTTTCAAAATCAATAACGTTGCCTTTTACAGGTATTGGTTGCTGTTGGTATTGTGCGGAAAAATTGTATTCACCCATCAACACCTTTTGTTCTTCAAGTTTATCTAATGGTTCTAAGTTTGAATTCAAGGCTTCACCTTTCTTTCTGCCAACTTTTTTGCCATTTGAGAGGGTGAAATTTTCATTTTCTTCCGCAATTGCAGGAAGAGATAAAACTTCCCATCCATTTTGCTTTAGTAGGTGTCCAGTCAAGTCATCTATATGTAAACGCTGCATTACAACAATGATAACCCCTTCAACTTTGTTGTTTAATCTTGATATAAGAGTGTTATCATACCAGTCATTTACCTTTTTTCTTTTTGTTTCAGATAGAGCATCACTTGCTTTAATTGGATCATCAATGATAATAAAATTACCACCGTTTCCAGTTAAAGTACCATCAATTGAGGTCGAACTTCGAAAACCATTTTTTGTTGTTTCTATGTAGTCTTCTGTGTTTTTATCTCCAATACGGGTGTTGAAAACTGATTTGTAAAAATTCGTTTCCATTAATTGACGAGTTTTTCTTGCGTTACGGCTTGCAAGTTCTTGTGAGTAACTTATTGATACTATTCTTTCAGAGGAATTATGTCCCAGAATAAATGCAGGAAAACAAATGCTTACACAGTGTGATTTTAAATTCCTAGGAGGAATGTTTATTATTAGGCGCTTTATATCTCCTGTCAAACATTGCTGAAGTTTGTCGCATATAAGTTCCAAATGCCAATTTCCATGAAATTTTTGAGAATTGTCAATTTTTTCAAAAGATTTTTGCATAAAAGCATAAAAATCTTCTCTACAAATAGCATTTAATACGTTGTTAGTTCCCATTATTTAATCTCCTTTTTATGTAATCTTCTATTATTTGAGCATCGTTTAAAGTTAACTCTTTATCAACTTCTTTTGTTAGGTTAGATTCAGAAGCTAAAATTGGAAGTAGCAATTTTATTGCTGAATTTTTTCCATTTAATGCTTCTGCAACTAACTTTTTGGCAAGAGCTTGTTTTTTAGTGATTTTCTTTTGCTTTCCACTTTCTTTTACAATAATTTTCTCTTGCATTTCATCTAAGACATTTTCTGCAAAAGTTGCATTATTCTTAGGACGACCTTTCGGATTGCCAGAAATACCTTTTTTAAATTGATGTTCTTTTGGTGGACGTTTATAGCCAACCTCATAATCTCTATTCGCTGACATTATTTCATACCTCCGTCTTGCGTTAATAATTTAGCTTTTTTACCTGTAAGTTTTTCCCAGCGATACAAAATTACATCACAATATTTTGGTTCTAATTCAATAATCCTAGCCCTACGATTAGTTCTTTCTGCCGCAATTAATGTAGAACCTGAACCGCCAAAAGCATCTAAAACAATAGCATTATTAGCCGAGCAATCTAGTAA
Source organism: Methanobacteriaceae archaeon (assembly GCA_963602355.1). Classification (GTDB taxonomy): domain Bacteria; phylum Cyanobacteriota; class Vampirovibrionia; order Gastranaerophilales; family Gastranaerophilaceae; genus UBA791. Next base: position 22,824 of record CAVCIU010000019.1, read on the forward strand.
GGCATCCATAATCATCGAAGTTGGTTTTACTGTTGGGTGTAATTTTGCTAAAATTTTAGATTGAGGATTACTTGCGTGCATTCCAGGATATTTCCAAACATTTGTTCTATATCTGCCATGGACACCAAGTTCAATGTTGTTAATATGTGAAGCATTACCTTTTTTGAACACAAAAACAAATTCATGTTGAGAACGGTACAATGATCCCATTCCTCCATTGCCTTTATCCCAAATGCAAATATTTAATAATGAGGCATAAACGGAACGCCCAGCACTTAATATTTCATACAAATGTCGCCAATCCATACATTGGTAATGTATTGAACCCTCAACAGAGTATTTTGCTTCAAGTTCAAATGCAGTTTTCAAAAAAGAAATAAATTCATCATTGGTCATTTCGCCAGATGCTTGAGCAAATTCCGTATGTTGAGGTTGTTTTGTAATACCTGAAATTTTAACATTATATGGTGGATCAGAGAAAATAACTTGTGCTTGTTCTTCACCCAACAAAGCTTTATAACTACTTTCTTCTAGTGAATTACCACAGTACAATTTATGTTTACCTAATTGCCATAAATTACCTGTATTCACTCGTTTTGGAATATTTACTGTGGTATTAAAGAAATCTTCAATATCTTCTTTTTGGTCTTTCGCTTCTTGTATTGATTCAGGATTAATAATCAAATCAATTTCAGGAAGTTCAAACCCTGTAATAGTTGCATCAAAATTTAGTTCTGGCTCAAGATTCATTAAATAGTCTAGTTCTATTTTTAAGATATCTTTGTCCCAACCTGAGTTTTCAGCCAGTTTATTATCTGCGATTACATAAGCACGAAGTTGGTCTTGAGTTAAGTCCTTCAAGCAAATAGTCGGTATAAACTCAAGATTTAAATCAATTGCTGCAAGAACTCTGCCGTGTCCGGCAATAATTGTATTAGATTCATCTTTTAAGACTGGATTATTAAATCCGAAAACTTCAATACTTTTTGCAATCTGATGCAATTGTTTTTTACTGTGAGTTCTTGAATTTCTTGTGTTTAATTTTAATTCATTTGGATTTTTGTAGAGAATCCTTAACTCGTTTTGAAAATGTTTCAATTTTGTTTCTCCTTAGTTTTTTACGATATGCAAAATGCATCCATATAAAAATTAAGAAAAAGTTTTCATGAATTGAGAAATCTTTTGAAAAATAATTTATAAGTAGGCTCAAATATACTATTTATAAGGAAAAATTTTTAAAAAATATAAGTTAAGAAACATTAAGAGTAAAAATTTTGTCTAATTTTTAAAAAATTATTACGAGTAATCAAATATATAAAAACATATATATTTTCGTTTTTCTATAATGTAGGAGCAATATTGATACATTTTGTGTTGAAATGCTTGATATATCTCAAAAGTAGAGCGATTAATGTAAGTATGAAAAGAAAGATATATCAATGGGCTTAAATATTTTTGAAAAAAGAATAAAAGATTGGGAACAAAAATACGGTTCTTTATCTGCTCAAGTTCAACGCAAAATTGATAAACTTGTTGAACAATATGATAAAACTCAAGTTTCTGATAAAGAATCCAAAGTCTTATCTATTACAAATGGAACAAAATTAGTCAGAGAGTTTAAAGGTAAAAAACACTCAGTAACAGTTATACCTAATGGGTATGAATATAACGGTAACAAGTACAAAAGTTTGTCTGCAATCGCAAACGAAATTACAGGTACGCATTGGAATGGCAAGAAATTTTTTGGAGTAGCATAAATGGAAAAGAAAAAAGTAAGATGTGCAATTTATACTAGAAAATCTTGCGAAGAAGGTTTAGAACAAGATTTTAACTCGCTTGATGCTCAAAGGGAAGCTTGCGAAGCGTTCATTAAATCTCAAAAGCACGAGGGTTGGTTATTAATTGAAAAGCAATACAATGATGGAGGCTTTTCTGGTGGAACAATGGAAAGACCTGCGTTTAAAGAATTACTTAATGACATTGAAGATAATAAAATAGATATTGTTGTAGTTTATAAAGTTGATAGACTTACTCGTTCATTAATGGATTTTTCAAAAATTATTGATGTCTTTGACAAACATAATGCAAGTTTTGTTTCTATTACTCAACAATTTAACACAACGACTTCAATGGGTAGATTGACTTTGAATATTTTATTATCTTTTGCCCAATTTGAACGTGAAGTAACAGGTGAAAGAATTAGAGATAAATTTGAAGCATCACGAAAAAAAGGTTTATGGTTGTCTGGCACAAGTCCTTATGGTTATACAAAAGACGATCATCACATGCTAATACCAGAAGAACCTTATGCTGAAAATGTACAATTTATTTTTGAATCTTATTTAAAAATAAAAAATGTTTTAAAATTAAAACAATATCTAGCTGAACAAAATATTTTAACTCGAAAAGGTAAGAATATAAGCAAAAGTAGTTTGTATCATATATTATCTAATAAAGTTTATCTTGGAAAAATAATTCATAAAGACAAAGAGTACGATGGAATCCATAAACCACTTATTGCAAAAGAATTGTTTGATAGTGTACAAAACATTTTAGAAATAAATGCAATAGAAAGAAAACACCAAACAAATGCAAAATCTGGTTCGCTTCTTGCAGGTTTACTTTACGATGATAAAGGTAATAAAATGTCGCCATCGTATAGTAATGGTAAAAACAAACATTACAGATACTATGTTAGCCAAGCAATAAAAAATCCTGTTGATTATGAAAGAGGTGAAATTACAAAAATTTCTGCAGGTGAAATTGAAAATTTTGTGCAAACAGATTTAAAATCATTATTAAATAACACTCAAATAATTCATCAACATCTTGAGAATTATTCAGTAGAACAACAGAAGTTAATTATTGAAAATATGCAAAATTACGATATTGATAAAGTATTTTTGAGAACAGCAATTAAACGAATTGATTTAAGAATAGATTGCATAAGTATAAATTACGATATTGCATATATAGTCAAATATTTTGCAACAAGGGCATTTAATGCAGAATTTAAACATATTAATTCTGAAGTTGAAATTTTTACAAAAGATATTAATGTAAGAATATCCTTAACTCCTCAAAGACAAAATAAAATTATAATCCCTGGAAAAGCGAATTATAATATGAAATTAATTCAAGCAATCGTAAAAAGTTTTTGGTACAACAAACTTGGAGCAGAAAGGAAACTTCCACCAGAGGCAAGAAACGGAAATAATAAACGACTTAGAAAATTAAGATTTTTACCCCCAAATATAATTGAAAGCATAATGAATGGAACTCAAGATCCAGAACTAAACGTTAAACAATTAATCAAAATGGCAGAAAAAGAAGTGAAATAAAAATTGATGAAACTTTTTATTTTTTATTCACAAGACAAAAAATATCACTTAACCCTTATCCACTAATTTATAATATAAATTTTTCTCAATAATATAAGGATATTTTTTTGATTCAATCATTGCAACTGTTATTGGAATAGGATATCTTTTATTTGATTTTACATCCCAAACCCACCAAGTAATAAAAATATCTGGAAATATTATAAAAATGTTACTAAATTTTTGAGTATCTATATATTTTTTCTTTATCTCTTTGAAATATTCTTCTCTTTTATGATCCATTAAAAAATGAGTGCAAGAACCATAAATGTCAGAAATCCAATCAAATCTATCAAGTAAGCATAATATGCACAAGTGAACGTTATCCAATGAATATTGTTTTGTAGCTTTATCCTTAATTTGTTCTTCAATATATTCAATAGCATCTTTCTCAACATTTTCTGATGAGTAGTGAGCTGTTTTTATTTTTGTAATGAAATTTTCTTTTTTCTTTCGTGTACATTTATCAGATGCTAATGTAAATTCAAGTGGAATACCATTGTATAAGTAATCAGGTTCATTTTTATTTGCATCACCTTTTATCCATTTGCCATCTTGCAAAATACTTTCCATGACAAATTTAATAAATTTCTCATTAACTTCTTTGTTAAAAAAGTCTTTTGGTAGAAAAGTTAAAGTTTCAATTGAAGACGATTCTATTTGATTTTCCATTATTTCATTTAAACAAATTTTTTAATTTTTTGCAAATTACTATTACAAAAATAAAAGGACTCTTTTTATTTGGCGAAAGAGAATTTGGGTGAATTTTTGGTAGAAATCCCTAAAATTTTAAATGGGAGAATTCTCTAAATTCTGCAAAGATGCCCTAGGTGTGGGGAATTTGACAATAAAAAAGAGGCTTAATAATAGCCTCTTTTTATAAATGGTGGAGACGAGGGGAGTCGAACCCCTGTCCAAAACGGAAGTAAACAAGCCTCTACGAATGTAGTTTTTATTTCTCTCGCTAAAATCAAGGAAAAAACAAACCTCTACAATCCTAGCAAAGTCTTTTTTAGTGTTACGCACCTCGATAGTTATCTTGATATGTCTACTATCATCAACATACTGCATCTTGCATGGGTGGTCCCATAGCGCCGGCAAGCTGGGCAACTATGAGAGGCTGAACTGCGTTAATTAAGCAGCTAGAGCATTAGCTCTTGAAAAATCAGCAACTACAACGTTATCTGTAGCATTCATTTTAATTTGCTCGTTGATAACCGAGAACAGCTCTCGGACTCGCAACCTGTTTCCATCAAACGTCCTGTCAAAAGCCAGTACGTCCCCACGTTGTTTTTGGAAAACGTGATAACGGCTCCGCTCGGTTAACCTGTTTGTCTTTGTCTTCACAAAGCCAATCCGTTAACCTCGACTCCACCTCGAAAACTTCGTTTTCTCGGCTTGCCTCACCGCTCGCCGCGTGGCGTCAAAAGCCAGTACGTCCCCACGTTAGTGTTTTTAATACGATAACGGTTCGCTTCCCCAATCCGTTATCTATCTCAAAATCTATTTCATTTTCAATGTTCTGTATTATTTATTATAACTTATTTTTACGGCTTTTCAAGTCTAACTATTAATTATCTTTTTCTGTTTCGCCTTTATCCTTCAACATTTTTTCAAAATCTGAAGGTTTCAAGCTTTGTACAAAGCTTTTAAATTCTTCTGCTTCTTCTTCGTCTTTGCTTGGGTCAGTTGAAACTGAGCCTGTTGCAAGTACACTTGCCGAAATCATTATTGGTGCATCAACTCTTATTGCAACTGCGATTGCATCAGAAGGTCTTGCGTCGATAGCTTCTTCGTTGCCTTCTTTATCAACGATATAAATTGATGCGTAGTAAGTATCTTCTTCAACATCGGCTATTTCAATTCTATCAATTCTATAACCTAATTGTTTTACAATATTTATAATCAAATCGTGTGTCATTGGTCTTGCAACAACAAGATTTTCAATTTTTCTAATAATTGCGCTTGCTTCAGCTGAGCCAATCCAAATAGGCAAAGCTTTTCTATTATCTTTATCATGCAATACTACAATTGGAGAACCTGTTCTTGTATCAAGGGCAATACCCATTACACGCATTTCAATCATTGTTATTTCCTCTTTAAATTTCCATAAATTATTATAACATCAATTTATTTTTTTTAAATAGTTGTGTTGTAAATGCTTATTTCTATCTAAATTCTTGACATCAAATTTCTATGTATTTATGATTAATACCAAATACAGGCAAATATTTAGGGAATTTTTTATGTTAGGATACAATCATTTTAAAAACATTACATCTCAAAGAAAGATGTTTTACATATTTTTAGCAATTCATTTTATTGTATGGACTTGCGTAGGTTTGATAAGAACAGTTATGCCAACTGATACACTTGAAGGTATTTACTGGGGTTCTCTTCAAGATTTTGGAACTCCTAAACACCCACCCCTTGCCGGTTGGTTAACTTATTTAGCATATATTCCTTTTAAATTAGATATTTGCACGTATTTATTAAGTCAATTATTTATTTTAGGTGGTTTTATTTTTACCTACAAGTTAGCTAGAAAATTTCTTGATGAATCAAAATCAATGCTTTCTGTCATAATTCTAGAAGGTTGTTGGGTTTATAGCTACATTACAGGTTATTATGGATTTAATCCTGATGTAATATTATTATTTATTTTGCCTTTAATTTCATACATCTTTTATTTTTGTATGAAGGATAACAAGCCTATCAATTGGGTTATGCTAGGTTTAGTTGTTGGTATTGCGTTTTTAAATAAATATCAAACAGGTTTTATAATTTTTGTAATGGCAATTTATGCATTAATGTTCAAACGTGAAATTTTCAAAAATATTTGGTTTTATGTTTCAATAATCATTGCATTTGTAATTTTTTTACCACATCTTTTGTGGCTTATAAAATATGATTTCTTCCCATTATTATATTTTGAAGGAGAAATGACCGCAGATAGTTGGTTAAATCATTTAACAGCACCATTAATGTTTTTATTAATGCAACTTGCTGCAATTGGTGGAACTCTATTGATATACTTGATTTTGAGATTAAAATTTAAAGCACCTTTTAGATTTATACAAAATTATAATAAGAAAGAATTTTGGTTTATTGTTCTTTTAGGTTTAGGACCAATTTTAATGCACCTTGTAATGGGTTTTTTCGCAGGTGGAAATATGCGTGCTCGTTGGGGTTATGAATTCTGGTATATGCTTGGCATAATGTTATTTTATTTCTTCCCATTTGAAATTAACAAAGAAGAATTCAAATTTGCAACGAAGTCAGCTTATGTTGTAATGTTAATAATCTTTCTAGCACTTGGTGGTTTGCTTTCGATAGAGATGAATTATAGAAGCAGATATCCAGTTGCGACAGTTTATGGTGATTTACAAAAGGCTTGGGCTGAAAAATATGATACACCTGTAAAATATTTGGGTGGGTATATTGAATGGACTTTGCCAATTACTATTTATGGCGAAAATCACCCTATGACAATTCAAGATACACATGGTTATCCAGATCCTTGGATATCTGAAGAGGAAAGAAAATCTTCTGGTATTTTAGTAATTGATAGATATCCAATACTTGTTGAGGCAAGGGCTAGAGATGCAGCGCCATATTTGGATAAAGATTATAAAATTGAGCCAATCGAATACAAATTTATGGTAAAGAATGCTTTTGGTATGGAAAGAGAATACACTATTTACTATGCAATCATTCCGCCAATGAAATAGTTAACAATTTTACAAAAAATATCAAGCATGATATATTTTAAATGTAGATAAAAGGAGAAAAATTTTTATGGCAAGATTAATAAGACCAACTTGGGCTATCAGATGTGTTCAATCAGGTTGCAAAACTTTATTTGAAGTAGCAGTTACTGAAAACGGTAAACAACAAGAAGTTGTTTGTCCAAAATGTGGCGAACATTACGTATATCCAGTAAGACCAGAAGATGAACAACAATCTTAAGTTAAACATAAATAATAAAAGATATAATCAATTTAGTGCATATTTAAAAGAGAAATTTAATGCCAAAGTGTATAAAATTACTCTTGATGCAGGGTTTACATGTCCTTGTCGAGACGGAAGTCTGTCTGACAAGGGCTGTATTTTTTGCGACGGAGACGGAAGCTTTTCGCAACCACAGCTTAAATTTTTGCCAATAGAAGAGCAGATTGAAAAAAGTATTGTGCATTTACACGAAAAGTTTAAGTCAACAAAATATATGTCATATTTTCAAGCCTATACAAATACGTACAAACCTGTAAATGAGCTTGAAAAGATTTACACAAGCGCACTTTATCACCCAGATATTGTTGGAATTTCTATTGGTACACGTCCTGATTGCGTTGATGATGACAAATTAAAATTGATTGCAGGATTTAAAGATGATTACGAAACTTGGATTGAATACGGGCTTCAATCTATTCATAATAAAACCTTGAAGAAAATTAATCGTGGACACGATTATGACTGTTTTTTGAGGGCTTATGAAAAAACTAAAAAATATGGAATAAACACGTGTGTACATATTATTTTGGATTGTTTTGAAACTCCAGAGGAAACCTTTGAGACAGCTCAAGCGCTTGCAGATTTGGACGTTGACGGTATAAAAATTCATCAACTTGTTGTTCTTCAAGGAACACAATTAGAAAAAATGTATGCGAATAACGAATTTACACTAATGGAAGAAAAAGATTATATAAAACTTGTGTGTGATATTTTAGAAATTCTTCCACAACATACGACAATTCACCGTCTTGCGGGTAATGGTTTAATAAGAAATATGATTGCACCTCGTTGGATTCAGAAGAAATTTGAAGTTCTAAACAGAATTGATGACGAGCTTATTCGTCGTAATTCTTGGCAAGGTAAATTTTGTAAAAATTAGGTATTTGCATGGATTTTAGTTTGTTTTAAAATACATGTTATGGAACAAAAGACAAGCGGTAAAAAAGTTATTTTAACAAACAGAAAAGCTTTTCATGACTATTTAGTTTTTGAAAAATATGTTGCTGGAATAGTTTTGACTGGTACAGAAATTAAATCTATTCGTAAAGGTGCGATAAATTTAAAAGATAGTTTCTGCAAAGTTGAAAATAACGAAGTTTTTTTATATAATTGTCATATCTCACCATACGAACAAGGAAATCGTTTCAATCACGATCCAGAAAGAGTTAGAAAACTTCTTTTACAAAAAAAAGAAATTCTAAAAATGTTTGGTAAGATAAAAAAAGAAAATTACACAGTCGTTCCTTTGGAAGTATTTTTAACAAAAGGTAAAGCGAAAGTAGAAATAGCACTTTGCAAAGGTAAAAAGTTGTACGATAAAAGAGAAGATTTAGCTAAAAAGACTCAAAATCGTGATATTGAACGACATCTAAAAAGATAAAATTAAGAAAGCCGAAATATGTTTACAAAAGAAGATATTCTAAAAAAATTAAATTCAGATAACTATTTTATTGATATAAATGCTCTTGATACGTTTATCAAAGAATGGCAAATCGATGCTATCTATGAAAACATGGAAGGTGTTGAATTTTTTGACGAAACATCAATTGCAAAAATCAAAAAAGGGATAAGTTTAAAATCTCAAGGCTATAACAAAGAGCAAATTTCGTACCGTATTCATAAATCTCCAAAAGATTTGGAAGAAGAAACAAAAAGAGAGCTTGAAAAACAAGCAGAAGGTACATCAATAATTCCAGAAGTTAGAAATGTTCCATTGAATATGACAAGCCAAGCAATTGACATGCTTGCTACAGCAGTGTCATCAAAAATTGCAGATGATATCAAATCTCACATTGGCAATTCTGAATTCGCTGAATCACTTATTGAGGCTGGTTCTTATAAGAAGGATAATGAAATTTTATCTCAAAAAATTGACGAGCTTCTAAGCGACAATAAAAAATTAGCAAGAAGAATTGAACAATTGGAGAATGACAAGAAAAGTTTTTGGAAAAGAATTTTTGGCTAACTACTTGACACAAAGGTTTTAGCCCATATCATGAGAAAAGAAGTATTAGATAGGTAAATCGTTGTAAAACTCTGAAAACGAGTACGATTCCTCAAATTGAAAGGATAAACAAATGTACGCAATCGTAGAAACAGGTGGAAAACAATACCAAGTAGAAGAAGGACGTTACGTAGACGTTGAACTTCTTGAAGGTGAAAAAGATACAAAAGTTGTATTTGATAAAGTTGTAATGG
>CAVCIU010000020.1:0-29957 GCA_963602355.1 Methanobacteriaceae archaeon
CGAAATGCAAGTAAGAGCAATCTTCTCAGCAGCTTGTGATTTGAAAAAAGAAGGCGTAAACGTAAAACCTTATGTAATGATTCCATTAATTGGTCACGTAAACGAATTAAAAACAGCTAAAGACATCTTAGTAAGAGTTGCTAACGAAGTAATGAACGAAAAAGGTGTTAACGTAGAATACAAATTCGGTACAATGATTGAAATTCCACGTGCAGCATTAACAGCTAGTGAAGTTGCTGAACATGCAGAATTCTTCTCTTATGGTACAAACGACTTAACACAAATGACATTCGGTTACTCAAGAGATGATGCTGAAGGTAAATTCTTGAAAAACTACGTAGAACAAAAAATCTTACCATCTAACCCATTTGTAACATTAGACCAAAAAGGTGTTGGTAGATTAATTGAAATGTCAATTAAAGAAGGTAAAGAAGTTAACCCTTCATTAATCGGCGGTATCTGCGGTGAACACGGTGGTGATCCAGATTCAGTTAAATTTGCTCACAAAATTGGCTTGAATTATGTATCATGCTCACCATACAGAATTCCTCAAGCTAGATTAGCTGCAGCTCAAGCAGTTATCGAACAAGGTTGCCTTTGCAACGCATAAGCAATAGCTTGAAGCAATAAACTTGAAAGAGGCGATGATTTTAAATCATCGCCTCTATTTTTATGAAATTTTAAAAATTTAAAACTTCGCTTTTTGTTTTCCTTATTTTTGTAATATAATCATGTTGTAATAGTAGAAAAAGAAAAGGATATAAAAAATGAGTAACATTCAAATTACTAAAGAAGTTGAAGAAATGTGTCCTATAAAAAGAGGTGTTAAAGGTGTTCCTGCGCCAATTCCTCAAGAAGGTGAATGGACAAAATGTAAAGAAATCAAAGATATTTCAGGTTTAACTCATGGTTGCGGTTGCTGTGCTCCTCAACAAGGTACTTGTAAATTAACTTTGAACGTTAAAGAAGGTGTTATCCAAGAAGCTTTAGTTGAAACTATTGGTTGTTCTGGTATGACTCACTCAGCAGCTATGGCTGGTGAAATTCTTCCAGGAAAAACTATTTTAGAAGCATTAAACACAGACTTAGTTTGTGATGCTATCAACGTTGCAATGAGAGAATTATTCTTACAAATCGTTTATGGTAGAACTCAATCAGCTTTCTCTGAAAACGGTTTACCAGTTGGTGCTGGCTTAGAAGATTTAGGTAAAGGCTTATGCTCTATGTGTGGTACAATCCACTCAACTAAACAAAAAGGTGTTAGATACTTACAATTAACAGAAGGTTATATCTTACAACTTGGTTTAGATGCTGATAATGAAGTTATCGGTTACCAATTCATTAACTTAGGTAAATTCATGGATGCAATCAAAAAAGGTATGAATCCTCAAGAAGCATACGATAAAAACATCGGTACATACGGCAGATTTGCAGATGCTGTTAAATACGTAGATCCTCGTAAAGAGTAGGCTATGCCGATGTGGAGTGTCGGTGTCGGCTTTGCGACGGCAAAGACGAGCAGGACACGGAACATAATATCAGCGACGTTTCAAATCTTTGATTTGACAGGAGCAAAAGAGATAAATATTTTGGATTGCTTCGTTAACACTCGCAATGACAGATTAGTAATTACATAAAATTAATAAAGGAAAATAAAAATGACAGTAAAATTTGAAGGACAAGACAGACGTCAAGCAACTTTAGATAAAGTTTTACCAGAATATGGTTTTAATTCATTAGAAGAAGCTCGTGATTTATGTTTGTCAAAAGGCATTGATGTTGATGCTATCGTTAAAGGTATTCAACCAATTGCTTTTGATAATGCTTCATGGGCATACACATTAGGTTGTGCAATCGCAATCAAAAAAGGTATCAAAAATGCAGCAGATGTAGCAGAAACAATCGGTTTAGGTTTACAAGCATTTGCAGTTCCTGGTTCAGTAGGTGATAGAAGACAAGTTGGTATCGGTCATGGTAATTTAGGTGCTATGTTATTAAGAGAAGAAACTAAATGTTTCTGCTTCTTAGCTGGACACGAATCATTCGCAGCTGCTGAAGGTGCTATCGGTATCGCTAGAAATGCTAACAAAGTTAGAAAAGAACCTTTAAGAGTTATCTTGAACGGTTTAGGTAAAGATGCTGCTTACATCATCTCAAGAATCAACGGTTTCACATCAGTTGAAACAGAATATGATTACAAAACTGGCGAATTAAAAATCGTTAATGAAAAAGCTTTCTCAAACGGTGAAAGAGCACAAGTAAGATGCTACGGTGCTGATGATGTTAACGAAGGTGTTGCAATTATGATTAAAGAAGGTGTTGACGTATCAATCACAGGTAACTCAACAAACCCAACAAGATTCCAACACCCAGTAGCTGGTACATACAAAAAATGGTGCTGGGAAAACGGTAGAAAATACTTCTCAGTAGCATCAGGTGGTGGTACAGGTAGAACACTTCACCCAGATAACGTTGCTGCTGGTCCAGCTTCTTATGGTATGACAGATACTATGGGTAGAATGCACGGTGATGCTCAATTTGCTGGTTCTTCATCAGTTCCTGCTCACGTAGAAATGATGGGTGTAATCGGTATGGGTAACAACCCTATGGTTGGTGCTACTGTTGCATGCGCAGTTGCTGTTGCTAAAGCTATGGCTTAATCAATAGCTACTATATAACTTTTGAGGCGAAACTTTTATTTGTAAAAGTTTCGCCTCTTTTTTATTCCCACTTTACCACGATAGGAGATTTTTCATAGCAACTGTTTAAATACTCTATGGTATTTAGTTTTTCGTTATAGAGATAATTTATAAAAGTTAAATAAGCCGAGTCAAAAGAGGTTATTAACATGTTTATCTCAAAACCGTCTGTACAAAACGGTTCGTAATCATAAATAACATAGCTGTTATACTTGCTTTTCCATTCCTTTCTTTCGACTCGACTATTGTTTTCTGTAACTACATTTTCTATCCAAGGAATTATGTCTTTATTGACATTTTTCAATTCTATTGACTTGTATTTATCGTTTGAATAGTAATTTTCCATGCGCTTTAAAACCTTTACCTATAATGATTTTAAAGGTTTATCTTCAATAAACAATCCGCCGAAAGTCTAATATTTATAGTCTGATTGAGGATAATTTTATCTTTATATTAATTTTACATGTAAGGTTAATCTTTATCTGGATATAAAGATTATATAAAAATATTTAAGATTTCAAAAAAAATGATTATAATAATAATATAAAGAAATTAAACATACGGAGAAGACATGGATAAATTACAAGAAATTTTAACAAAATTAGAAACAGCAGATAATACAACAAAAAATCAATTAGAAAATGAATTAGTAAATATCGGAACAAGCGCAGTACCTGTTTTAGTAGAACAATTACAAGTTGCTAAAGGTGTAAAAAGAGGTGTAGTTGCAATGACTCTTATCAGAATCGGTACTGATGCAGTTGGTTACTTAAAACAAGCAGCTGACAAAAATGCAGATTTCAAATGGGTTGCAAAATACTTAGTTAATGAAATCGAATGCACACAACATGTTGCTTAATTAATAAAATAAGATTTAACTAAATAATAAAAACACATTCTTCAAAAAAGAATGTGTTTTTTTAATACATTAATACGATAAAAAAAATATAAATTGCTGTTAAAATATTGTTATGTATGATGTCGAACTAGAAGAATTAGAAGTTAATTTAGAAGAGGATACCGACTTAAAGAAGGTCGGTCTAGAACTAATGTTCATGACTCCTCAAAAATGCTCGCACGAGGACGGTATAACTGCCGTAGAACTTGCGAAACTTCTTGAGATGCCGATAGACATTGTTAAAAAGAAATTACAAATTTTAAAAGATAAAGAAATTGTACGTGTTCGTGGTATTAATCCAAAATACTGGAAGTTTGATGAATATAATTTCCAACGCATGGACGAAAACGACGATATTTTTAGATTATTGTGCAATTTTGACGACGTTGATTTTGATAGATATTTTCAATATTAATAAAAAATGGCACTTATCGTAAGAAACAATAAGTACCACTTCAGTCTAAGTAGGTGATGGTAGTTGGCGCTACCGCCCCTATATTTATATTATAACTTATTTTTTGATTAATTCAAGCCTTGAAAATTAATCTCGTTCTGGAACTGTTACAATATATTTGTCTTTGATTTTTTCTTTCTTGATTTTAGATGTATCTAAATCGCCTTCAAGATAGAAGGTTTGAGAAAATTCTACAATGCTATCTTCGTGTCTTTTTTCTTTTTCAACAGAAGCATTAACTGTTGCCATGTTGTCTCTAACTTCTACACGAACATTTTTTTCATTATTATCAAATGGTCTTAAATCAACGATTATTTTGTATTCGTCATCAAGTTTTTGAATTTCGACAATTGATTTTTGGTGCATTGGTATTTTTATTCTCATATCTTTCATCATTTTTTTATCGAAATTTTCCATTTCTCTTTCTTGATGTTGCATCATTTTATCCATTTTTCTAAACTGATACATTGGATCCATCATATGTTTAATAGTCATATCTGCTACAAAATAAAATGCCAAAAATGCGCCCAATAGTGTTGCAAGTAGTACTCCAATATATTTCATAAAACATTTTTTGCGGTTATGTTCGCAAGTCATTTTTTCTTCTTCTGTCATATAAATTCTCCTTTTAAATAATACATGTATATTTAATTAAAATATACTTCAAATTTCAACTACCCAACTGTATAAATCAGAGGCGAAAAAGAGCTTTGCTCTTTTTCGCCTCTGAAACTTATGATTTTTAACCTACTTATGCGTTTACAGGTTTTTGTTTTTGTTGATTTTTCGTATTTAATTCAGCGATATCTTCTGCTTTATAGTTGCTTAATTTTGTATTTAAGTAAGCAATTGTTTTTGGATAATATTGTTGTAAGTATTCAGCTCTAGGTCCTAAGTCATATTCTGTTGTGTAAGAATCTCTTAGTGCGTTTGCTTCTGCAACAACTTCAGACAAACCTCCTAATTTTCCACCGTAGTGTCCTTTTTGTTGAATGAAGTAACCGATGTGGTCTCTTTGAGCATTTGGATAAGCTTTGTTGAAAGCTTCTCTTTCTTCGTTGTAAACTGCTTGTAATTCTTTATCATTAGTAAGAACTGCATATTCACTGTATTGAGTAGATTTTCTGAAATCTATGCCATGACCTGTTTCGTGAAGAACTGAATATACTTCATTGATTGTATCAAGTTGTTTCTTTTGAGGCCACATACAGCAATCATTTGTATCTTTTATACCGTTAAGAGTTTTGATTGTATCTGTTAGGGCTAATAATTGTTCTGCAGGAAGTTGTTTCATTAATTTGAACATTTCTTCTCTGTCGCCCATTACTTTGAAATCATTGCTACCAAGTTTAACTTTTTGTCCTTTAGAGCCTCTAATAGGAATAACAGTTGCGTCTTTTTGACCTCTTTCTTGGATAGTTAATTTGTCAGGTTCAAATGTCATTTCGTAAACTTTGTCGCCATTTGATGAAACGATTTTGTTATCAGAAATTCTTTCCATTGTTTTGTTCAAGTTCATCAATACATTACCGTTTTTGTCAGTAATTTTGTATTCTAAAAGTTTGTTACCTTTTTTATCTTGTTCTAATTTGTATTGAGTTCTTGTTCCGTCAAGAGATGTCATATCTTTGTGGATACAATCCATGCCGTCAAAATTTTTGAAATGTCTTGTTTTAGAAATAATTTTTTCTGTTCCGTTTGGATAAACGTATTTGTGGTCGTAAGCGCCAGTAACTTGAGAATGTGTCATCATTTCTTTTCTTACGATTTTGTTGTCTTTGTCTCTTACAATTCTAACTTCGTCTGTTACGATTGGATAACCATTGTCGTCAATTTCTGCACGAACTTTTGTTGTAGTGTTATTTCTGTAATCTTTGTTTTTTGTAATCATGTAAATTTTATCGCCGTTTTGGTCAAATGTTACATCTTCTTCCCCGATTTTGTTTATTTGATTATCATAAAATTCTGTGTGAGTTTCATCGTCTTTTAAATTTGCAACCATTGCATATTCTTCTTTTGGTGCAAATTTGTCTCTTTCAAATACGATGCCTACAAGGTTTTTGCCATATTTTTGCGCAATATTAGCTTTAGCATCATCTACTTTAGCTTGTAATTCAGGAGGCATTGTATTTTTCTTACCGCCTTTTTTGCCACCTTTTCTACCGCCACGAGCGATTTTGTCTAATTCGCCTGTGAATACTGGTTGAGCTGGTGCATAAGTTTTTAGAGGGTTTGTTACAACTGCTGTATTCTTTTGGAATGTATCGTCAGCTAACCCTTGTATAATTCTTGGTTGTGGTACAGCTTTATTTGCCATTGGAACTGTAACTGCTTTTGCTACTGCATTAATTGCGCTAATTGACATGATAAAATCTTCTTTCTTTATTTATTTAACATAACACTACTTATGCTTGGTTTAAAAACCGTGAACCATGACTTTTGCTAATATTCTCACAATTATTTACATTTGTTAATATCTTTTTTTACGGTAAAATTAGAAAAAAGAGGTAATTTTATGAATTTTGAAAATAGTATTCCTTTCGATTTAGGTTTTGGAAAACATTTACATAACTTTGTTGCAGATATTGAGTATGCGTATGCTGAATTAAACAGCTTGAAAAACTATAATACTAAAAGATTTCAGTTTCAAAGATATTTTTCTTTGTTTAAAAATGAGATTGATATGTATATCGATTTTTATATTGGTTGCATGCTATGGGCTTGCTATATAAAACAGTTTGAAGGCAAAGAAATTTCTGGAAATCCTATGTTGGGTCAAGAAATGTCTGATGAAGAAGGTCTTTATACTGTTAATTATATAATCGACTATTTATCAAAATTTGAAAAAGATGTTAAATATTATCTTGGTAAAACAGTTAAATTTGAACAAAAAATCTATGACTTGCTAGAATTGTATAAAAAGTTTTTGGTAGAAAATAAACAGTTTACTAATACTAAAACATCTTCTGATTTAGTTGTTCCGCTAAAGATTGAAAATCCAAATTATGAAGAGTATTTAGATACAATTCAAAAAGTTGTAAAAACTGGCGATTTTTCTTTATTGAGAAGTTATTTAGATTTATTACTCAATAGTGCCGTATAAATCATAGGCATCAGAATTTGTAATTAATACATCTTCAATATCACCAGGTACGACTTGTTTTTTAGTATCAATGTAAACAACACCGTCAATTTCTGGAGCATCGTGTTGGCTACGTGCTACAACAAGTCCGTCATCTGTAAAACTTTCAATGATGCAAGGTAGAGTTTGACCTATGAATGATTTGTTTATTTCTGTTGAAATTTTTTGTTGCAATTTCATTAACTTATCATGTCTTTGCTTTTTGATTTTTGCAGGAACATGATTTTTCATACTGTATGAAATTGTATTTTTTTCTTTTGAATACTTGAATACACCCATTTTATCAAATTTCATTTTTTTGACGAAATTGTAAAGGTGTTCAAAATGTTCTTCTGTTTCTGTTGGATAACCAACGATGAATGCTGTTCTAATAGTTACATTAGGAATACGTGTTCTGATTTTGTTGATAAGCTCTTCGTAATCAAATGCAGGTCGACGCATAGCTTCTAAAATGTCTTTGTGAGAGTGTTGTAGAGGTAGGTCAATGTATTTTACTACCTTGTCTAATCTTGCGATTGCATCAATTAACTCGTCTGACATTTGAGAAGGATAAGCGTACATTATTCTAATCCAACTTAATTCTTCGATTTTGTTTAATTCTTCTAAAAGTTTTACTAGTTCTGGTTTTCCGTAAAGGTCAATACCATAACTTGTTGTATCTTGAGCGATTAAGACGATTTCTGTGCAACCTTTTTTAGCGATTTCACGAGCTTCTTCAACAATGTTTTCAATAGGACGTGATTGGTATGCACCACGAAGGTTTGGAATGATACAGTAACCGCAGTGGTAGTTGCAACCGTCAGCAATTTTTATGTAAGAACTTGCACCAACTGTGATTTGTTGTCTTTCAACGTTTTCTGGATAAACGTATTTTGGTTTAACAGAAACATCTGATACAAATTCGTAGTTGTCTTTGTCAATATTTTCTACAACTTCAACGATTTTTGAAAAGTCTGTTGTACCAAGCATTGCGACAACTTCTGGGATAGCTTCTTTTAATTCACCTTTGTATTTTTGAGGAAGACAACCAGTAACGATAACCTTTTTGCCCTCGTTAACTAATTTAAGAATTGATTGAACAGACTCTTTTTCAGCATCGTGAATGAATGAGCAAGTGTTAACGATAACGACGTTTGCTTCATTTTCATCAAGGGTAATTTCGTAACCCTTTTCTGCTAAAAGACCCAACATCAATTCTGAATCTACTAAATTTTTTGCACAACCGTGATTTACTAAAGCTAATTTTCTCATATGAAAATTTTACCACGAAAAAATTAACAATAAATAGCCTAAATGATTAAAATGTATTTTACAAACTGAGGTTAGGCTTGTATAATTGATATAACTTGTGCCTGTAGTTCAGCTGCCGTTAAATCTTTTACGATTTGTCGGGTTAAGAGTAAAAGTTTAACTAAGTTAGATTGAAATTCTAATCAGCTGAATAGACATAAACTAAATAATTATAACTTGTGCCTGTAGTTCAGCTGGATTAGAATTTTGTTTTCCGAAAGCAAAGGTCATGGGTTCGACTCCCATCAGGCACAAATTTTTAATTACCCTATTCTATTTTTTTAAGTTTTAGTGTATAGTATTTATGTGTTATGATGTTTATAACCGAGATAGGTAGTATAAGGAAAAACTTTGACAAATAGTTTCGACTTTTTTGAAAATCAAGATACATCTTTTAAAAACTCTCCAATTATCAAAGAGAGAGTGTCTTTGATTGCTTCTCACATGTACAAACAATTTTTGAATTACCAAAGCGCAGCAACTAATACTGCAGAAATCTTTGGTCAAATGTTAGAATGTCTTGAAGCTGTTGTTGAATCTCTTCAACAAACTTTCGCTTCTCATGGTGTTGCGACAGAAAATATTTATCTTAAAACTGATGCAAACAAATCCGTTGCCGTTCTAACAATCTTTTGGAACAAGTTTAGTTTTACAACTCGTTGCAATTATCAGCCACAAGCTCTTTATCGTGAAGGTGATACACCTCTTCAATCAGGTAGAATTATGGCTGTAAAAGGTGATTACAACGAAATCGTAAAAGGTGTTCAATCTCACGAAGATGAAATGAAAATCCTTCTTGAAGAAGAAATCGCATCTCTATACGTTCCATATGACAAATCTAAAAGCACAATCTGCAAAGTAAAACACTTAACAAACAGAGAAGTGTTTCTTCCAAATATTGATGCTTCAAGAGAATTTGTCCTAAAATGTATAGAAGAAGTTTGTGGCAACTGCATTTACCACGAAGAAGGTGTTAGAAAAAGTTTCAACATCTAGCTTAGTTCATTTGATATGAAACTTCCGCAACAATTCTCTGTATATCAGAACCACCAACCATGATTTCTAATACTAATCGTGGATTAGAATACAATGTTTCACTGTATTCCATTGTTGTTACGTCGAAAATGTCGAATTGTAAAAAATCTTCCCCTACGTATACAAGCTTGCCATACTCGCTTCCGCCTGCATACTTCATAAACATGTATTGACCTTCTAATTCTTTTAATTTTTCAATAAATTTCATATGCCCTACTCAAAATTACTATACTAATATATTAGTGATGATTTTGAGAAAGTCAAAATTTTATTCCATATTTTTTAATCTAAGTTGATATAAAAAGCATTTTTTTACGATAAAATCAATGTTTCTAGGTGTAATTGTTGTAAAATTTAGAGCTGTTACGTAATACATTTTTCCGTGGCTTTCTTTTTCTCTTGTGTAAACTAATTTTGCGGCTGTTTCTATAACCTTTTCAGGAAATTCTAAAGATACGAAAATTTCTTCGTAGCTAGAAATTTTGTGTTCTGAAACAAATGAAACACCGTTCCCGCACACATCTCTTGAACGCACATTTATTGTATCAGAAATACCAGAAAGAATATCTTTGACGATAGTAACCTTTAAAGGCACATTCATATCAGCTCGGAAATATTCTCTACGTTGAGAATGTCTACTATGTGATGGGTAATCAATAGTATAAATTACGTGATCCTCATCATAGTCTTCTGAAAAAATAATTTTTGAATCAGCAGTGTATATACCATTTTCGGTATAAACATAAACCTTTATGCTTGCACCTTCTGGTATGTTTGTAACTTTATTCTTTTTCTTACTTGCATATACGATAATGTTAGAACTTTCGATAGCACGAACTTTTCCACTAACCTTGTGGATTTCGTCATCGTAACCTTTGAAAAGAATTTCAAAGTTCTTAAATTCATCGTATTTTTGATATATGTCCGACATAACTCAATTATAATAAAAAATTTTTCCTTTGTTATCAACCAAAATGTTGATTATATTTAAAATTTTAAATGTTTTATAGTAAAATGTTGGTATGGCAAAAGTAGATTTACATGTACATAGCAATTGTTCTGACGGTAGCGATAACGTTTCTGAATTGATTAGTAAAATAGAAAATTCGGATATAAAAATTTTCGCTCTGACTGACCACGATACAATTGAAGGTTGCGCTGAAATGAAAAAGCTTGTACCAAATGATATCAAATTCATTCAAGGTGTAGAGCTTACTTGTCAAGCTGATTACATAAAATGTCATATTTTGGGTTTTGGTTGTGATATTCAAAATGAAAAATTAAATGATTTGATTAAAAAAGGTAAAAATCTTCGTCGAATAAAAATGGAAACGAGAATTGATTACCTAAAAAATAAGTGGAATATTGAACTTACGCAAAAAGAGCTTGATTGGTTAACATCAAGAAAAAGTGTTGTAAAAACTCATTTTGCAAATATTTTAGTAAAAAGAGGTTTAGCTAGAGATAATGTTTCTGCAATGAAAAAATACTTAGACGACTGTAAAACTCCAAATACAAGATTTGATATAAAAGAAGCAATTGAAGCTATTGTTGATTCAGGTGCAATTCCAGTTTGGGCGCACCCACTTGGTGGCGAAGGTGAAAAACATTTTACAGAAGAAGAATTTTTACCAAGATTGGAATTGATGAAAACTTTTGGTATAAAAGGTTTAGAGTGTTATTACTCAAGATATAATGACGAAGAAATAGCTTTATTAAAACATCTTGCAAAAGTAAATGGTCTTTTGATAAGCGGTGGAAGTGATTACCACGGAACAAATAAACAAAATATTACACTTGCAAAACTAAATGTTGATAATAAATACGTCGATTCAAAAGAATTGACTGTGTTAGATGTTTTGTAGGTTGAAGTTTTTATACTATATACTAAAAAAGAGATAACTTTCGTTATCTCTTTAAAAATGGGCCCGGAGAGACTCGAACTCTCACACATCGCTGCGCTAGATCCTAAGTCTAGTGCGTCTACCAATTTCGCCACAGGCCCAGATAGAATTTATTTAGTTGTCATTTCGTACATTCATTTTAATATACAGTAACTTGTTTGTCAATTATTTTGAATTGATATTGTACTGATTTTTACGTATATAAGATATTTTCTTTATATGTTTTTTATATTTGTAAAATGTTGCAATTTGTAAAAACTAATTTTTTGCTATTAAAATTTTTATTTATGAAAATTTTGGTGAATTTTTTCTTTATTTTTCCTTTTTTTACCAAAAATTTTACTTTAAAATTTTTCATTTGTTTCAAAAAAAATACCGTTTTTTAAATTTTTACAAAAAAAATATTATCAGATTTTTTGACAATATTTAGGTTCAATAACTATAATATTTTTTGTAGTAAATAAAAATCTTATAGGAGAAGATTTATGAGTGAAACATTTATTCCAAATTATGAAAAAGCATTATCAAAAGATGAAATAAAGAAAATTATTACTGATAATCATGTTGAATTTATTAAACTTGAATTCTGCGATATTAACGGTACAATGAAAAACCTTTCTATTCCTGCAGAACAAGTTGATAAAGCCTTAAATAATGAAATCATGTTAGACGGTTCGTCAATCAAAGGTTTCAGAAGTATTGAAACGTCCGATATGTACTTTTACCCTGATTTAAAAACATTTGCAATTATCCCTTGGAGATCGGACGATGAAACAAAAGTTGCAAGATTTATTTGTGATATTCACAATGCTGACGGAACTCCTTTTGAAGGTTGTCCTCGTTGCAACTTAAAACGTATTATTGCTAAAGCTGAAAAGCTTGGTTATACATTGAATGTAGGTCCAGAAGCAGAATTCTTTATTTTTGAAAAAGATGAAGAAGGCAATGTTACTTTAGAAACAAGTGATAAAGCTGGTTACTACGATGCAGCACCTAGCGACAAGGGTGAAAATTTAAGACGTAAGATTGTTAAAACTCTTAAAAATATGGGTTTTGAAGTTGAAGCCAGCCACCACGAAGTTGCTAAAGGTCAACACGAAGTTGATTTCAAATATGCTGATGCTCTTACAACTGCAGATAATATTATGACTTTCAAATATGTTGTAAAAGCTATTGCAGAAGAAAGCGGTGCTTATGCAACATTTATGCCAAAACCAATCTTTGGTATTAACGGTTCTGGTATGCACTGTAATTTATCTTTGTTCAAAAACGGTAAAAATGTATT
This sequence comes from Methanobacteriaceae archaeon, assembly GCA_963602355.1. Lineage (GTDB taxonomy): Bacteria > Cyanobacteriota > Vampirovibrionia > Gastranaerophilales > Gastranaerophilaceae > UBA791. The sequence goes on from CAVCIU010000020.1 coordinate 12,708, forward strand.
TTATGCGCCTGATAGAATGTATGAACTTTCTAGAGAAGCGCTATACAGCATTGGTGGTTTGCTAAAACATGTTAAATCATTCACTGCCATTACAAATCCTATTGTAAACAGCTACAAGAGACTTGTTGTTGGTTATGAAGCTCCTGTGTATTTAGCATGGAGTTTAGCAAACCGCTCAGCCCTAATCAGAGTTCCAGCTAAACGTGGCGAAGCTACTCGTGTAGAACTTCGTTCACCAGATCCATCTTGTAATCCATACCTAGCATTAGCTGCAATCTTTGAAGCTATTATTGATGGTGTGGAAAACAAGATTGAACCTCCTCTTCAAGTTGAAGAAAATATTTATGAAATGACATCTAAAGAATTGAAGAGAGCAAAAATTGATTCTCTTCCATCTAGCTTAGATGAAGCATTAGACTTGTTGGAAAAAAATCCAACTGTTAAAGATGCGTTAGGTGAACATATTGTACATGAATTTTTAGAAACAAAAAGAAAAGAATGTGATATGTTCAGAACTTATGTCTCTCCGTTAGAAATTGAAACTTATCTTCCTATGCATTAAGATAAAATTTTAGTTTCTTTCGTATTTTAGTAAATAGTAAATTGTAAGTAAAAGGGGTTATTTTTAACCCCTCTTTTTTTTGTTGAAAAAAAGAGGCGAAGCCGAAGGCTTCGCCTCTGAATTTATAGAGTTTATTTTTAAATATTATCTTCCATTTCCCAAATACCACAAGGGCAAAGACCGGCGCAAATTCCGCAACCGATACATTTGTTTTCGTCGGAAACGTATTCATATTTGCCGTTTACTTCGTTTCTTGAAATGGCGTTTTGTGGGCAACTTTGCATACATAAACCACAATCTCTGCAATAACCACAGCTCATACATCTGTTTTCTTCGTTATCACATTTTTGGTGGTAACATTCGTAGTATTCCGATTTAATTCTGTTTTGTGGAATTAATTTTTTATCTTTAACTGGTGTTAATTCTTCGCCTTGCAAGTATTTCATAATGTTTTCGGCACAATGTTTACCGTCTGCAATAGCATTTGTGAATAAGCCAGCTTTTAGTGCATCACCGATTGCGAAAACTTTTGAATTTTCATCAGTTTGCATAAATTCATTAATCTTGATTTTTGATTTTTCGTCTAAATATTTTTTATTTAGGAAATCATAAACAGGTCTATCACCTACAGAAATGATTACACTGTCTGCTGGTAAAAATCTTCCGTCTTTTAGGTAAACGCCTTCTTTAGTAATGCTTTGAGTTGAGCAAGGCCACATGATTTTTGCGCCTAAACCTTTTGCGTATTCAATTTCTTTTTCGAAAGCAGAAGGTTCTTTGATATCGATTGCAGTAACTTCTTTAGCACCTTGTTTATAAGCTTCTGTGATAACGTCCATTGCAGCATTTCCTGCACCGATAACGACAACTTTTTCACCAAGTTTATATTTCTTACCTTTTTTAGTTTCTTTTAAGAAATTTAAGCCTTTAATTAGGTGTTCGTAACCTTCAAATGGTATTACAACAGCGCCGTGTGCACCGATTGCTAAAACAACTGCGTTAAATTCTTTTTCAATATCATTAAATAATTCTTTAGTAACCTTTGTTGAGGTATGAATTTTTATACCAAGACTTTTAACTCTTTCAAGCTCTGTATCAAGAATTTCACGGCTCAAACGTTCTTCTGGGATAACTTGTGAAAGTTTACCGCCGATTTTTTCATCTTGTTCAAACATTTCTACTTCATATCCGTTTAGAGCAAGTTGCCAAGCTGTAGAAATACCGCCAACACCGGCACCAATGATTGCGATTTTTTCTTTGTGAGTAATTTCAACCTTTGGCATTTTTATATCTTTAGATAATGTTCCTAACATTTTAACGTCCATAGGTTCGTCAACTTTCACTCTTGAACAATTGTTCAAACACAAGTTAGGACAAACTTGACCGCAAACGCTTGCTGGGAATGGACTGTAATCCAATACTAAATTTAATGCTTCTTTGATTTTTCCTGCTCTTAAAAGTGAAAATCTTTTTTGAGTAGGAATTTTGATTGGACAGTTGTATTCGCAAGGTGCAGAATAAGCGTAGTTTTTCCATTTTGGAACTCTTAATCTTGAACCACCTGTTTGAACTAAATCACAAGCTACAAAGTCGTCTGTGATTAAGTCAGAGAATATTGAACCGCCAATTTCATTCATCCAAATATTTGTTCTGAATGATTTTAGAGAAATGTTATTTTGTTTTTGTCTTTCTTCATAAGTTTTAGCAACGATTTTGTGCCATTGAGAAAAATCTGTTAATTGTTTATAATACTTGATTTTATCGATTTCAGATAAAAATTCTTTAAGACCAGAGCTTAAAAACTCTACGTCTTTTTCGTCCAAATCAAGAACAAAAACGTCGTCAGAAATGTCTTTAATAGAGCCTCTAAAGAAAACGACACCGCCAACCATTCCGACGCAAGCTCTATCACCTAAAACAGAAGGCATATTTTCGCAATCAACACCACAAACTACTGCGATACCGCCACCCATAAATTCAAAAGAGAAAGAACCTGTTGATTTTAAAACCCAAAGTTCAGGAGCTTGGAATTTAGGGTCTTTTTTCATCAATGCGCCAGAACGTGTTCCGACTTTACCTGCTACATAAACTTTACCGCTCGCAGCACAGTGTGCAGTTGTATCACCGCTATCACCGTTTACGACAATTTTTGCACCAGAGTTTAGCCAACCAGTATCAGCAGGTGCACAACCGTCAACGTAGATGTTAGTGCCTTTTGCGCCCATTGAGCCAACTCTTTGTCCAGGGTTTGTTACGTAAAAGTTTAAATCTTCTCCGTTTTTAGACCAAACAGAACCTCCGATATCGTGTTGACCGCAAGCTTTGATTTCAAAGTCATTACAGCCTTCTTCGATACCTTCCCAAATTTCTTGCATTAAGGCTTGAGTTGATATTCTGTTATCTTCTTCTTTTACGGTTTCTATAATCTTTTTCATATCAATTTTCCACTAACATACATATTGTATTTGAAGTCTATCTGCTACGTTTTTGTCAACGCAAACAAGTGCATCACTTCTACCTACTGGTAATGTTGAGTTACCAACCGGTGCTAAAAGTTTTTTAAGTTCAATATCTGTTGCGCAAATGTAATTAACAATGTTTTGAGCAACAACGTCAACATCTAATCTTTGAGTAAGTTTAGGGTTTTGAGTTGTAATACCCATTGGACATTTACCTGTGTTGCAGGCATTACATTTGCCATAATCGTTGCCGACACAGCCTGCAATCTGAAGAATTAACTTACCGATAAATACACCACTTGCCCCTAAACAAAGCATTTTAAATGTATCTGCTGCAAGGTTTCCGTTCATACCGATACCACCACCAGCAAAGATAGGAATTTGACCTTGTTTGCCTTGGTGTACTGCTGCAAGATAGCAATCACGCAATTTTGAAACAATTGGGTGTCCTGTGTGGTTTAAAGAAATTTCGTGAGCAGCACCAGTACCGCCAGCGATACCGTCGATGAAGAAGCCACCAACAATGTTATATGGGTCTCTCAACAAGTTGTTATAAACGCTTACGCTTGTTGATGATGCAGCAACTTTAATTGCAACTGGAACCTTAAACTTGAAAGCGCAGTTCATAGACAAGAACATTTTTTGAACGCTTTCTTCAATTGAGTATAAGCCTTGGTGGTTTGGAGGGCTCAATAAATCTGCTTTTGGAACACCTCTAATTTCTTGAATTAATTTAACGTTCTTTTCTGCCATTAAAAGACCGCCGTCCCCAGGTTTTGCGCCTTGACCAATCTTAATCAAAATCCCTGCTGGGTCTTCTTGCATATATGGCATTGAATTAATAATTCTGTTCCAACCGAAGTGTCCTGATGCGATTTGCAAAATCATGTATTTCAAATATTTTGAACGCAAAAGTTTATCTGGAATTCCGCCTTCACCTGTTGCCATTCTGATTGGGATATTTTTAACTTCGTTCAAATATGCAACTGCAATTGCAATAGCTTCCCACATTCTAGGTGAAAGTGCACCGATAGACATATCGCTTATCATAATCGGATAAATAGAATTATTAGCTGGCAAATGTTGTGAAGGTTGTTCTTCAAGTTCGCCATTTGCATTTACTTTAAAGTTTAAATTTTCTGGGCTTACAATTCTACCTAAATTTGTTCTCAAGTCAAAAGTATGACGTAGCGCATCTAAAGACGGGTCAGTCATTTGAGAAATTCTACCGACTTTGATTTTATCTAAAGTTCTACCTTCTGTGTGGAGGTTATTTCTACCCCCTCTTTTAATTGATTGAGCTGTTTTTGCTCTATATCTTGTCCCAAAAATTTGAGTATTATTTTTAACAATTTTTATAGCGCCGTTTGGGCAAACCTTTGTACAAACTCCGCAACCTCTGCAATAATGTTTTTCGTCAATAACTTGTTTAATAACAGGAATTGCTTTTTGGTCTTCGTCTATTTGAAAACCTTCTTCGTTTGAAATTGCTTTAACTTTTTTACGTTTTTGAACATCAGCTTTGATTGCACCAAAAGAACATACTGCAGCACATTTACCGCAAAGCATACATTTTTCGCTGTCATACTCTACAATAAATGGTAAATCGTCTTTTGAAATAGTGTTTATGTTCATTGTGCAATTCTCTCTATGTTCAAATCGTTATCAATAACTACAATTTCTCTTTCGTTTGTATAAATATCTTTTGTTGTGTCTCTGTTTGGTAAAATTTCGTTTGCACCACAAACTTCAGAAGTTACAACAACCATATCACCGTCTTTGCAAACAACAGTTGGTCTAAGTTTTTTAGAATCCATAACATTAAGCATTGTACCGTCTGGTAAAACACCGATTGTAGTGTTTGGACCATTGATTTCAAGGTTTGCTAAAGATGATTTAATTCTTTCTAAAACTACTCTATCTGGTCTTTTTTCCATTTCGTCAAAAGGTAATGGAGTAAGTACGTGTTTGTAGTATTTTAAAGGCCATTTTAAGATTTTGTGAACATAATGCAATGTGTATAAGAAGCATTGTGAATCACTTTCAAACCCTATATAACCTTTGTACAATTTTTCTTGCGCTAATTTGTTCTTTTCATAGAAGGTATTTTCACCGTTTGTAAGTGTCGTATAACCTTGTAAAAAGAATGGGTGAGCTGCATAACGTACAATGTCATAGTTTGTGTTTTGGCGACATTGTGCAGTGATAATTTTTGCTTTCAAATTAACCTTTTCACTCCAAAGGTTAAAATATTTACCGATATCATTCGGGTTACCAATTTCTTTTAATGAAATAATATCTTCCCAGAATGAATATACAAAACCTTCTTCGTTTTTATCCAAATAAGAACGAAGTTCTAATCTTGCATTAAGAAGTAAATCTTCTTTTTCTTCTCTAGTTGCATTCTTATAGCTCTTTGGATACTGGAAAACCTCAAAAACGTAGTTAGGCATAGTTTGGATAACTAAACCGTCTTGAGGATAAACCTCCATATTGTATTGAAATACACGAGTAAAGCCCATTCTATGAAGCAAGTCTTCTGCATATTTCATACCTTCATCAGTACAAGCCATTGAAAGTATTGGAAGTTCTTTATAGTTTTCAAAAATACCTCCCAAGTCTTGCATAACAAATGCAAACCCAGAGTTATCGTGCCCTTCTTGTTGTGAACGCATTAATTTTAGCGCCATTGAAGGGTGTATATAATGTTTTGATTTTATAGCACCTATTCTACACATACCTTGATTTTTATACTTAATCGCCTTTCAGTCAAAAGTTTAATCATATTAAGTTTTCTAAAAGTTGATGAAATGGCGAAATTTTTCAAATTTTTGAAAAATTTCGCCTCGTTTTTCTAAAAATTGTTATTAAATTTAAAATTTTTGAATAAATTTTTACCAAATTTTTAAAAATTAGTCTAAAAATTTTTGTTTTTACATATTTTAATAAGAAGTAAAATTTTAATATGCAGAAATGAAAAAATATCGTATTATAAATAAGGTCTAGAAGGAAAAGGATTTAAAAATGTCTATCAAATTTACTAAAATGCAAGGATTAGGAAATGATTTTGTAATCTTGGATTACGAAGACTATGAAAGAACTGATATGAAACCTGACTACCTAGCCAAAAGACTATGTGATAGAAATTTTGGTATCGGTGCGGACGGTTTGATTATTGTTAATCCTAATGTAAAAAATGCTGATATTGGCTGGATTTTTTATAATTCTGACGGCTCTATTGCACAAATGTGTGGTAATGGAATGAGATGTTTTGCCCGTTATGTCTACGACAAAGAATATGTTGATAAAAAAGAATTTACGGTTGAAACAAAAGCTGGTGTTATTATTCCAAAAATTATTTCTGAAAACGAAATCAGAGTAAATATGGGGCAACCAATTTTAGAAACAGAAAAAATTCCTTGTCTTGCAAAAGAAAATTTGAATATTCCTTTTAAAGTTGACGACAAAGAGTTCAAATTAAATGTTGTAAGTATGGGCAATCCTCATTGTGTAATTTTTGTTGATGACCATAGTAAAACTTATGCTAAAGAATACGGTTCAAAAATAGAAATAAATGGACTTTTTCCAGAAAAAACTAATGTAGAATTTGTAAAAATTTTATCACGTGAGTCTGTAAAAATAGATGTTTGGGAACGTGGTTGTGGCATCACTCTTGCTTGTGGAACAGGTGCTTGTGCTACAACTGTTGCAGGTATCTTGAATGGTTATCTTGATAATGTTGTAAACTGTCATCTTCCAGGTGGAATGTTAAAAATTGAATGGGACGGAAATACAAAAGATACCGCCCATAATGTTTATATGAGCGGTTCTGCAACTTATTCATTTACTGGTCATTTCGTTATTTAAGAAGGTTTTTTAATCTATCCATAGCCTCTTGAGTTTTTTCAGGAGTGTTGAATGATGTTAATCTAAAATAACCTTCGCCATTTCTTCCAAAACCAGCCCCAGGTGTTCCTACGACTGCAATTTTTGTTAATAACATATCAAAGAAATCCCATGATTTCATATTATTAGGACATTTTAGCCAAATATATGGTGAATTTTTACCGCCAACGTATTTGATGTTTAATTCATCTAATGTGTCTGCAATAATTTTTGCATTTTGTTTGTAAAAATTGATATTGTCCATAATTTGTTTGTGTCCTTCTTCTGAAAAGACTGCTTCAGCGCCTTTTTGAACAATATAAGGAACACCATTAAATTTTGTTGTTTGACGTCTCAACCACATTTTGTTAAGTTTTCCAAGCGAATTTGGAACTACTGTATAACCACACCTTGTGCCTGTGAAGCCTGCTGTTTTAGAGAATGAACAGAATTCTATGGCACAATCTTTTGCTCCTTCAATTTCAAAAATACTTCTAGGTAATGTTTCATCTGAAACAAAGCTTTCGTATGCTGAGTCAAACAAAATTATTGCATTGTTTTCTTTTGCATATTTTACCCATTCTGTTAATTGTTCTCTATTATAAACAGCGCCTGTTGGATTGTTTGGTGAACACATATAAATGATATCAGCTTTTACTGAAAAATCTGGCATTGGCAAAAAGTCATTGCTTTCATTTGCATCAATATAAACGATTTTTCTACCTGCCATAATGTTTGTATCAACATAAACCGGATAAACTGGGTCTGGTACAAGAACTGTATTATCTTTATCAAACAAGTCTAAAATGTTTCCTAAATCGCTCTTTGCGCCGTCTGAAATAAATATTTCGTTTAAATCAAGTTCAACATTTCTTTTTCCGTAATATTTTTGTACAGCTTCCTTTAAAAAGTCATACCCTTGTTCTGGGCCATAACCCTTAAAGGTTTCTTTTTTGCTCATTTCATCAACTGCATTGTGCATAGCTGAAATTACAGCAGGACAAAGTGGTAACGTAACGTCCCCTATCCCTAATCTGATAATTTCTTTATCTGTATTTGCTTTTGCAAATTCTGAAACTTTTTTCGCAATTGTAGAAAACAAATAACTGTCTTCTAAATTTCCATAATTTTTGTTTATTTTCATTTTATCCCCAATCCTAAAATCTTTTTCCAAAAAGTAATATATTATTTTTATAAAAAATAGTCAATAAAAAATTTTTTAAGTTTTAAAAAGAGCGAATTTTCGTTTCACGAAAATTCGCCCTAGATCTATTAGAAGAGATTAGTTTTTACAACCCCCACAGCTACCAGTTACTGTTTTACAACAGGTAGAGTGTTGGCAATCTTTGAAATCTTGTAAATCTTTGTCGCTCAATTCTTCAACGTCTTCAAATAATACGCTTGAAAGATATCTTTCGCCTGTATCTGGAAGAATAGCAACGATTGTTTTACCTTTATTTTCTGGTCTCTTTGCAACTTCAATTGCTGCCCAAAGGCTTGCACCAGATGAAATACCAACTAATAAGCCTTCGATATGTGCAGAAAATCTTGCAGTTTGAATTGCATCGTCGTTTTCTACTTGGATAATTTCGTCGATAACTTTTCTATCAAATGTATCTGGAACAAAGCCTGCACCGATACCTTGAATTTTGTGGCTACCAGATTGTCCGCCTGATAAAACAGGGCTTGATGCTGGTTCAACTGCGATTGCTTTCACTGATGGTTTTAATTCTTTTAATCTTTTTGCGATACCAGAAATTGTTCCGCCTGTGCCGACACCTGCAACTACGATATCAACTTCACCTTCTGTATCTTTCCAGATTTCGTTTGCTGTTGTGTTGTAATGTACTTTAGGGTTTGCCATGTTTTTGAATTGTTGTAGTATGATTGAATTTTCAATTTCTTCGTGCAATTCATTTGCCTTTGCAATAGCACCTTTCATACCTTGTGCGCCTTCTGTTAATACTAATTTTGCACCATAACCTCTTAGTAACATTCTACGTTCTTTACTCATTGTTTCTGGCATTGTCAAAATTAATTTATAACCTTTAACAGCTGCGATTAGCGCTAAGCCGATACCTGTGTTTCCGCTTGTTGGTTCAATTAGAGTTGTTTCACCAGCTTTGATTAAACCTTTTTCTTCAGCGTCTTCAATCATTGCTAATGCGATTCTATCTTTAACAGAACCTGCAGGGTTGAAATATTCTACTTTTGCATACAATTTACAGTTTTCAGGAGCCAATTTGTTTATTCTTACAATAGGTGTATTCCCGATTGCTTCTGTAATGTTTTCGTACTTTGACATAATTAACCTCCTGTCTTTTCTATTATTCCACCGCCAATTACAATGTCGTTATCATATAAAACTATTGATTGTCCGTTTGTAATTGAGCTTTGCATATTTTCAAATTCTACTTTAATTTCGTCATCGTTTACTGGTGTTACTAAAACTTTTTGAGCTTTTTGTGATGAACGAATTTTTGCTTCGCACTCAAAAGGTTTTTCTATTTTTTCAACGCTGATTAAATTTAATTTGTTTGCAGTTAAAATGTTTTGCATAGTGCTGTCTTTAAATCCAACTACAACTTCGTTTGTGTCTTTTCTAAGTTCAACAACGTAAAGCGCTTCTGTTGAACTTACCCCTAAGCCTTTTCTTTGACCTACTGTGTAATTCCAAATACCGTTGTGTTGACCTAAAACTTTACCTGATTTATCTACGATGTTTCCGATTTTGTCTGAAACACCTAAAAGTTCGTTGTAGTCGCCTTCATAAAAATCCTGGCTATCAGGTTTTTCAGCGATGTTTAAACCTTCTGTTCTTGCAAAATTTCTTATTTCTTCTTTTGTAAAACTACCTAAAGGCAACATTATATTTGCAAGTTGTTCTTGTTTTAATCTGTATAAAAAGTATGATTGGTCTTTCTTTTCGTCAAGTCCTTTTTTTAGTAAATATCTGTTTTCGCCTTGTTCAACTCTTGCATAGTGTCCTGTTGCAAATTTATCAAATTCAATTCCGTTTACTCTTGCGAGGTGTGGTAATAAATCGAACTTAATTAATGAATTGCACCATACACAAGGGTTTGGAGTTCTACCTGATAAGTATTCTGATTTAAAATTCTTTAAAACAATTTCTTCATATTGTTTTGCACAATCAAACACGTGAAAATCTATGCCAATTTCTTCCGCAAATTTTCTAGCAGATTCAATGTCTTCGTGTTCGCTAGGTCCAAAGCAAGCGCCGTGAGAGTGTTTACCTAGAGTTTTTGCTTTTTCTTGAATTTCTTTATATACACCGTCTTTACCCCAGATTGCCATAGTTGCGCCGATAACCTCATAACCTTGTTTTTTAAGCATTACAGCGGTTACTGACGAATCTACACCACCTGACATTCCGACTAAAATTTTCATAATTTATTCCTTTGTTCTTCTATGCCATAACTTTTATGGTATACCATAACATATAATGAATGCTTAATCTTGTCAATATGTAGTTTGAATTTTTGTTAACATAAATTTTCTAAAAATTCTCTTTTTATAGTATTTTATGGTATAACATAAAATATTCGGAGTAATGATAAAATGAAAGATTTAACACAAAGCTTAGAAAAATATTTGCTTGCAGTTAATAAAATTGTTCAAAAAAATTCTGCAGGTAGAGTAAAAGATATTGCCAAAGAATTAAATATTGGAATGGCTTCAACATCAGAAGCAATAAAGACTTTGGCTAAAAAAGGTTATATAAATTATGTTCCGTATGGAATTATTACTATGACAAAAAAGGGTGAAGATGCTGTTGCACTAAAAACAATGCGCCACGAAATTATTTGTAATTTTTTGTCAAAATGTTTAATGATGGAACAATCTTCTGTTGAACAGTCTGCTGAAAATATTGAATTTTCTATGACAGAAGATGTTTTAGAAAGATTTGTTGAATATCTAACTTTTATGCAAAATTGTTCTTGCAAAGAACCTAAATGGGTAAAGAGTTTTCATTACTTTGTAAAAGAAGGCAAAATGCAAGACAAATGTACGAACTGCATGAAAAATAAAAATAATTTTGATAATAGTAAATGTTGTGGGTGTAATGCGTAAGCCGAAGTGAAGTCTGAAAAGGCTTGCAGAAGTGCAAGGCTTTGGAAGACGTAACTTAACGATAGCGACACTCTGCCGAACAAAACAATTAAGTATTGTTTTGTGAGAGGGACGATTGGAAGAAGTCCGAAACCCACAGGCGGAAAAATGCGTAAGCCGGTGTGAAATCTACTTACAATTCACTAAAATCTATTCACTAATCATGCCCACATATTTAAATAGTTTGCAATTGAGTGGTTATTAATTGCAGTTTTTGGTAATCTTGTTGTTACTCCAACATGTTTTGATGAATTTGATACAGGGTCGCCTTCAATAATATAATTATAAATGTTTTTGTTATCTCTAAATCTTGCAGGGTGTTTGTCTTTTACAATACTATCAATACCAAATGAGTTGAAGGTAATGGCGGTTGCATCTTTTACCTTACAAGCTACAAATTCTGCCAACGAACCACCCAAAGAATGCCCAGTAACCATCATATGTGCGTTTGGATTGTTTTTAGCAACATCTTTGAAAAATCTATATCCAACACCTAGTTGTTCTGGAACTTCACCTTTTGCCATTTGCATATCACTTACAAAGTCTTTGTAATCATTTGTTCCGCAATATGCTACAAAAATGTCTTCGTTTTTCTTATAAGCTACTGCTCTTAAACCAGTTTTTTCATCTTCAATTTTATCAATAGGTTTCCAACCATTAATTTCGCTTTGTTTGCTTTTATAAACATCGTTGCTTAAAAGAGCAGCATCTTTGCTCAATTTTTTATTATAAAAACAGTCTTCTTCTTTTGAATCGTCTATGTATTTATTATTTATAAAATAATCCCATTTATCGGCAAGATATTGTTTTGTACAGTTGCAAGTTTCTTTCATTGTTGGTGCTGTACCTGTTTTTCTTGCCTTTGTGTAATCTTTTATTACCTGATGTACTGCTTGCATAAAATGAACAGCTTCATCAATTTCGATTTTCGCTTGTTCTGATTTTAAATCATGCCAACTATAAGCCTCTTTTTCAAAAGGCTTTGTAACTTCTTTATATGTCGTTGTTTTATGTGTTTCTATTGTTATCTTTGGTGATATTGAACTTATTGGCATAATTTTTACACACTAAAAATTCTAAATACTTTCTTCTACATGTGTTTTAATGCTCGTAAAAATAAAAATTGCTATATTTTCCTATTTTTATTAAAAAATATTAACGGGATAAAAAGAGGGGCGAAAGCTATGCTTTCGCCCCTCTTGAAAATGTTTAACCTCAAATTATAAAGAAGTTTCGTAGATTTCTTTAATTCTTGCTGGAGTTGCTTCGTTTGGAGCAATTGATAGCAAGCCATCTAGAGATGGAGTTGTTTGAGAAAGGTTAACCAATTTTTCGATATCAGCTTCTGAGAAACCTTCATCTTTTAATTTGTTTGGTACACCAACTGATTTTAACCATTCGTAAACTTCTTTACCAGCTTTTTCAGCATCAGAAGCATCAGCTTTTAAACCTTTTGCGATTGGTTCTAAGATGTATGCTAATGTACTTGCTTTTTCTGGGTAAATACATTTAACAACTGATGGTAATAACATTGCTAAACCTAAACCGTGTGATAAATCTGGTTTTACAGCGCTTAGAGGGTGTTCTAATGCGTGTGTATAGTGTAATAAACCATTATCGAAGCAAACACCGCCCATTAATGCTGCGTAAGCTAAGAAATATCTTGCTTCTAAGTCCTCTGGGTTTTCGTTTGCGATTGGTAAATATTTAGCAACTAATGAGATAACTTCTCTTGCTAATGTTGTTGTATAAGGTGAAGCAACTTTTGATGTTGCAGCTTCTACAACGTGGTTAACAGCATCAATTGATACATATCTTGTTTGTTTTGGTGATAATTTTACCATTAATTTTGGATCATCAATTGCGTACATTGGATAAATGCAATCGTAAGCAATTGCTGGTTTGTATTCTTTTTCTGGAATAGTTACAACAGCAAATCTGTTTGTTTCTGAACCAGTACCGTGAGTTAAGTTGATTGCAACAACTGGTGCAGCTTTTTCTGGTGTGAATGTGAATTCATAAATGTCTGAAGCTGTTTTATCAGGGTATTCTAAAAGAATAGCAACTGATTTACCAGCATCTGTTGGTGAACCACCACCGATTGAGATAACTGCTTTAGCGCCAAATTCTTTTGCCATAGCTGTTGCTTCATCTACTGCGTGTGTTGTTGGGTTTGGAGTTACTTTATCATAGTTGATATAGCCGATGCCGTTGTCTTTTAATGCTTTTTCTACAACGTCCCAAGCACCTGTTGATTTATATGCGTTTCTACCAGACATAACGATTACTTTGTCGATGCCTTTTGATTTTAAGTCTTTTGAAATAAAATCGATTTTTTCAATTGCACCAATACCAAAGAAAACTGTTGTTCTTGTTCTGATTTCTGAAACTTGATTAATATTTACATCTTTTTCCCACATAACATTTCTCCTATTAATCTCTTACATCTTGAAGTTTAGCACAAACAAAAAAAATATGGCATAAGTAAATTTGGTAATTCACCTATGCCATAGACTAGTTATAAAAAATTTTAATTACATATACAAGTTGCGTTCGTTTTTGATTTTTTCCATTAACTCTTCAAATTCTTTTTCATCAAGAGTTTCTCTATCAAGTAATGCTTTTGCAATTTGTTCAAGCATATCTTGGTTTTGAGTTAAAAGTGTACGAGCGATGTCGTATTGTTCTTTTACTATTCTTTGAACTTCTTCATCAATTTCTGCTGCAACTTCTTCTGAATAATCTCTTGTATGACCGAAATCACGTCCCATGAAAACTCTTTCATCACTTTTACCGTAAGCAAGGTTTCCAAGTTTTTCACTCATACCGTATTTTGTAACCATATTTCTTGCAACTGATGTAACTTTTTCTAAGTCGTTTGATGCTCCTGTTGTGATAAAATCTTTACCGTAAATGATTTCTTCTGCAACACGACCACCTAGAGTCATTGTAATTCTGTCTAACAATTGAACTTTTTTCATTGTTAAATGGTCTTTTTCTGGAAGAGTTAATGTAACACCAAGAGCCATACCTCTAGGAATAATAGAAACCTTGTGAAGTGGGTCGCAGTTGTTCAATAATTTAGCAAGTAATGCGTGTCCAACTTCGTGGTATGCTGTGTTTTCTTTTTCTTCGTCAGAAATAATTCTACTTTTCTTTTCTGGACCTGCAATAACTTTATCAATTGCTTCTTCTAAATCGTCCATATCAATTTTATCTTTATCGTGTCTTGCTGCAAGTAATGCTGCTTCATTTAAAAGGTTTTGCAAATCTGCACCAGTAAAACCTGGAGTACGTTTAGCTAAAACTTTTAAGTCAACTTCGCTTGCTAAAGGTTTGTTTTTAGCATGAACTTCTAAGATTTGTTCTCTACCTAAAATGTCAGGTCTATTGATAACGATTTGTCTATCAAATCTACCTGGTCTTAATAAAGCATTATCCAAGATGTCAGGTCTGTTTGTTGCTGCAATAACGATGATGTTAGTTGTTTCATCGAAACCGTCCATTTCAACAAGCAATTGGTTAAGAGTTTGTTCTCTTTCGTCGTGTCCACCGCCTAAACCAGCACCACGTTGACGACCTACCGCATCGATTTCATCAATGAAAATGATACAAGGTTGATGTTTTTTAGCTTGTTCAAACAAATCTCTTACACGGCTTGCACCTACACCAACGAACATTTCTACGAAATCTGAACCAGAGATTGAGAAGAATGGTACACCAGCTTCGCCTGCAACTGCTTTTGCCATTAATGTTTTACCTGTACCAGGTGAACCGATTAGTAAAACACCTTTAGGTATTTTTGCGCCCAATTTTAAATATTTTTCACCGTTTTTCAAGAAATCAACGATTTCTTCAAGTTCTTTCTTTTCTTCGTCAATACCTGCAACATCTTTGAAGGTAATCTTAACTTTGTTATCCAACAAAAGTTTAGCTTTACTTTTACCAAATGACATTGCTTGTGAACCGCCTGCTGAAAGACCTTTCGCCATTATTATCAAGAAAATAATGAACAATAATGGTAAAATCAATGAACCTAAAACATTTAATATTTGCGATGATTCACTAGGTTTTTTAACCTCTATCGCTACATTGTTTTCTTCAAGTTTTTTCAATATGTCTGAACCTTGAGGAATCAAAACTTTGTATTGTAAAGTAGCTTTTTTTAATTCTCCATAAATAGGTTTTGGAGCCTTCTTTTGTGATTCTGTTTGTTCAGGTTGTTTAACTGGTAATGCAATCAAGAAATCTTTATCAATTTGAACACTTTTGATTTCGTTGTTTTCAACTTTTTGTACAAAAGCTGTGTATGAAATATCTTGAGTACTTGTTGTAGGCCCTGAAAATAACATTGATACAAATGCTAAAATCATAATACCTAATATTACGTACATACCAGTAGATTGACTTTTATTCATTATAATTTTTCCTTCTATTTAGTCCATTCTTCAATTATAAGTCAAAATTAAATTTTAACAATTATCCGTTTTATAACTGAATTACAAATTTCTAATTACTAATCTTTGATTAATCAATTCGCTTAGAACTGTGAAATCAAATTCGTTGCCTCTGTTTAGATAATCAAAAACTGTTTTTAAGATGATATTTAAAGCATCTGTGCTAATTCTTTGGTTATCATAATCAGTTAAAACTTCTAACAAGTAAGGGTAAGCTACTTGTCCACCAATTTCGTTAATACGAGTAAAGTTCTTTTTCAAATCAAAGTATTCAAAATCAACTTTTATCATTTTTAAATATCTTTCAGAGAATTCTTTTAAGTTGACAAGAATTTGCTCTGGTGCTCTGTTTTCAACCATATCTTCGTAATATGCTACGAAAATAGGGAATATTTCTGTTTCGTGAATTGGTAATTTTGTATTTTGAATGCTTAAAAAGTCTCTCAAAAAGTTTAAGAATAAAGGATATACACCAGATTGTGCATAAGGTAATATCATTTCATCAAAAATACGAACAAGTGAAGGTTCTTTTTTGTTAATGTAAGAACGAATTAGTTTTGCTGTATCAAGCATTCTGCTGTTTTTGTTCATTGAATAATAAAATTCTAAGCCTTCTCCGTGTTTAATTTGAACAACATAACATTCAACAGCTTTTAGAGCCTTGTATAGTTCGTTTGCAGAAATTCCTTTATCTTTAATTTCTTCCCAGAATTTGTGTAACACTACGAATAGTGGGTTTTCTTTTTCTTCTGGAGTTAAACGTTCTTTATAAATAATTTTTTCGTAAATGTTTTTATTTTCGCCATTAAGGTTTAATTTTACGCCATATTTACCAAGAAGATATCTTTCATAAATTTTAGAAATAGCTTCTTCATTAGCCATATTTGTTTGTTTATAACATTCGCAAAGGGCAAACATAACCAAACATAAAGTTACAAGCTTTTGAATACCTTCAACTACAATGTAGCCGTCTTCTTCAAATTCTTCAAGAACAATAATTCCTAAATGAAGAGGTTTTCCATAATCAGCATATTGAAAAAGTTTTTTAATCATATTAGCAGAAACGCCGTATGTGTCATTATAGTCTGCTACATACAACGCTTTTGCTTTACTTAATACTTTTAAAATAGTCGATTTTTCAATTGCCATAATTATTTATCTGATAAAATAAATCCGCCACTTTCTGCGTTTCTTAAATTATCGCCCTCGATTTTTGCTCTTAATGTTTTGATGTATTTATAAACATAATCTCTTGGAATGTTTAAAAGTGTAGCCAAATCTTTTGCAAATACAACAGTATCTTTATTTTCTAAGAAATAATTAAATACCATTTGTTCTCTTTCTGTTAGAGGTTTTTTGAATTCATAACCTGAATTGTCGCTAACAGTTGCAGTAGCTTTTGCTGGTTGTTGAGTTTTTGTTGCTTTTGCAGTTTCTTTTTTGATAGCTGCTTTTGCTGCTTCAACAACTTTTTCTGCTTTTACAACAGGTTTTACTTCTGCTTTTGGAGCATATGAAGAAGGAGTAATTTCTCTTTCTCTTGATGATGCTTTTTGTGAAATTGAAGAAATTCTTTCGATTGAAGAATTTGAATCAATTCTTGATGTTGTTACTGTTGATGAATGTTTCATTACAATATCAACTAAGTCATTTGTGTGTTTATCTTCTTCTATTTCTTTTCCTAATCTTTTTGCAAAATCTTCTAAAGTGATTTTTTCCAATGAACTTCTCCATTGTTTAATCTCTTCTTTCGTTA
>CAVCIU010000021.1:0-28448 GCA_963602355.1 Methanobacteriaceae archaeon
GTAAAGATATTCTTAAATTCCACAGTATTTACTGGTTAGCAATTTTAATGGCATTGGATTTACCATTACCTAAACAAATCCTTGCACACGGCTGGATTACAATTGACGAAACAAAAATGTCAAAATCATTAGGTAATGTAATCGCTCCGGCGGATATTTTGAAAAACTTTGAACTTCAAAACGCAGATGCTCTTCGTTATTATATGGCAACAGCCGCACCTTGCGGTAAAGACGGTAACTATTCTGATGTTGATTTCAAAGAAAAAGTTAATGCTCATTTAGCAAACTCTATGGGTAATCTTTTAAATAGAACTCTTTCAATGCTTGTTAAATACTTTGACGGCGAAGTTAAAGAAGAATTCAAAGTTAACGACGATATCTTAAATATTGCAAAAAACACAGTTGATAGAGTAAAATATCATTTTGATAATTACGAAATTCAAGAAGCAGCACAAGCTATTATGACTCTTGTCGATACAGCAAACAAATTCGTAACAGATAACGCACCTTGGACTCTTGCAAAAGAAGAAAAAATGACAGAATGTGGTTCTGTATTAAGAACTGTTCTTGAAGTTATGTGCACAGTTGCATCTCTAATTGAACCTTTCTGCCCTAACATTGCAAAAAGTATGGCAGAACAATTGTCTTACGATATCAATACAAAATATGATGATTTGAAATTTGATAATATCAAAAATGGTAAATTAATCGAAAAAGACCAAATTTCACCAGTATTTTTAAGAATTGATAGCGAATTTGCAGACAAATCAAAAAAATAAAAAATCATAAAATAAAACAAATAAAAAATTCCTTTTAAGAAATGTGAAATTAAAAGGAATTTTTTATTGTAAACATGTAAAAAAAGTGCTATTCTTATAGTACAGAATTAGGGGTTTACATATGACAGAAATTAACATTTACTCAGCTGGGGACAACAGTAAGAAAACCCAAGCAAAAAGTCAAACTAGACAAGCATCAAACCAACTTCCAGAAATAGAAATTTTTGGAGGAAAAACAGAAGGCTCAGGTACTCCATACAAACCTGCAGATAAAAAAATGCCATCTATTTTTGATAATAAAGTAGAATTTAAACCAAAAGAAATCAAAGTTAAAAATGATACTCCGCCAGTTCCTCTTATTGACGGTAAAATGCGTTTAAAATATACAGAACAAACAACTTTAGGTATCTTTAAAGGCTTAAGTCAAAAAAATGGTTCTATAAAAAATACAGAAAAACTTATGCAATCTATACACACGTTAGACCCTAAGAGTTATAAATTTGCATTCCAAGTTTTTGCAAACTCTGGATATAATTTGCCAGAAATGGTTATGAATACTAAACACCTGTCAGAAGCTCAAAAGAAACAATGTTTACAACACATGGTAAATGTTGGTAAAGATGTTGCAAACTACAACAAACAACGTTCTGACGATGTTCTTCCTAAAATGCAAGATTTAGTAAAAAAATATGATACTAAAAAAGGTTTACCAGAACTAGATAAAAAACGTCTAGCGGCAGATTTCAAAAAACTAGTTAATCGTTCAGATACAACACAAACACGTAGACCAAGACCGAATGGTAAGATTGATATTCCGTTCAGACAAGGTCAAACTGGGGATTGCTGGTTGTTAGCTGGTATTCAATCATTATCAATGACACCTCAAGGTAAGAAAGTTCTTGATAATGCAGTCAAAGTTGACAAACAAGGTAACGCAATAGTTACATTAAAAGGTGTGGGCAAAACTTATAAAGTTACAGCAAGAGACTTAAAATGTTCAAATGAATTATCAAGCGGTGATTCAGATGTAAGAGCATTAGAAATCGCTATGGACAGATATTTTAGAGAAACTGTTCCAGACGGTAAAGCTGATATCGACGGAAACTACGTAGGAAAAGCGCTTGAATTATTAGGCGACCCTGATCACACAAGTACAGCTGTTGGCTCTTTTGGTGTACAAAGTATGATTGACTACATTCAAGGAAACGGTATGAGCGGTAGAGCAGCTGTTACTGGAATGACAGCTAATGTTGATACAAGAGGAATGGGTGCAACTGATGCTAAAACAGGTGAAGAAGTTCACATGTACAATGCTCACGCATATTCTGTAAAAGATGTAGATAATAAAAACATCTATCTTGTTAACCCTCACGATACATCTAAAACAATTAAATTACCTCTAAAGAGTTATCTAGAAAAATTCAATATGATTGCTCTTTCAGATGTAAGAAGTTTAAAATAAAAATTTTAAATTATACAAAAAAGGGCGGGTCGAGATTTTCTCGACCCGCCCTTTTAAACATTATTAAACCTAGAATGAATATTCAGGAATAACGAATACTTCGTTATTAGCTTCGTCATTTACGAATTCTAAATAGTATTCCATTGATTTATCTTTTGTTGTTTCGTACATTTCATCTGTAATGTATTTTTTATGAGTTTCTGTTCTTTCTCCAGAGAAGTTACCCATTGCAGATGCGTATTTACCGATTTCATCAAAGTTTAGACCTGCACCGTAAGCTTTTGTTTTAGCATCTGTACCAGAAGGTCTGATTTCGATGTATTTATCATCAAATTCTAAGTACGTACCATCACCAACAAATTTGATAGCTTTTAGGTTGTCAAAGTTCAATTCTTTGAAAGCATCTTTTAAAATTTCTTTTGCGTTTTCAAAAGTCATTTTACCTGAACGGATTGCAATTGCCATTGATAAGTAGAACAAATCATTTTTAGTTCTTAATTGTTCACCAGCAACTTTTGCAGCTTTCAATTTATCGATGTCTGGCTCTGATTCGTTGTAGTAAGCGATATCAACACGAGTATCAAATTGACCTTTGATGTTATTGTCTTTGAATACTTCTAGTAAGTATTCTGACATTGTTTTATTTTCTTCTTCAAGTTTAGAAGAAAGAGCTGATGCAACAAGAATTGCTTCAGTTGCTGATTTTTCTCTCATTGCGATAGCTTCACGACCAGCAAGAGATTTAATCATTTCTTCGCCACCCATAATCATACCGCCAGATTCTTCGCCACCGAAGATTAGACGAGGTGATTTGCCTAAGTTGATACGTTGACCGAATACGTCCATAACAGTAACTTCATCGTTAGGATTTTTCTTCAATTTAAGTTCAACTTTTTTCATAATATTAGCGATTTCTTTGAAACCAACAGGAACGTTAACAACTGCTACATTGTTAGCTTTTGCCCATTCGTCCCAGCTCATTGCTGATGCTGTAGTTTTAATCATAAAGCGAGGGTGATTGTTCCATTTGCCTTGTGATTTCAACATCTTCATACGGAAATCCATTAACAATAAGAAAGCTTGGTTAGCAGTGAATACTGTTAAAATTCTGCCGTTACCTAATTTTACATAAGCAATACCAGCTTTTTCAAGTTTTGAGATTTCTTTTTCGTCTTCAATTTGAGTAACTGTTAATCTGTCGTGGTCAGGGTCTGTGATTAGAACAGCTGTACCTACTGGATAATCAGCTAAAACTTTGTCATAATGAAGAGTTTCAATTACAGGGAAGTAGTTTTCACCATTTTTACGTTTAGCTAAAACAGTTGCGTCTACTGAGTAATCGTAGAATGTTTTGTTACCTTTTGGATCTTCATCATATTTACCGATTGAGTGGAAGAATGGATCTTCGCCTTCATTCAACCAAACAAATTTGTCTGAAATATTTAATTCTTTTAAAACACGGCTTAGAGTTCTGTATGCAGAACCACCAACGTTTTCAATAACGATTTTGTTTTGAGCTTTTTTGATGAAATCCAAGTTATCTTTTTCAGCAACACCTGATTTCAAGTATTCAACGTATAAATCAACACCGTCGTGTAATTTAGCCATAACTTTTTCGTCAATTAAAGGATTGTCTTCTGCTGAAATTTTAATTTCGTAAGAACCATTTTTTTCTGTTTCGTCAAAGATTTCTTGAATTTTTTGAACGAATTCAGCTGATTCTTCTGGTAAATATTGACTACCTTGAGAATTTAAGTCTTTTGTAGCGTTTTTAACAGAAATACCGTGGCTTGAAGTAATGTATTCACCGCCAACCAGGTCTAATTTGAATGCTAAGAAAGAAGCTAACCAAATAGGAATAGTTTTCTTTTCAACAGGAACAAGAGTTTTAATACCTTGTGCGGCTTGAATTCTTGCGATTGCGTCTAAAAATAAATCTGAATTATATCTAACTTCACGACCAGCAAGTTTGATAACTTGTTGGTTAGGATATTTTTCTTTTGCGACAAGAGCTTTTGCAAGAGTTGCTAAAACAATACCCACTAAGTTAATTGGAAAACGAGTATCTTGAGGATATAAAATATTTTGAGGACCTCTGATACCTGCTGTTGAAACTTTTGCTTCTTTTGCATAATTTGCAAACCAGTCTTTTAAGTTCAAACCTTCTGGATTAGAAGTTTCATCGTATGGATAAAGATGTTCTTTTTTCAAAGTAAAAGTAAATTCACCTTTATTAGAAAAATCCATTAAGTTCAAATCTTTAACATATTGAGGTGTTCTATCATAAACACTCTTAAATAATTGTTCTTCTAGTGGGCAAGAAGCTTTCTTGTCTAAATTCATATAAACTCTCCTTTCAAATGTGAACGTAAATGTAATTTTAATAGTAAATGTATAGATTAATAATAACACAGATTTGTATTAAAACAATACAAATTTTACAAATAAAAAATATATAGTATAATAGAACAAGCGGAGGAACTATGGCAAATCAAAAACAACCAAAGAATTATGCACGTAGAACTGCAAAATATTTCAATTTTTGGAGAAAATTTTTCCAAAGAGTAGTTTGTAAATTCTGGTATGGAATGCAATTCAAATTGATGTATAGAGTAGAGATTGAAGGCAAAGAAAACATTCCAAAAGACAACAAATACATTGCTTGCGGGAACCACCTTTCAACATTAGACCCATTCTTGGTTTGTTTTACTCTAAATAGACCTGTAGCATACATGGCAAAAAAAGAACTTTTTGAAAAAAGATTTGTACGTTGGATGCTAGATTGGGAAGGCGCATTTGCTGTTAACCGTGAAAAATTAGAAGTTTCAACAATCAAGACTGCCCTTGAAGTTCAAAATACTGACTGGGTACTAGGTTTGTTCCCACAAGGTACAAGAGCAGAAGTTGGAAAAATTGAAGACATTAAAAAAGGTTTTGCTGGACTTGCAAAAGCTACTAAGTGTGGCATTTTACCAATTGGCATAGTTGGTTCACAAAACAAAACACTTTGTCCTTTCAAAGGCAAAATTAAAGTTAAAATTGGAGAAGTAATTCCATTCAGCGAAGATTTAGATGCTGTTATGGAACAATGGGGATTGGCTATTCAAAAACTTACAGGTTTTGAATACGTTCCTGCAACTTAGGAAAGAAAAAGATGGCTAAAGAAAAAGATAAAAAAGAACCAAGAAATTTTGCAAGAAGATTTGCAAGTGATTACCATATTTGGAGAACATTATTTTACTACTTTGTATTAGTATTTATGGTTTTTCCAGTACAAGCATTTTATTACAGATTAAAAATTGAAGGTAGAAAAAATTTACCTAAAAATAGAAACGTAATCTACGTAGGAAACCACGTTTCAGAACTTGACCCACCATTCGTAGGTTATGCAGTTGCAAGACCAATTGCGTTTATGGCAAAGAAGGAACTTTTTGAAGGTAATTCAATTAAAACTTGGTTAGTAAAAAGATTAGGCGCATTCGCTGTTAATAGAGAAAAACCTGAACTTGCAACTTTTAAAACAGTTACAGAAATCTTTAAAACATCTTGGGGTCTAGGTATTTTCCCTCAAGGTGGAACTCGCAAAAATAAAAAATTAGAAGATATCCACAGAGGATTTGTTTTATTTGCAAAAAAATTCAAAGCAGATATCGTACCAATTTCAATTTGCGGACTTGAAGAATATTCTAAAAAATTCCGTTCAAAACAAATTGAGGTTATAATTGGTAAACCAATTTCTTACGAATTACCAGAAGACGAAATTGTAAGACTTTGGTGCGAAGAAATTTGTAAAAATACAGGTTACGAAAATTGCGTAACAGGTAATAATTCAGAAAATACAGAAGAAGTAAAAGAGGGCTAATAAATATGAATAGTGTAGTAATTGTAGGACGTGCAGGTCAAGATTCAGATATCAAATACTTTGAATCAGGAAAAGTAAGAACAAATTTTTCACTTGCAGTAAATCGTTGGGACAGCAAAACTAAATCAGAAGTAACAGACTGGTTTAACGTAGATGTTTGGGATAAACAAGCAGAATTTGCTGGCGAATATGTAAAAAAAGGTAGAATGGTTGCCGTTGAAGGTAGAATTGCTATCAACAAATGGAAAGACCAATCTGGCGAAGAAAGAGAAAGATTTTTAGTTGTAGCTAATAACATTAGATTATTAGGCTCTAAAAGGGACGAACAATAACAATGATTATCTCTAACCTTATTGGTATTCTTGCAGATGACATAACTGAGATTAATGATGCAGCTTTACAATTTCACTTAAAAGGTGCGCATACTCAAGTTGTCTTGGATTGCGAAAATATTCAACAAGGGATAAAAAATATTCAAGTTTGGGCAGTAACAACAGCAAGTAGAGGTAAATCTCTTGAAACTTCTTATAATGAAGTTAAAAAAGCTTGCATAAAACTTACTGATGACTTGGGCATAGATAAATTTTTCAAAAAAATCGATACATACTGTAGAGGTAATATTGGTATAGAAACCCTAAGTATGATAGAAAACCTTAATCTTGATGCAGCAATAATCATACCTGCATCTCCATTCCACAACATAACAACTGTTGGAGGATATCAGTTGATTAAGGGCTTGCCAATTGAAAGAACTGAAATTGCTAGAGACGTAATGGCACCCGTTACAGAATCATACATTCCGACTCTATTGAAAATGCAACTTGATGAAGATAAAACAGATCTTATCGGACATCTTGAGTTGAATAGAGTTATGCAAGGCGCTGGTCCTATTTTAATGGAATTAAAAGACTTAATTAATTCTGGCAAAAAAATCATTGTAGCAGATGCTGTGTCAAATGATGATATTGAACAAATTCTACTTGCAATAATGAAATCAAAATTAAACATTTTGCCAGTAGGTACAACTGCAACAGCACAAATTTTAGCAAATCACGTTTTAGACGAAGTTAAACATAAGGAAGAAGAGACTCCAGTAAAACCAGCTAAAATTCCTAATTTACCAAAATTAATTGTATCTGGTTCGCCAACACATTTATGCAGAACTCAAATAGAAAAATTAACAGCTTCAGAAGAAATCGAAAACAAATTTGCAATTAGCATAACAATGCAAATGCTTATGGAAGGGATTTCCGAAGAGGTTGTAAACAAAGTTCTTAACGCACTTGAAAACAATGATATCGTAACAATTCACGCATCATCTTTAATTCAAGAATTTGACGGTTTTTCTGACGATTCACTTGATAACGAAATGACAAAACCAAAATTAATCACAAGAATTTCAGATTTTCTTGCAGAATTAACTAGTCAAGTAATCAGCAGAAAAGAAGTAATTTTAATAACATTAGGTAGCCAAACATCAATAAAATGTTGCAAAGCGATAAACTCATTACAACTACAAATTATTGATGAAGTTGCACCACAAATTGCACTATCACTAGATTATAAATCACAATGGATAGTTTCAAAATCAGGTTATGGCGGAAATTCATCAACCTTGATAGAAATTTTAAAATATTTCAAAAATCATCTTTACTAAAGTTCATGAAAATTTGTTAAGCATTTGTCTATTTGAATAAAATAAGTTATTCTTAATAGTATGAGAAATGGGATGATAGTCGTAGTTGACGACGAACAAGTCGTAACGTCGGCATTAAAAATGTTATTTAAAGTTGAGGGCTTTAGCAATGCGAATTATTTTAATAATCCGCTAGATGCTCTTGAATTTTTAAAGAATAATGAACCAGATGTTATAATTTCTGACGTAAAAATGCCAGAAATGAATGGTGTTGAGTTCTTAAAAGAAGCAAAAAAAATATATCCCGATGTTAGTAAAATCCTTTTGACAGGCTATGCCGATAAAGAAAACGCAATTGATGCAATCAATAATGTTGGTATTTATAAGTATTTAGAAAAACCTTGGGATAACGACGATTTAATCATCACTGTTAAAAACGGTATAGAAAGAAGCAACTTAATAAAGAAATTAAATGAAAAAATTTCAGAATTAGAAGTTGCAAAAGCTGAATTAGAAAAATATTCTCATAACTTGGAAGATTTAGTAAAAGAAAAGACTGCAGATATTTTAGAATTAAACTCAAAAATGAGCAATATCATTAATTACTGCGCTGACGGTATAATAACAATTGATATTGACGGTAATATTGAACAAGTAAACCCAACTTGCGAAAATTTAACAGGTCTTTCTGCAAAACACTTAGAAAATATGAAATTCTCAGACATTGTTTATCCTCAAAAGGGCGAAATGTTCAAATCTATTGACCCAGATGAGAGAGAAATTGTATTGAGAGATTACTTTATAACAAATACTCTTTCTGGAAAATCAACTCCAGTTGAAATCAGCTTGGCTATGATTGAAAGCGAAGATGATAAAGTTCAAAAATATGTTGGAGTAATCAGAGATGTTTCTGTACAAAAAGAAACAGAAAGATTAAGAGACGATTTTATTGCAACATTAACTCATGATATGAGAACACCTTTACTTGCTGCAATTCAAACTCTTAAATTCTTCTTGGACGGAACACTTGGAAAATTTGAAGAT
The DNA here is from genome assembly GCA_963602355.1 of Methanobacteriaceae archaeon. Lineage (GTDB taxonomy): Bacteria > Cyanobacteriota > Vampirovibrionia > Gastranaerophilales > Gastranaerophilaceae > UBA791. The sequence goes on from CAVCIU010000021.1 coordinate 8,784, forward strand.
AGAGCTACAATGTTGTTAACAACACTAAAAACAAACAATGAAAACTTACTAGGGCTTGTTAACTCATTATTAGAAGTTTATAGATACGATTCTGGAAAACTTGAATTGGTAAAAACAAACTTTGACTTCAAAGGATTATGCGACCAATGTTACAACGAGCTAAAACCTCTTGCTGACAAAAAAGATTTAGAATTTGTATTAGAATATGCACCAGATGAAAATGTTTGCATTAACGCAGATAGAAGTGAATTGAGAAGAGTAATTACAAACTTATGCGGAAATGCAATCAATTACACAAACAGCGGTGGAAAAGTAGTTATAAGTGTAAAACAAGAAGATAACGACATTGTATTTTCTGTAATCGATAATGGTAACGGCATACCAAAAGAAGATATTCCAAGCCTATTCAAAAGATTTTCACAAGGAACAAGTAAAAAACGTTCTACAGGAACAGGTTTGGGATTGTATTTGTCAAGACAAATCGTTGAAGCACACGGCGGAAAAATTTGGCTTGAAAGCAAATTGAATAAAGGTAGCGAATTCTCATTCTTACTAACAAATGTTGTTGTTCCGAATAAAGAAAGGGTATTAATCAATGAGTAATGATATAAGAGTTTTAATGGTAGAAGACCACGAAATGACAAGAATTGCTTTATCTCTTGTTATTGAAAGAGCTGAAAATATTGAATTGATTGATACAGCAGAAGACGGTGTATCTGGTATTAATAAGGCAAAACTTTTAAACCCAGACATCGTATTGATGGATATTGGCTTACCAGAAATCGACGGAATTGAAGCTACAAAGGTTATTAAGGAATATAATCCAGAAGTGAAAGTTTTGATGTACACTTCAAGAGATAGCGAAGAAGATGTGCTTTCTGCATTTGAATCAGGCGCTGACGGATATATTATGAAGGGCGCTACAAAAGATCAAACTATTTCTGCAATAAAAGCTGTTGCAGAAGGTATCGCTTGGATTGACCAAAACATTGCAAGAATTGTTTTATCAAATATTCAACGCAATAAAAATTCTTATCCAATTATAACTGAAGAAACAAGATTAAATAAAACAAATGCTAAAAATACTTATGGCTTGACTGATAGAGAATTAGAAGTTTTAGGTTTAATCGTAAACGGTTTATCAAATAGAGAAATTGCAGATGAATTGGTTATTTCTTATGCGACTGCAAAAGCTCACGTTCACAGCATTTTACAAAAGCTTTGCACAGAAAACAGAACAAAAGCTATTAACCTTGCAATGAAAGAAGGCTTGGTTTAGTCAATGTTTTTAACTTCTGCATTTGCGTTATTAATTCAACCAGATTTGAATTTATTGACTTATGACGATAGCTTAAACAATTCAGTTGCCTCAAAAATTGAACTTACTATCCCTGAAATTAGTAAACGGGAGTTGAATAAGGTTAGAAGAGAAGAGGCAAAAAGATTAAAAAATAAACAAAAAGAATTGTCGACAGCTACTAATGCAAAAGCGACGAAGAAGAAATTTACAAAAGCCGATGCAAAAAAACAAGCTAAAGAGGCTAAAAAGAATATTAAACAAGAAATTGCAACGTTTGATATTGCAATGCCAAGTTTTCACAAAAGCGTAGAAGAAAAACAATTAGATTACGAATATAAGGTTAGAAAAAGAGAACTTAGAGAACAATATGAAAAAAGTCTTATGCCAAAATCTGGGTATATGACAGTTGCCCAATACGAGGCTGAATCAAGAGTTAAGGATAAAACAAAAGAGGATAGAGATTTTATCGCTCCGGTGCAAGACAAGGATATGAAATACCTTCCTCAACCGGTTTATAAACTTGTTAGATATAATGATCCTCCAGGAAGCCCTGATATTAGATTGAGTAGAAAACATCGATTTGATAGAAGAGAAAACGGCTTTGGACTTATTTCAAATGACTTGAGAACAATGGTTTATCCGGTAGTTTATTATTACGCAGATAGAAACGTTACTACTTGCGACGTTTTTGTTGTGCCACTGGATACTGGATTACCTGACACACAAAGAATAATAAAGGCTAATGTTGCAAAGAGATGGCAAAGCCCTATTCTTGAAACAGAAAAAGACACAGAAGTTAGAGATACGTTTAGAACGATTACTCCGATTGATTTTGACGTAAATCATACAAAACTTGTTGCGAAGGAAAAAATTGGTAATAATTTTGACGGAATTTGGCAAACAAATGTTTGGACATACGATTTTAGAACTAAGAAGGCAACAAATCTTGTAGAAATTAGACAAGCTATTTTACATTATTGGGAAAAGACTAAAGGCTTTGAATTGAGCGAATATCGCTGGGATATTTATCCTTTGGGCTTTGATAAAAATAATAATGATAGAGTTTTGATGAATGCTTATGCGTTTACAGGTAATAAACCTAAATTTTTAGGCGCTTGGAGTATTGATTATAATGGAAATTATTCAAGACTTGAATCTTTAAATAATCAGGCAATGGAAGTAAGTGTTATTGGGTTTAAACTTGTACAAGCAGGGGTTAAGGATCCAGAACTTGTAAAGGCAGAAACAAAACACTTGGAAGACGTGAAAAAGATAGAAGAGAAAGAAGCTAAAGAGGCTAAGAAACAAGAAAAGAAAGAAAAAGAATTTGTTTATAAAAGACAATTAAAACAGTTGAAGAATGAATATAAATTAAAGAGAAAAAATTTAAAGAAATCAAAGAAAAAGAAAAGAAGCGGACCAACGAGCTAGAATGAATTTTAATTTCTCCTCTAAATGGAGGAGGCGGACATGGTGTGTCATGTTGTAGACTCATTATGTAAATGAAAATAGCATATCCCCCAGATAGCGCACTAGTTTTTGTATTTTGTCATTGCTGTACATGTCAAGCAATGACGTGATTTTCTTCCCCTCGCCCAATACTGTGAGAGCGGATTGTTGCCAGAGAGCGGAGTGCTTTTGCGAAGCAAAACACGAAGACTCGTTTAACGGCAACAACCAAGCAGGGCAGGGTGAGGGTTCACTTAGATTTGTTGGGGTGGAAACCCCAACCTACAAAAGCATTCATAACTGGTAAAATTCTGAATATATTAGAACTAACTAAACCATTCTCCAAGCACACTTCAGAATGACACAAAAGGTATGGCAAAACTTGCTTGTCATTGAAAAAAAATCAATCAAACTGTGTTTGCCAATTTGGATTTTTGTATGCCTCAAAACACATTAAAATTTGTTCTTTATTATTTTTTTCATTTGCCAAATTTTCAGGTAATTCATCTATTCCAAAATATTTTATTTCTGTTGTTTCAAGGTTTTCCTTAAATTCACCACCAATAAGTTCGCATAATACAAAGACTTTGCAAACACTATAAGCATAATAAGGTTCATTATGTTTGTTTCTATCTTGTACGGCAATTAGTTTTACAGCTTTTGCTTCAAGTCCTGCTTCTTCACGAATTTCTTTTTCTGTATTTGATTTAACAGATTCTAAAACATCACACCAGCCTCCAGGTAGAGACCAAGTGTCATTGTTTTCATGCACAAGCAAAATCTTATCGTCTTTAAAAATTGCCCCACGGGTATCAATTTTTGGTGTTTGATAACCTGTTTCACTACAGAATAAATCTTTTACTTTTTCAAGGTTTATATCTGATTTTTCTGAAATTATTTCTGCAGAAATCTCTCTCAAACGTTCGTATCTTTCAACGTCATAAGGATTTTCTGTATATGCAATTCCTGCTTGAGCAATGCTTTGTATTTCTATTGCTAATTTGATTAATTTATCCATGATTTTCTTATAAATCTTTGTTGGGCAAGTATGCCCAACCTACCTAAGTTTCTGTTTTTATGTTTATATTCAATTTTACTTTTTTGTCATGCTGAGCTTGACTCAGCATCTGAGTTTTGTGTATGTATAATGCGGTCGTAGGTCAGATTCTGGATCGGAGTCCGGAATGACATTTTTATTTATAATAACCTAATAATCTGCATAACATAGCTCACACCGGCTTATGCTTTTCCGCAACAGTGTTTATATTTTTTTCCGCTACCGCAAGGGCAAGGGTCATTTCTGCCAATTTTATTATCGTTTTTTACTGGTTTAACTTCGATTTCTTCATCTTCTTCAGATGAATCAAAATTTTCAGCAGCTCTTGATAAATCTGTTTCGATAGCATCGTTTGGATTTATAACTTGTACACCAAATTTTGTTCTAAAGATGTGTTTTACAACATCACCTTGAATTTCGTGCATCATATTATTAAACAAGTCATAAGCTTCTTTTTTATATTCAATTAATGGGTCTTTTTGACCGTAAGCTCTCAATCCGATACCGTCTCTCAACATATCAATATTGTGTAAATGGTCAATCCATTTGTTATCAACTGTTCTCAACATTACATCACGTTCAATTGTTCTCATAATGTTGTCATCAGTAAATGGTTCTTGAAGTTTTGGTTCGTCTTCGTATTGAGAAATCACGTCATTATAGAATTTGATAATTTCTTCTTCGTGTTCACGATATTTTTGGAATGCTTTTTCTTTAATTTTTTCATAAATAGCATCATATCTTAAATCTTTGATGTCATTAACTTGAATATCACTAAGTTGAGGCATAATAGAATGAAGTTCTTTGATTAATCTTTCTAAATCCTCGTAAACATATTCTGCAGTATTCATTTCTGGAGTGATGTAGCTCAAAAGTAATCTTTCGATTTCTTTTTCAATCATAAATTTAACATCTTCAGAAAGGTTTTTACCGAATAAAACTTTTTTACGTTGAGCATAGAATTTCTCCCTTTGAACATTCATAACGTCGTCATATTCAAGTACAGATTTTCTTATATCAAAGTGATAAGTTTCAACTTTCTTTTGTGCTGATTGAATTTGTCTTGTGATAAGAGGGTTTTCAATAGCCATATCCTCCTCAACGTTAAGAGCATTCATAAGGCTGATAATCTTATCGCCACCGAAAATTCTCATCAAATTATCTTCTAAAGATAAGAAAAATCTCGTAGAACCAGGGTCGCCTTGTCTTGCAGCACGACCTCTTAATTGGTTATCGATACGTCTTGATTCGTGTCTTTCTGTACCGATTACGTGCAAACCGCCTGCTCTAACAACTTTCTTGTGTTCATCTTCTGTTTGTGCTCTCATTTTTGCCAACAAAGCATTTTTCTTTTCTTCGTAATCAGGCATATCAAGTGTGATATTTTTGTTTTCAAGTTCTTCCTTCGCCAAATATTCAGCATTACCACCCAAAAGAATATCGGTACCACGACCAGCCATGTTTGTTGCGATTGTAACTGCACCTGCACGACCAGCTTGGGCAATGATATATGCTTCTTTTTCGTGGTGTTTTGCATTCAAAACATTATGTGGAATATTTCTTTCTTTTAAAAGATGTGAAATGTATTCTGATTTTTCAATACTGATTGTGCCTACAAGTACTGGTCTTTGCTTTTTGTGCATTTCAATGATTTCATCTACAACTGCCAAATATTTTTGCTTTTCAGTCTTGTAAATAACATCAGACATATTTTCTCTAATATCAGGTTTATTTGTTGGAATGATTGTAACTTCAAGGTTATAAATCTTACCAAATTCAGCTTCTTCTGTCATCGCTGTACCTGTCATACCAGATAATTTTGGATATAATCTGAATAAGTTTTGGAAAGTGATACTTGCTAAAGTTTGTGTTTCATCTTGAATTTTAACGTTTTCTTTTGCTTCAACGGCTTGGTGCAAACCGTCTGACCAACGTCTACCTTCCATTAAACGACCTGTAAATTCGTCAACGATACAAACTTCGCCATTTTTGACAACATAATCTGTATCTTTAACAAATAATTCTTTTGCTTTTAAAGCTTGGATTAATTGGTGAGCATTTTGAGTTGCAATATCAAACAAATCTTTTACACCTAAAAGCTCTTGAGCTTTATCAATACCTGCCTCTGTCAAGATAACGTTTTTATTTTTCTCATCAACTTCATAATCCTCATCTTTTTTCAATTGAGGTGCGATTTTTGCCATTGTTCTATATGTTTCAGCTGATTTTTCAAGTCTACCACTGATAATCAATGGTGTTCTAGCTTCGTCGATTAAAATACTGTCGACTTCATCGATAATCGCATAGTTAAATGGTCTTTGTACAAGCATTTCTGGGCTACCTGCCATATTATCTCTCAAGTAGTCAAAACCGAATTCGTTGTTTGTACCATAAGTGATATCACATTCGTAAGCTTTTTTCTTGTTTTCAAATTCTTCTGAATTTCTTCCGCCAGAAAGAATTACACCAACTGAAAGACCTAAGAATTTATAAATTTTACCCATCCACTCAGAATCACGTTTTGCAAGGTAATCGTTAACTGTGATTACGTGAACACCTTTACCAGTAAGAGCATTCAAGTATGCTGGAAGTGTTGCAACAAGAGTTTTACCTTCACCGGTTCTCATTTCTGCGATATGACCATTATGCAAGAAATATCCACCGATAAGTTGTACGTCAAAATGTCTCATGTTCAAGACTCTTTTACCTGCTTCTCTTACTGTAGCAAAAGCTTCTGGTAAAATTTTGTCCAAAGCTTCTTTTTCTAAAATTCTATCTTGTTTAACATTATCAGATTTAGGTCTTTTTGCTAAAATATCTTTAAATTCTTGAGTTTTAGCTTTCAATTCTTCATCTGATAATTTTGAAAATTCTTCTTCTAAAGCATTTATATGTTCAATAACAGGCATCATCTTTTTGATTTTTTTCTCATGTGGGTCGCCCATTAATTTAACTAAAAAATTTATCATTTCTCACTCCGATTTATCTGTTTTTTATCCTAAGTTTAGCACGGACAAAATGTTTGAGCAATAGCCCGAACTCCTTTATAAATCTAAATTTTATAGCCACTTGTACTATTTTTGTTAAAATTTGAATTGATATAATATTTGTATTTTGTGGTATATTCTATTTAGTAATTATGACTCCAGAAAGCGAATTTAAAAAGTTTTTAATAATAATCTTGGCTATGATTGCATTCTATATCATAGTTACGTCTGATAGTGGTTCTTCCTTTATCAAGAAAAACCAGTACAAAGTTTTTAATAAAATTTTTGAAGAAAAAGAAATCACACAAGACACCCCTGAACAAGACAGTGAAAACTGGTTTGATAAAACTTTTAAAAAGAAAAATCCTTATGAATATTGGATTTCTGGTAATATAAAAATAAATTCAATGTCTGATTACAATTCTGTTTCAAAAGAACAAATTTATACTTTCAGAAAATATTATGTGAATAAAACAATTTTCAAGGATAAAAATTACACACCAAAAGAAGAAGTTTTTGGTGGAATTTCTGAAAACAATAAATGGCTAGGAGTAAAAGCTTTAGCTTGTATCGGGGCTCATTCTTATGCTTATAAAAGTATGACAAATGATAGCAAGTTTATCAATAATCCTGCAATCCTTGTGGGTGTTGATTATGCAACTTTCCCTAAACAATATTTTCGTTGCTCAGATGATGAGTATTTAATTCCTAAAAAATTAAGTTTTTCAAAAGATGATAATACTTTCTATCTAACTTACGATATTTCTGATAATCAAATGAACAGAAGACTAAAACTTGTTGGTCTAAATGCTAGAGATTTAGGCTACAATTATGCTTTCTGTAGAAAAACTAACAATATTGTTTTTGCTCATTCTTTTGATAATATTTCTAAAAATATTTATAAATTCAAAGATGCAATCAGAGTTGATTCGTCTTGCGGTGTTTATGGCGGCTGCAATGACAATGTCGCTTTTCAAGAAGAATTATTCTTTGATGTAAAATCTTTCCCTGCTACGTTTGAAATAAAACTTTGGAAAGAAAATCCTGACAATACAAATTCAAAAAGTGATATTAATTTCACAATTATTTTAGAGTAAATTCTATTATAAAGTTGTCTTGTCTGTTCTTTTCGCTTACTCCGTAATCATTGTCGTTTATAATGTATAATTTTTTCTTGCCTAAAGCAATACCTTCAATTTTTGTATCACTATCAATATGGTTCAAACCTGTCAACTGATAAACTTGTTTACTCTTTATTTTATTACCGTTAAGTTTTAATTTTCTTATTTGGTGAATACCGTCTCTAAATTCAACCGTCAAAATAGTGTTGTTATTTAGCATTACGGCACCAGAAACTTTTGAATCAGCATTGATATCGTATTTATAGACTTTTTCTACTCGTTCAGTGTTTATGTTGAATTTTATAATTCTTCCGTAAAATTCGCCTTTTAACGCACTTTGAGTGAATACATAAATATGATTTCTACCGTTATATGCCATTGCTTCAAAACCCATATTTTTTTGAATAGAGTTTAACTCTTCTGGCAAAATGTATTCAATTTTAGAATTTATGTATTGTGAATTTATCGGCGCAAAACGTTTTTCTACTTTAAAATCTTTGTTAACCTTGATTATAGAAGGGTAGTATTCTTCACCAATCCAGTAATTGCCTTTTTTATCAATAATAAATGATTCTGTATCAGCACCGCTAAGTTGTGGGTTTAATAGGTCTCCATTTGGAGAAATACCTAAACAATCAGCATTTTCATCTACTGGCAATCCTGTTGTGCCTTCAATTTTACCTTTACCAGAAACTTTTATTCCTCCATTTGGCATAAATTTTGTTTCATAAATTGTTGGAACTAAGTTTGGACAATAGAAAATGCGAACTTCTTTATCTCCGATAAATCTAGGTTCACTGTTTGGCCCTCTATCAGTTAGAATGTATAAATTACCGTCTTTGAAAAATAAGTCTGAAAATCCTCCAGCTTTTGTGTTTGCACAAACATTTGGTAAAGTGTTTATTTCATAAACCTTGTCTGGAGTTAAGTTTACTCTTTCAGAAAGAACTGAATGTATTTTAAACAAAATTAGTACTACAATTACTGCAATTATTGTTTGCTCTTTGTATTTATTCCAAAAATTTCTTATTTTTTCTTCCATAGTATTTTCATCATAACACAACTTTTTGACTTATTAAAATTTATCCTTAAATAAAGACTATGACTATAAGAAAACTTTTGGCTATATTTTTTACCTTTGTTGTGTTTGGCTCATCTTGTGCATTTGCAGATGCTGTATTTTATGGTTCTGCTGAATATAACGTTAATTCTGCAAGAGAACGTGTAGTAGACGGAATTGCATATAGAATTAATAAAGACACTTTTAAAGACAAAATTTATGATTATGAAAATCAAGCTAATTTACAAAATATTATCAATGGAAATTTAGAGCTAAAAGATAGAACTCTAGCCTTTTTCTCTGATTCTACTTATGGAATTTTGTACAAAGATGATCCATACTATGTTTATTATTACGATGCAAATGGATATTTAATCAATGTCGATAAAAAGGACGGATTAAATTATCCTTACAACTTTTATAAATACTCAACAACCGGCGAATTAATAAATATGGGAGTTAGAGTTTCTAAGGGTGAAACATATATTTATTCACCCGACGAAAAACTTATTGCGCATTGGGTTGGCGCAAATGCGTACAATGAAAAAAATAACCTAATAATGAAACGTAGATATTCTGAATAATTACAACCCTAAATTTTTTGTTTAGCTTGTTCTTCTTTAAATTTTTGTATATCTTTTTGTGCAGTATATGTCCAATTTACATAATGAATATTTTTTGTCATTGGACTTGATAAATATTGAGGATATTTTTTATAAATAATTTCATAATCTTTCATTAATCTTTTTGATGTTTTTGGGTGAGATCTTAATATTTTCCAATCATAAGCATCTTCACCACTAATTTTATTCATTATTGTAATCATTGCAATTGGGTTGTAACCAGCTTTTACCATATAATCAATGCCTATTTCATCAGCTTTGTATTCGTAATATTTACTATTAAATTTCATTGCTACAGATTTGCACCAACCTTCATAATAATCCATATCATGAGCAATCTCATGCGCCAAAACTGCAGCTAATTCATCATCGTTTTCGATATAATTCAATAATTCTGGATATACGTAAATTCCTTTATTTCTGTATGCTGTATAAGCATTTATTGATTTTAGTGGAGAAGTGTTAAGATAAAAAACTACACGATTTTGAATTTTATTTCGATTTAGAATTCTTGAACCAACGTCAATAATTTTTTGTTCTCTTTTTCCTAGTGTGTTCCAAATATTATCCATATTAACAGAAGAAGAGTTAGTTACAAAATCTGCATTTGCTGATAAACCAACAAAAAATATTGAAATTAATACTAAAAACTTTTTCATATATTCTCCTTTTTATATCTTTATATAATCTTAATTTACAACTAATAAAAATACATTGCAAGTAGTGTTTTTATGATAAAATATTGAAAGTATAGAAGGAAATTGAGAAAGGTTAATAATATATTATGTGCGGTATTGTAGGATATGTTGGCGAAAAAAATGTAGCCGAAGTTTTAACAAAAGGTTTAAGTTCTCTTGAATATAGAGGCTATGATTCTTCAGGGGTTGCTCTTTTAGCTGACGGCAAAACAAAAATTTATAAAGCTGAAGGTAAATTACAAAATTTAAAAGACCTTTTAGCAACAAAAGAAAACGAAATTAAAACAGCAAACGTAGGTATTGGTCATATTCGTTGGGCAACTCACGGTGTACCTAATGAAATCAATGCTCACCCACATACTTGTAATTGTGGTAAATTAGCTCTTGTTCACAACGGTATCATTGAAAATTTCGCTGAAATCAAAGCTGAATTAATTGAAAAAGGTTCAATTTTTAAATCAGAAACTGATACAGAAGTTGTTGCTCACTTAGTAGCTCAAATTTATTCTGAAACAAACGATTTAAAAGAAGCTGTAAGACTTGCTACAAAGAGACTTGAAGGTGCTTATGCACTATGCGTTATTCATCAAGATGTTCCAAATACAATTGTTGCAACACGTAGAAACGCACCATTGTTATTAGGTGTTGGTGAAGGCGAAAACTTTGCGGCATCTGATGTTCCTGCTGTTATTGAATATACTAAAAAAGCTATTTATTTAGACGAAAATCAAGTTGCGGTTTTAACTGCAAATTCAATTCATATTTATGATGCTGATAATATTGAAGTTAAACAAAAAGTTGAACTTCTTCCTTGGGAACCAATTGCATTGAGCAAAATGGGTTATAAACACTTTATGCTTAAAGAAATTAATGAACAACCAGATGTTATCAGAAATTTCTTGTCAGGTAAATTGCACTCTGCAAATGAACCAATTAAACTTGAAGAAGTTAAACTAGACAAATCTAAATTAAAAGATTTGAATCGTATTCAAGTTGTTGCTTGCGGTACTTCTCTTCACGCAGCATTGGTTGGTAAATACATTATCGAAGAACTTTGCGAAATTCCAGTTGATGTTGAAGCATCAAGTGAATATATTTACAGAAAAACAGTTACAGATGAACATACACTTGTAATTGGGGTTTCTCAATCAGGTGAAACAGCTGATACATTAACAGCCGTAAGACAATCAAAAGCAAGAGGTTCTCACATTTTAATTATTACAAACAGACCTGATAGCGCAATGGCTCGTGAAGCTGATAGCTTAGTTCCAGTAAATGCTGGTATTGAAGTTTCAGTTGCTGCCACAAAATCTTACGTAGCTCAATTAATGGCATTTTACGCATTAGCTCTTCACTTGGCTGAAATTAAAGGTTCAGCTGATGCAGAAGAACTTAAAACTATTAAAAACGAATTACTTCTATTGCCACAAAAAATCGAATTATTGTTATCAAAAACTGATAAAATTCAAAAATGCGCTAGAATGTACTCAAGCTCTAAAAACTTCATCTTTATTGCAAGAGGTATAAACTATGCTACTGCATTAGAAGGTGCTTTAAAATTAAAAGAAATCAGTTATATCAACGCAACAGGTTATCCTGCGGGCGAATTAAAACACGGTCCTATTGCAATGTTGGACGAAACTTTACCAGTATTATCAATTATGATGAGCGGTAAAGTTTATGAAAAAATTCTTTCAAATGCACAAGAATCAAAAGCTAGAAACGCAAGAATGATTGCTCTTACTGATTCAACAGATGAAAAACTTGATGAATTGTTCGATTACGTATTGAATGTTCCTCACGTTCACGAATTGATTTCACCAATTATGGCAATCGTTCCTCTACAATTGTTAGCATATCATATTGCAGAATTCTTAGGTAAAGACGTTGACCAACCTAGAAACTTGGCAAAATCTGTTACTGTTGAATAGGTTTTTGTAATGATATTGTCTGATTGTGTAAAGATTAAAAACGTAGAAAATGTTTCAACAGAATATGTTGAAGCTGAGCTTAAAAAGCAAGGCATTATACCTCTACGTTGGGCAATTACTGATGTCGATAAAACTACATTAACAATAAGTTTAGCTTACGAAAGGGATTAGAATGGTAGAAACTATGTTAAATTGTGATATAAAAGATATTGCACTTGCCGAACAAGGCAAAAACAATATCGAATGGGCATTGAGAGATATGCCTGTTTTGAGAAGTATTCAAGAAAGATTTATAAAAGAACAACCTTTTAAAGGTTTGAGATTGTCAGCTTGCGTACACGTTACAAAAGATACAGCTGCTTTGTGTACTGTAATGAAGGCTGGTGGCGCTGATGCGGTTTTAGTTGCATCAAACCCTTTATCTACACAAGATGATGTTGCAGCAGGATTGGTTAAATATTGGGGCATTCCTGTTTATGGTTATGCTGGTGAATCTGTTGAAACATATAGAGAACACGTACGAGTTGCTTTAGAACATAATCCTAATATCATTATTGATGACGGTTGTGATATTATGGCAACTATTTATGAAGAAAAACCAGAACTTGCAGAACACATTATTGGTTCTACAGAAGAAACAACTACTGGTATTATTAGATTGAAAGCATTGGAAGAACAAGGCAAATTAAAAGCTCCTGCAGTTGGTGTTAATGAAAGCTTGACAAAACACTTGTATGATAATAGATACGGTACAGGTCAAAGCTTGTTTGACGGTATTTTCAGAGCGGCAAATATTTTAATTGCGGGTAAAACAGTTGTAATTTCTGGTTATGGTTGGTGCGGTAAGGGTTGTGCATTGAGAGCAAAAGGCTTGGGCGCAAACGTTATCGTATGCGAAGTTGACCCACTTAAAGCACTTGAGGCTGTTATGGAGGGTTATAGAGTTATGCCTATTGCGGATGCTGCAAAAGAAGGTGATATCTTTATTGCTGTAACTGGTGATAAACACGTTGTTGACGTTGAACACTTGTTGAATATGAAGGACGGCTCTTTTGTTGGTAACTGTGGACACTTTGACCACGAGATTAATGTTAAAGGCTTGAGAGAACATGCTGTTGAAATTAAACAAATTAGACCAAATCTTGAAGAATATAAATTAGATAATGGTAAATCAATTTACGTTATTGCAGAAGGTAGATTAGTTAACCTTGTAGCCGCAGAAGGGCACCCTGCAAGCGTAATGGATATGTCTTTTGCAAACCAAGCTTTGGGTATTGAATATCTTGTTAAAAATCAAGGCAAATTACCAAATAAATTATTAACATTGCCAGAAGAAGTAGATATGATGATTGCAAAGATTAAACTTGACTCTATGGGGGTTAAGATTGATACTTTGACACCTGAACAAGAAGAATATTTACATTCTTGGAAAATATAATTTTTATTGAATAAAGATTATTTAAATAGAAGAGGCGAAGCCGTTGGCTTCGCCTCTTCTATTTAATTTAAACTTTCGTATTTCTAATACTGTAGCATACTTACTACATCAATGCCTTCTTGTTGTTCAAGTTTTTCACGACCGCCAAGACCGTTCAACTCAATCCAGAATGCTGCACCAACAATATTTGCTTTTGCTTGATGTAATAATTGGCAAGCTGCGCAAGCAGTACCACCAGTTGCTAGTAAATCGTCTACGATTAGTACATTTTTACCTTCTTCGACTGCATCTTTGTGCATTTCGATAACGTCTGTACCATATTCTAATTCATAAGATTGTTTATATGTTTCAGCTGGTAATTTACCTGGTTTTCTAACTGGAACAAAACCAACGTTTAATTTATAAGCCAAAGGCATACCAACGATAAAACCTCTTGATTCCATACCTGCAATGTAATCAATTTTTTTATCTTTATAATGATCGTACAAGAAATCAACCATAGCTTTCATAGTATCAGCATCTTTTAGAGCTGTTGTAATATCTCTAAAAAGGATACCTTTTTTTGGAAAATCTTGAACGTTTCTGATTTCGTTTTTAATATCTTCGACTGTAAGTGTTCTCATTTAATTGCCTTCTTCCTTAAACTTTAGCTTTTTGTTTTTGAATATTATCTTCTTCTTCTTGAATTAAACCGTGAGTTGTTTTACCCCAAGCCATTGATTTTTTGCAGAAAAGGATTTTGCATAAAATAAATAGCATCATAGGGAACCATATTGCCAAGAAGTAAGCACTTGTTTCAATAGCTTGAATTAGAGCTTCTTTTCTTGGAACATCGTCATATCTTCTAATAGCATATCTTATTGCGACTGTAAAACCAAGTGCGATAACGATACCTACGAATAAACATAATAAATTAGAAATAGAATATGCAGGGATTTTACCCATTGCAAATTTTATAACACGTAAAAGAATTTCCATAATACACCAGAATGGCATTAGAAATTCAAATATATACGCAGTCATATCAAGACCAGCTCTCAATGACATATCTCTTGATGTAAGAACATCGCCAAAATATTCTAAATATCTTCTGATAGAACCTTCCAACCATCTTCTGCGTTGACGGAACAATGGCATCCAGTAAATGATAGCTTCTTCGTAAACTTTAGCTTCTGGAATAAATCTAATATCCCAACCTTTAAGATGTAATCTTGTTGACATATCAAGGTCATCAGTAATTGTTTCGTTATTCCAACCGCCAATATCTTCAATAGCTTCTCTTTTAATAAGTTCACCGTCGCCACGAAGTTCAACTGCACCTTTAATTGCATCACGACCAACTTGAACATGTGTATCAAGAGTCATTTCATTATTTTGACAACGAGTTAAGAAGTTATAATCTTTGTTGCTAACGATTTTTCTCGCTTGACATGCACCAACATCTTCTGGTTCAAGATGAGGAATTAATTTTGATAAGAAATCACTATCAACTCTAGCATCTGCATCAAAAACAAGAATGGCTTCACCTTTAGCAATTTTCATTGCATCATTTAAAACGGCAGATTTGCCAGGATAAGCATTTTTATCTCTAACCATAGCAATAACTTTGCCTTGATGTTCAGCCTCAAGTTTTCTGACAACATCAGCTGTACTGTCGTCTGAACGGTCATCAATAACAATAACTTCAAAATTTGGATAATCCATTTGTAAAACGTTATTTACAGTATCAGCGATAACAGTATCCTCGTTATGAGCGGGAATCATAACAGAAACAAATGGTTTGTAATCAGGATTAATAATTTGTGGATTTTTCTTTAATTGACGTTTTTTATGCTTTGTGGCGATATTTGAATAAATCAAGTACAAAGTCATGCCTGCAATAAGCAAAAGCAAGCCAAGAATAGTGTTATATTGGAATTGAAACACGTACAAAAAGGTTGTTAAGCCTGCAACCAATATAAATAATACTAATCTTTCCTTCATACAAAAATCTCCACGAATAACATTCTATCAGAAAAAATGTTAAATTTAAAACCCAAAAGGCTTTTTTGTATAAAAAGTATACATAAAAAAAAGAGCCAAGCCGAAACTTGACTCTTCTTTAAAACTGAAATTACAAACTATTTGCCGTTAACAACAGTTTTGAATTTTTTACCTGCAGAAAAAGCTGGAACTGTTTTAGCAGGGATTTTAATTTCTTTACCTGTTTGAGGGTTTCTACCATTTCTAGCAGCTCTCTTACGAGGTTCGAATGTACCAAAACCAACTAAAGTAACTTTTTTACCTTTAGCAACTGTTTTTTGGATTGTATCGATTAAAGCGCCTAAAACTTCGTTAGCGTCTTTTTGAGTAACTTTTGCTGATTTAGCGATTTCTTGTACTAATTCTTCTTTGTTCATTGTAATCCCCTTTCTTATGTGTACATGCTTTATTATATGGGATATTTCAAAATGTGCAACAATCTTAACTAAAATTAATATTCTTCAGCTTTCTAATTTTGAAAAAGCCTGTAAATAAACAGTTTTAGCGATTTGAAAAATTTTACAAAATTGTTATAATTTGAAATAAATTATGAAAATTTGTTTAAAACCATGCCCGAAAGCATGGTTTTTGTTATACTAAAGGCATGGAAGATAAGAATTTAGAAATAACAATATGTCATTTATATCCAAAATTACTAAATTTATATGGTGATATTGGGAATATAAAAGCCTTGAAATTCAGAGCAGAAAAAAGAGGTATTAAGGTTAACTTGATAGAAGTTAATATTGGGGAAGAAATTCCTAATGCTGATATTTACTTTATTGGCGGAGGACAAGACAGACAACAAGTTGATGTTTCCAATGAACTTCAAAAACATAAAGAATTTTTGACACAAAAGAGAGATGAAAACAAAGTCTTTTTAACTATTTGTGGCGGATATCAACTTTTGGCAGATTATTTCCAAACTATTGGTGGAGAAAAACTTATGGGTATCAGCCTTATAAGTGGTTATACTATTGGCGGTAAAAAAAGATTTATCGGAAACGTTACTGCTAAAACTGATTTTCTAACACCTGATACACTTGTAGGTTTTGAAAACCATTCAGGTAGAACTTATCTTACTGGCGATACAAAACCACTTGCCAAAATCGTAGTTGGTAATGGTAATAATGGTGAAGATATGTTTGAAGGCGCAAGATATAAAAACGTTTTCGGAACATATTTACACGGCTCTTTTTTACCTAAAAACCCTCATTTTACAGATTATTTAATCAAATTGGCTTTAGGTGGAGAAGATGTTGAACTTCCTCATCTTGATGATACTTTAGAGATGAACGCTCATAATAGCCTTGTAGGAAAAGCTTATTAATGAATAAGAGAAAAATTTTTGCACTACTTGTTACAATATTTTTTCTTGTTTTAATTTTTTATAAATTAGATATAAGCGAACTTATTTCTACATTTAAAGTTTTTGATTTTAAAAATCTTTGGCTAATTGTAATTTTATACATGTTGTCTATGTATGTTCGAGGTTTTCGTTGGAAAGCCTTGTTTTTAGACGATAAAAAATATTCTGCGCTAGAACTTTCAGAAAATTTTGTTACAGGTATATTTTTAAATATATTTTTACCGGCAAGAGGTGGGGACTTGTATAGAGCTTATCAATTAGGTTCTACAAAAGACGAAAAGAAAATGAAAGTTTTGGGCTCAATTTTGATTGAACGAACTTTTGACGGAATTTGCGTATTTTTGATTTTACTGTTTGCAGTCGTTATGTATTGCAAAACAAAATGGATAATAAATTTATCTTATACTGTGGGAACACTTTTTATAGGAAGCTTTGTAGCTTTTTATTTAATTTATAAATATAATAAATTAGATTTTATATTTGGAAAAATTAAAAATTTAGCGATAAAATTTTTACCTCAAAAATACCACGAAAAAATTTCAAACATTTTTGAATTTATAAATGGACAGTTGAATAATTTTGTAGAAGGATTTAAAGCGCTAAATTCTTTCAAATATACATTTAAAGCATTTTTATTTAGCGCACTTGCGTGGGGAATTGAATGTGTTGTTGCATATTTGATAATAAATAGTTTTCATATGCAAATCGGTTTTGCAGCATCGTTATTTGTCATTAGCTTAATTTCTTTTTCTACAATGATACCTTCTGCAAGCTCATTTGTTGGACCTTATCAATATGCGTATATTTTGGCATTGGGAATTTTTGGAATTGATAAATCAACAACACTTGGAATTTCTACAATACATCAAAGTATTTTACTTTTAACACAAGGCTTGATGTGCAGTTATATTGTCTTGAAGAATAACTTTTTGAGTAAGAAATAAAAATTTTGCAATAAAATATTAAAGTTATACAATATTATAGATAGGAGAAATAATATGTATAATCCAAAATCCATGAAAGCAGAAGAATTTATTTCTGATGAAGAGGTTAATAGCACTTTAGAATATGCTGAAAAAAATAAAAATAATATTGAATTAATAGACGAAATTTTAGAAAAAGCAAGAGAAAGAAAAGGCTTAAATCATAGAGAAGCATCTGTACTTTTGGCTTGCGAAGACGAAGAAAAAAATAAAGAAATTTATAAACTAGCAGAACAAATTAAAAAAGATTTTTACGGAAATAGAATTGTACTATTTGCACCACTGTATCTTTCAAACTACTGCGTAAACGGTTGTGTTTATTGTCCTTATCACGCAAAAAATAAACACATTCCAAGAAAAAAAATGACACAAGAAGAGATTGAAAGAGAAGTTATAGCACTTCAAGATATGGGACATAAACGACTTGCGATTGAAACAGGCGAAGACCCAGTTAATAACCCTATCGAATATATTTTGGAAAGCTTAAAAACAATTTATAGTGTTAAACATAAAAACGGCGCTATTCGTCGTGCGAATGTTAATATTGCAGCGACAACTGTTGAAAATTATAGAAAATTAAAAGAAGCCGGAATTGGTACATATATTTTGTTTCAAGAAACTTATAATAAAGAAAGATACGAAAGACTTCACCCAACAGGGCCTAAACATAATTATGCTTATCACACAGAAGCAATGGATAGAGCAATGGAAGGCGGAATTGATGATGTAGGATTAGGAGTACTTTATGGACTTTCAACTTATAAATACGAATTTGCAGCACAACTAATGCACGCAGAACATTTGGAAGCAGTTCACGGAGTTGGACCACATACTATTAGTGTGCCAAGAATTAGAAAAGCTGACGATATTGACCCAAGCGCATTTAAAAACGGTATTGATGACGATACTTTCTGCAAGATTGTTGCTTGTATTAGAATTGCAGTGCCATATACAGGTATGATTGTTTCTACAAGAGAGTCAAAAGAAGTTAGAGAAAGAGTTTTACACTTAGGTATTTCACAAATTTCTGGTGGCTCAAAAACATCTGTTGGCGGATATGATGAAAAAGATTATACAGAAGAAGATTCATCACAATTTGACGTTACAGATACAAGAACTCTTGACGAAGTTATGAAATGGCTAATGGAAATTGGGTATTTGCCAAGTTTTTGTACGGCTTGTTATAGAGAAGGTAGAACTGGCGAAAGATTTATGGATATCTGCAAATCAAAACAAATCCAAAATTTCTGCCACCCAAATGCAATTATGACTTTGAAAGAATATTTGGAAGATTATGCTAAAGAAGATACTAAAAAAGTTGGTAATAAATTAATTGAAAAAGAACTTGAAACTCTTGAAAGCGAAAAAGTAAAAGAATTAACAAAAGAAAATGTTGAAAAAATCGCAAAGGGAGAAAGAGATTTTCGATTTTAGAGTAATGACGAATTTTTAGACAGCGCTCAAACAGTTAATAATAAAGGGTTTCAGACAAAGGGCTAAAAAAAATTCGCGCATGTCCGCCTGTGCAATCAAAGATTGCTTCGTTCGTTTTATTACATAAAACTCACAACGGCGGAAGTACACATTATTGCTGTACTACAAGTACTACTACCGCCGTTACTGGTAA
>CAVCIU010000022.1:0-26861 GCA_963602355.1 Methanobacteriaceae archaeon
TCAATAGCAAGTTTTTTAACTTCTTGGAATTGAGCTTCTGTCATTGATTTTTTATCAAAAGTCATTTTTAATCCGTTATATTGGCTTGGATTATGGCTTGCAGTAACAATCATTGCGCCCATAACTTCATTTTCACCAGTAATTTCTTTTAGGTCTGCATGTTCAGAATAATAGCCAATTGGAGTTGCTGCCAAACCTAAATCAATAATATTTGCTCCAGCAGAAGTTACACCTTTAATAATAATATCTTTTAATTGTGGAGAATGAGTTCTTGCGTCCATACAAACTGTAACCCAAATATCTTTAGCTTGTTTACCAGTTTGTTCCATAATGTATTTTATATAAGCCTTTGATGTAAAGAAAAACAATTCTTCTGTTACATCTTTACCGTAAATACCTCTGATATCATTTTTACCAAATGCCGAATCCCAATTAATCATTTATCTTTTCTCCTACTTTTTTTATTATGGTATCATGAACAATATGAAATTAAAAATATCAGACTTATTTAATAAACCAAGTGTTGCGGGAATGTTATTTATACTACCTGCAATTGTCGGAACATTTATATTTATCGTAATTCCAACAATCGCTTCATTTGCACTAAGTTTTGCTGATTGGGATTTGTTGAATGAAATAAAATATGTTGGCTTATCAAATTATTATGAAATATTTACAGACAAAGTTTTCGTAAAAATTTTAATAAATACATTTGTATATTCAATATCTGTAACAGTTTTAGCGGTAATCATTCCACTAATTCTAGCTTGTATATTAAATTCAAAAATATGGTTTAAAGAATTTTATAAAACAGCATACTTTATTCCGTTTGTAACTCCAATGATTGTAAGCGCAATTGTTTGGGAGTGGATTTTTGACCCGAATATTGGTTGTCTAAATCAATTTTTACACTTACATATAAATTGGTTATACGACACAAATTTTGCAATGCCAGCATTAATAATTGTGTCAGTTTGGAAATTAATCGGATACAATATGATAATCTTCCTTGCTGGTTTAACAGGGATAAACACAGAGCTTTTAGAAGCATCTAAAATTGATGGCGCAAATGCAATTCAAACTTTTTGTAAAATAACAATTCCTTTGTTATCTCCAACAATATTTTTTGTAGTGATAATAACTGCGATAAGCTCATTCCAAGTTTTCGACCTTATATATTTAATGACACAAGGTGGACCACTTGATAGCACAAACGTTATTGTGTACGCAATTTACAAAAACGCATTTGAATACTTTAGAATAGGAAAAGCAAGCGCATTAGCCTACGTATTATTCATAATAATATTTGTACTAACAGCACTTCAATGGCATTTTAGAAAAAAAATGGTTTATATCGAAAAGGACTAAATCACATTTGCTAATTTCAAAAGATTTTCATCTCTTTGAGGCATAGCAAGTGGTTTTGGAATAAATATATCTTTGTATTTTTCGATTGCATAAGAATCTGTCATACTTGCAATATAATCAGTTACAGCTCGTTGAATTTTGTCTTCTTCGCAATAACCTTTTAATTTATCTGAATAGTATTCAAATAATGATTTAATAATATTTCTAGCTTTCTTCTCTTCAAGTTTTGCAGGTGAATCTGTATAAACATTTTTAAACATCCAATCACGAAGAATGTTTGTATAGTGCCAACCTTCTTCACTCATTGAAACTACGGGTTTTTCAATAGAATTTTTGATAATTTCTGTAATCATTTTATTTAAACGTTTTGATTGAACAGACGTAAAATATTCTCTACATTCTTTTGGTAAATCCTCTTCTGAAATTACACCAGCACGAATAGAATCTTCAATATCGTGATTAATGTACGCAATTTTATCTGCAAGTTGAACACATTGAGCTTCAAGAGTTTTAGGTTCTAAACCCCAAGAGTGAGTATAAATACCTTGAACAGTTTCTCTACATAAGTTCAAATCTTCAAGTTTTTCAACTACTCTAACACTTTGTTCATTATGTAAAAAATGTCCAGTAATTTCATTCAAAACTCCTTCTCCACAATGACCAAACGGGGTATGCCCCAAATCATGACCAAGTGCTATCGCTTCTGTTAAATCTTCATTTAACCTTAGTGCTCTTGCTAGAGTTCTTGCAATTTGAGAAACTTCAAGAGTATGAGTCAAACGAGTTCTGAAATGGTCGTCGAATGGAGCTAAGAAAACTTGAGTTTTATGTTTAAGTCTTCTAAAAGATTTTGAGTGGATAATTCTGTCTCTATCACGTTGAAAATTTGTTCTCAGCGGGCAATCTTCAATCTTTCTCAATCTACCTTTTGTCTCTTTGCTTTTTTGAGCAAATTCACTCAAATATGTGTATTCAAAATCTTCTAATCTCTCTTTAATAGTCATATTTTATCCCATTTTATCTATTGCGCAATTGTTATGATATAATAAAACCAAGAAAGGAACCTCATATGAAAGAACTATTTAATGAAAATGTAACTTCTATTGAAACATATATAATGTTTAAAATAACAGAAAGAACAGCAGAATTGAGAGATGAATTAACTGCGAAAGGTCGTGAACCAATTTCTTTGGCAATGGGTGCACCAACTTGCAGACCACCTCAATTTGTTATCGACGAAATCAAAAAACTTGTTGATATTGATGCAATGCACACATATTCTTCACCAAAAGGTGAAAAAACATATCTTGAAGCAGTTGCCAGCAGAATGAAAAAGAGATTTGGGGTAGAGCTTAATCCAAAAACTGAAATTTGCTCTCTTATCGGTTCAAAAGAAGGTATTGCAAATATGATTAGAGCTTTGATTAATCCAAAACACGATATCAAAGACAAAGATATTATCTTAACTCCAAACCCTTCTTATGCGTCATATAAAGAAATGGTAAAGGTTTCTGGTGGTTATTCATATTCTGTTCCGCTAACTCCAGTAAACAACTTTATGCCAGATTTAGACGAAGTTTGGGATAACTTAATAAAAGACGGTTTTGACCCTAAAAAAGTAAAAGCTCTTTTAGTTAACTATCCTTCAAACCCACTTGGTGCAACTGCAACACTTGATTATTACAAAAAAGCGGTTGAATTTTGTAAAAAACACCACATCTTATTAATTGGTGATTCTGCATACTGTGATTTATATTATGACGAAAACAAAAAGCCTCACAGTATTTTAGAAGTTGAAGGAGCAAAAGATATTGCAGTAGAATTCTTCTCGTTCTCTAAACCTTACGCAATGACAGGCTGGAGACTTGGTTGGGTTTGTGGTAACGCAGAAGCTTTAAGTTATTTCTGCAAACAAAAAACAACAATTGATACAGGTATCTTTAAAGCAATTCAAAATGCAGGCGCAAATTTATTAAATTCAGACGAAGCAGACAAATACAACACTTGGTTAAATAGCGAATTTAAAAGAAAAAGAGACTTATTTGCAAATGGTCTAAAAAACTTAGGTTACGAAATACCAATTATCCCAGATGCGACCTTCTACTTATGGGTTAAAATGCCAAAATGCTACGACTCATCTGAAAAATTCTGTTCAGATTTATTAGAAAAATCTGGTGTTATGGTTGTCCCAGGTGAAGGCTTTGGAGATTTGGGCAAAGGATATTTCAGAGTATCATACGTTTGCTCAGATGAAAAGCTAAAAGAAGTTCTAGACAGAATGGAAAAAGACGGTTTTAAATATAACTAACAAATAATAAATAAGGCTCCGAAAGGAGCCTTTAATTTTATATAATCTTATTCTTCACTAAATACAATTGAATATTTTGTAGGATTATAATTTTCAAGAGCAGTTTGTGCATAATTTTCACTAGAAAACATCTTTTCTAAATTAGCAACCTTACTACCTTCGTCCATATAATCGCCATACATAACAAAGAATATAGGTTCAAGCTTACTCAAATAATCTTCATACGAAATATTTGCTAATCGATATTGACTTGTAGCTTCATTATAAAGGTTCTTAGCATTACCAATATTACAAGCTGCATCATAAAGCTCTCTATCATTCCAACTTAGCCAAGATACATCTGGAACTTCATCAGGAGATTTGCCATTTGCAAGTTCATAAGCCATATCTTGAAGAGATACTCCAGAAGAATTTTTTGTAGAAATAAGTCCTGTTATTTCGCCATCTTCTACTCTGAATTTGTATTTACCGTCTTCTGAATATAATGAAGAGCTCCAATTATAAAGAGGTTTTGCATTGTCCTGAATTAGAGCTTTCCACGCAGAACGATAATTTTCCCAAATAGATTGTTCTTCGTCCAATTCAATAGCACCTTCTTGAACAGCTGTTTCAATTAAATCCATTTGTGAAACTTGTTCGCCTTTATAATATACCTTACTTGATAAAAGCTTTGTATTATATCTTTCAGGAAGAATAGTATCTTCTTTTAGTTGAAATTCTTTTTTAGAAACCAAACCTTTTTTATTGTACAAATTTGAAACATCTGCTTCATTATCAACATTTGTTTCAACGTACGCAGAAGAATCTGAGTCCTTTTTAGTATAAGAACCCTTTGCATCTTTAATATTTTTTCGAGTGCCTTTTAATAACTTCGAAATATCGCTATTCGCTAAGTCAATTCCATTTAACACAGTTTAGATTTCCCTATCTGTACACTACACCCAAATTATAACACATGCTTAGTTATTTTTCAAGAGTATGCCTGAATATATGCCTACATTAAATAGATTGCATCAACCGGACACTGGAATACAGCCTCGAGACATTTTTCTTCGTCTACTATTTTATCATTGTTTGGAGTTGCGCCATATTTTGTCATATCAAAAACTTCATCATAAATTTGATTACATGCCCCGCAATTAATACATTTATCGCTTATAAATATTTCCATAAATATAGTTTAAATAATATTTATTTAAATACATTAGAAAAAAGTTCTATTTTTTATAAAAAATAATCTATATATATGGTTGATTTTGTCAAAAAAATTATTAATATATATCCAGAAGGTATTACATAGGAGAGAGAAAATCATGGCAAGATTAGACGGATCATCATTATTTATGGGAATTTCATCTGGCTTAAACAACACATATTCTGTGTTAGCAAATACATTTAAAGATGGAATTACGCTTGCTAACTTAAACAGTACAGATGCTTCTACAGCATTAACAAGCAATTCATTAGGAACAAATTTTAAATCATATTTAACAACTAACTTTTCACAACTTGATAAGGACGGCGACGGTAAAATTAGCGCTCAAGAATTACAAAGTTTTACTAACTCATTATCTACAACAGGTATGACAAAAGAACAACTTTGTACACTTGGAACTTCAACAGGTATGAGTTCATCTTTATTAAACACAGTAACTCAATACTTTGACGAAATTGATACAAACAAAGACGGCAAAGTTACTCAAGCTGAAATTCAAGATTTCAACAATCGTTCTGAAAAAGAAAAACAACGTAAAGAAGAGTTAGAAAGAATGTTATCTAACATGTCTACATTCTACGAAACATCATCTTCAAATACTGGTAGTCTATTAGATTACAAATACTTGCAAGACGATGAAAATTCTTAATTAGAATACGTAGAAAACTAAATTTATTAGAAAGTCGGCCATCAACATATAGATGGTCGATTTTATTGCTGCTTGAGTTGTAGAAATACCAACTTCTTTAGCTCCACCTTTAGTTGTATAACCTTGAGTTGCACAAACAAGCGCAATCAATACCCCAAAGACAAGAGCTTTAAATAAGCTAATATATACATCTTTCATTTCAAGCCATAACCAAACAGAATTTAAGTATCTATAAGGGTGCAAACCGATTGTAAAGTAAGACACAATCAATCCACCTAAAATACCAATAACTTCCGCAATCAAAACAACCATCGGAACAGTTATCGCTGCAGAAATAAGTCTTGGAGTAAAATAATAACCAACAGGATCAACCTTTAATGTTTTAATGGCATCAACTTGTTCTGTTACTTGCATATTAGCAATTTCAGCACTAATTGCTGTCCCAGCACGAGCACCAATAGCTAAGGCAACAAACCCTGGAGCTATTTCTCTAATCATTACAACAGTAATTGTTCCACCAATATACGTATCAGCGCCTGACATCAAAAATTGTTTAGCGACCTGAATTGTAATGACAACAGCAGCAATAAATGAAATTGTCAAAGCTATTGTCAATGAATCATAACTTATTGCTGCTGCTTGTGAAATTATTGATGAAAATCTTACTTGTTTAGAAAACAAGTATTTCAATGATTTTATGAAGTTTTGAACGCAAAGCCCTAAAAAACTAATCATAAATTGGCATGCACCATTCTTTGTATTTATCAACTTTGCCTTTAACAACGTCAAAGTAAAGTTTTTGTAATTTAGTTGCGATAGGACCAACTTCACCAGTACCTAATTTTCTATGGTCGATTGTAACGATAGGACTGATTTGAGCACCTGTACCGCAATAGAAAGCTTCATCAGAAGTATAAAGTTCTGTTCTAGAAACTTCTCTTTCTTCAACTTCAATGCCTAAATCTTTAGCTAATTGAATAATTGTGTTACGAGTTACACCGATTAAGATGTTATCTGTTGTTCTTGAAGTTACAAGTTTACCGTTTTGAACTAAGAACATGTTCATTGCTGAACCTTCTGTTACTCTACCGTTTTCGTCAAGAACGATTGCATCATCAAAACCAGATAATTGTGCATCTGATTTAATCAATGCAGTGTTTGCGTATGCACCAGAAACTTTTGCTCTTGGTGGAATAGCATTGTCTGAATTTCTTCTCCAGTTTGAAACACATACATTCAAACCTTTTGCAGTATCAATGTAATCGCCCATTGGTAATGTAAATAATAAGTAAGAATCTTTATTATTTAATAAGCCTGGACCAATTTTTTCTGCAGCTTTAAACAAGTTTGGTCTGATATAAACGTCTTGTCTGTAAGCATTTTTCTTTAAAAGTTCTTTTAAGTTTTCGCAATAACCTTCTAGAGTAAATGGATTTTCCATGTACATAACGTGAGCACTTCTCATAAGTCTTTCAAAGTGTTCTTTTACTCTAAAAGCATACAATTGATTTTCTTCTTTGTTATAGTATGCTCTAATACCTTCAAATACACCAGTACCATATAAAAATGCGTGTGTCATGATTGGCAAACTAGCTTTTTCTTTTTCGATAAATTTCCCATCATAAAATACAAATTCTTGCATAATATCTCCTTTTTGCTACAAATTTAGTATCTCACGAATTAAAAAAATTTTAAACAAAATATATATTAATATTACATTTTTAAAAAATTTATGGTAATTTTCTCATATTTTGCATACAATATAACTGAAGGTAAGTAAAATGCAATTATTAATTAATGCCTTATACATATACATAGCCGTATTTTCAGTCTATTTTTTAGTGTTATCTCTTAGAAATTTAAACACTAATTCGTCAAAGATAGACAACGTTTTAGCATACAATATCGAGAAAAAACAGCTTTGTGTAATAGTATATTCACATAACCAATTAAAAGCTTTAGAGAAAATCTTAAATCAATTAAGACGTCAAGATTATGCTATAAATAATTTCCAAACATACGTCATTTTAGATAATTGTACTGACGGCTCAGAAGATTTCGTTTCTCTTAAATCTTCCGTAAATGTTTTAAATCTAAACGAAGGCGGACTAATTGGTAAAGATTCGTCTTATTCAATTTTATTAGAAAAACTTATTCCAAATACAAATATTGATGCTTATGTATTTTTAGATGTAGATAAATATATTAATACAGATTTTCTTACTAATATTAATTATGCTTTATCTAAAAACGATGTTATTACTGGTGCGGTTGTATACCAAAATCATCGTCAAAATCTTAAAAATAAAATCAAACGTGCTTATAGCAAATACATAAATAACTTCTTATTCAATTCAAGAAGTATGTTAGGGTTATCAAATCCAATAAATT
Organism: Methanobacteriaceae archaeon; assembly: GCA_963602355.1. Taxonomy (GTDB): domain Bacteria; phylum Cyanobacteriota; class Vampirovibrionia; order Gastranaerophilales; family Gastranaerophilaceae; genus UBA791. The sequence goes on from CAVCIU010000022.1 coordinate 7,933, forward strand.
CAGAAATTTTAGTTATAAAAAAGGACTTAGTTGATGCAATTGGAAGTATCGATTTCAAAGATGTTGAGTCAGAATTAAAATACAGCATGCTTTTATCAAAAATCAAAAAACATTGCTGTTTCAATCCTAACATCAGATGCTATTCAACTGACAGCGAAATTAAAATTAAGAGAGTTAACATATTCACTCGTTTAAATTTATTCAAAAATTGTTTCTCTACAACAAGAACTTTGAATTTCTCATACATTGAATATGTTTATTCATTATTAAATCCAAATTGTTTATTATTAATGCTTGCATATCCATTAGTATTTGCATTCTCTTATAACTATTATTTCTTTGTGTCATCAAAAGTAATTTTAGTTACAGCATTGTTCTTGGTAGCAGGATTTTTCTTGAGTTTAATCAGAGCTGACTTGAGAGGCAAAGAATATTTATACTTAATCTTATATCCAATTTATTCTTTAATTCATATGATATTCTCATTCCCAGTTTTGAGCTTTATCAAGAAAAAATTATTTAATAACGAAACTTCTGATAAACAAAAATATGTTGTAGATGTTGTTGCAACAATCAAAAACAAAAAATTGCCATGTAAATTAGAGTTAATCGTTCAAAATGACATGTCTCGTGTTATTTTCAAATACAAAAACAAAAAATTTAGTACTTCAAACCATTTAAGAATGAACGAAGCATTAAAAGAATTGATTGATAAATTAAGAGATTACAATTTTACGCTAAATATTTGTCAATGTTGTAATTATTTCAAACCATATTCTGATGGTTCTTTAAATATGATTCAAGGGACTTGCTCATACCAATTTGCAGGCATGGAACCAAATCAACAATTAAATGTTCTATTGTGGAATTCTTGCGGAGCTCACGACCCTAACAACGCAAGCATTATTGAACAAATTGCAAATAGCTAATTTAACGTATTGCAATAATTATGCACTATTTATTTATTTGTTTTATAATATTAAAAAGCAAGTAAATAGAGTTTGATTTATGAGAAGAAGAAAACAAAAAGGGTTATTTGATAAATTAAGCAATATTGTATTATTGCTACTTTTCGTCGTTATTACAACATGGGGAATTCAAGTTACAAACGCAGAAACATCTGGTTTAAAATTTGCACATGTTAGTGATGCTCACTATGCTTCAAATGGCACAAATACGTTATATAGATTATCAAAAGAGTCTCCTGAACTTTTAGAAGATGCTATTTCTCAAATTAACACTACTGAAAACCTTGATTTTGTAATGTTTACAGGAGACCAAATCAACACTCCTTACGAAAAAGAATTAAGAAAATTTATTGATGAAGCAAATAAATTAAAATATCCATGGTATGCAACTTTAGGTAATCATGACACTTGCGTAGGTGGATATCTTACAAAATCGCTTTATAACAGCATTTTAAGAGAAAATAATAAAAACTTTAAATTCAATAAAATGTATTACTCTTTTGTTCCAAAATCTGGTTACAAGGTAATAGTTTTAGATTCAATTATTGATGATAGAATTACGGCAAATGGTCAAGTTGACAAAGTTCAATTAAAATGGCTAGACAAGCAACTTAAATCCGCAAAAGATTCAACTGTATTAATTTTCTTACACGTACCTGTAATTGAGCCATTTAACAGTGATAATCACAAACTTTTAAATGCTGACGAAGTTTTAGCAATTCTAGAAAAATACAAAAATCCAATTGGGGTATTTACTGGACACTACCATACAACAAAAATTCTTCAAAAGGACAATATATTGTTTGTAAGCACTCCGGCACTTGTATCTTATCCAAATGCTTTTAGAGTTGTAAATGTAGTTAACCACAAGAAAAAAACTGTTTTTGAAATTACATTTAAAGAAACAAATTTAAAATCTCTTCAAAGAAAAGCTAAATTAATGGTATTTTCTTCAAAACTATATTACGGAGATGCAAAAGATAGAACATATACCTATGAAATAGAAAGGTAACTAAAATATATGGCTAACGAGTTTAGAGTAAAATTTAGAGGGGTAAGAGGCTCTTATCCAAAAGCAAATAAAAACTTTATGAAATTTGGTGGTAATACCGCGTGTGTTGAAGTAAATGTTAACGGACATTTAATCATTCTTGATGCAGGTACTGGTTTAATTGAGCTAGGTAATGAACTTATGCAAAAACACTTGGTATCTGGCAATGATGAAAATTCTAGAAAACCAATTGAAGCGACTTTATTATTGAGCCATATTCACTTAGACCATATTTTAGGGTTTACATTCTTTACTCCAGCTCATTTAGCTTCATCAAAAATCAATGTATTTGGTGCATCAAATTACAGTGATGACCTTGCTGATGGCTTGGCAGAAATTTTATTTACAAAATCATTCCCTGTAGATTTAGGCGATATAGCTGCAAACTTAAATATTTCTAATATTAATTCAAATACAGCAATCATTTTAAGACACGGTACAGAACCAATCGTTTTACGTGTTGAAAAACCAGATGATATCAAATTGCAGGAAGACGATGTTTTAATTACTTGCTATAAATCAACAGCACACCCTCAAGACGGTGTTATGATTTATAAAATCACTTATAGAGGTAGAAATTTAGTATATGCATCTGATAAAGAAACTTATTTTGGCGGAGATAAAAAATTAACGAAATTTGCGAGAAATTGTGATTTATTAATTCATGATGCACAATACACAACAGAAGATTACTTAAATCCATATCACCCAAAACAAGGTTATGGACACTCAACATTTGATATGGCATTAGAATGTCAAAATTATGCAAATGCAAGCAAATTGGTATTCTTCCACTACGATCCAAGCTATACAGACGAAAAACTTGACGGTTTAGCTTCGTTCTATGGCAATATGGCAGACAAAGCATACTTTGCCTACGAAAATATGGAAATTGAATTGTTATGATAAAATCTTTAAAAGTATTAGTACTTTTAGTCATAATTGTCTTTTGCGTTGGTTATGCAAAACCAGATGTAGAAGTAATTGATTCTCAAAAAAACGCATATTTTCATAATAATATGGGACTTGTTTATGTTGAACAAGGTAATTATTATGCTGCAGTTAAAGAGTTCAAAATTGCAATTGATTTAAACCCTGGAACACAAGCTACATCAGTTTATTACAATAATTTAGGAAATGTTTATTATAAACTTGAATTCAGTCGATACGCAGCTCAATGTTTTGAGAGCGCAAGAACACTTTATCCATTGAATGTTGAATATTACAAGAATCTTGCAAAAGCTTATCGTCAACAAGGTGTTTTAGCTAGTAAAATCAAATATTATTCATCAAGTAAAAATGTTTTAGATAGAGTCTTGCTTGGTTTTATGTACCTAGAAGCAGGCAACAAGCAAAGAGCAATGGTCTTATTTGACTCATTTTGTATGACAGAACCTGATTTAATGCTTACAAATGGGGTTAAATATTACATGCGTCAAGTTCGTGAAGGCACATATCAAAGAGGTTAAGCCTTTAATTCATCAATAATTTTTATAATTTCATTTGATAAATCAGATTTTGTTTTAACATTTTCGCTTATTAAATGTGCAAAATCAGCTTTTTTGAAATCTTCCAAGCCTTTTTCTTTGTAGATTTCTTCTAAATTTTTAACCATTGATAATTCTGTGTCAAAGTCTGATAATTCAACAGAAGATAAGTTTTTAAGATGATTATTTAGAGTTCTTAAAATCAACGAAATCGGCAATAAATCCTCAAATTCACCAGATTGAACCAAGTGAATTTTGTCAATTTCTCGAACTTTTGGTTTAATTTGTTCCAAATTTTCTTTTGCATCGTTATCTAAAAGTACAAAAATAGGTAATCTTAAAATATCTGTATAATGGTAAAAAGCTTTTACAACTTGATTTTTGCCCCCTGCAGAAATAATATGAAAACCATATTTATCAAAATCGACATCTAAAATCTTTGAAAAAACAGGAAGTAAAATTTCTTCTGTGATACCTTCTGCAATAATAATTTTTTGCAGAGGGAAATGAGTTGCGTATTTACTTCTCATTTTGCTAGAATTCTCTTCTACATTAATTTTTGATAACCATAATAAGTTTTTAACCTTCAAATCCTCTTTTGAAAGTAAGTTTAGGACAGATTTATAGCTAATATTATTATCTAAAAGTTTTTGCGTTTCTTCATTATTTATAAAAATTTTATTTTCATAAGTTTTTATAAGTTCATTTATCCTGTAATCATCTTCTACAAAAGAATTTAAAGCTTTTAGTGAGTGATTTATTATTTCTGTTGCATAATTTGTAATTTCAGCATAATCCATTTCTTCTAAGTCTTTTTTCTTAAAAGAGGGAGTAATTAAGTTGTTTAAAATAGTTTCTCTAAAAACTCTTAAATATTTATCAACAGTCGGTTTAAAACGTGTAAGCCTATCTATAGCAATAATAATTTGCTCACGACTCATCGGTTTTATTTTTAATTGTATCAAATTTGTTACCATTGTTAATAATTTTAGCTCAAAAAAGGCAATTTTTCTATAAAAATATTTTTAATATTAATATAAGGTAGGTAATAATAGTGCAAGCTAATTTCTTTAAATTAAACAATTTGAATATTGCATATAAAAATGTTTCATTTGGAAACACTTCTAGACCTGCAAATGTTCAAAATTATGCACAAAATCCTATCCAAGCCCCAACATATCAAGCATTACAACATAATGCAACAATTCAAACTCAATTAAATTCAAAAGCTGATATAGCAAAATATTCTGATTTAGTAGCTAACCTTGATAAAGAAGGTAGACAAGCTGCTAATTTATTGTTAAAAACAGGTATTTTATTAAACAATAATTCAAATGATAAAACTTCAACATTAGACAATTTGCACAATATTATTACCAACCCTAGAGCAAAAGGTCTTGATGCAAAAGTTGTATTAAATGAAACAGTTAAGACATTAGCAAATCCATTCAAAATTACTCAAAAATTCGGTGATATTCCAGCTCATTTACAAAATGCAGTTGCTGAATATCAATCAGAAGATGAAAACAAAGATTTTGAAGCAGTAAAAGCTGAACAAAACGTTAAAAATTCTGGTTGCTGTGTTGCAGCATCTATCGAATACAATTTAGCTAGCCAAATGCCAGCTGAATTTGCAAGATTAGCAGAAGGTTTCAGCTCAGATAAAATGTCTGCAACAAAAGAAATTTCTTTAAACAGCTTATGCGAAAACAAAGAAGATTCAATCTGGTTATTAGACAACTTTAAAATTCCTTATCAAATGGAAGGTAATGATAAAGCTGTAGTTACTGTTGCACCTGATAAAAATGCAATCATCAGAGCACAAATTCAAAATTCTTATAAAGATGCTGGTGAACGTTCAGTAGTTGATGTATTAATGCAATCAACATTCATGAACATTGGTTCACAACAAACTTACAATGCTTTAACTGATAAAAGAATCGGTTCTTTCAGCCCTGATAACAGAGGTTTAGTAGAAATCGAAAAAACTTTTACAGAATCAGTTATCGGCGACAAAGCAAAAACTTCAGTTACTTTCCAAGATGTTAAAACTGTAGATCAAAACGACGGTTCTCAAGCGGCTGTTTTAGTTGGTCATACAACTGATGCAAACACAGTTAAAAGAAGCTTATTAAAATCATTAGCTCAAGGTGAAAACGTTATCATCGGTTATACTGAAATGGACGAAGAAAACAAAGTTTTAGGCGGTCATGAAATCACTGTTATCGGTGCTAAAGTTGCTCCAGACGGCAAATTAATCTTTGTATGTAACGATACAGACGACAATATTGATGAACCAATCGAATTCAATGAAGATTATATTATCCCTCGTATTCACCACGTAGGTTTACCACAAAACGTTGTTGATAACGACAAAAAATTAGCTTCAATCGCTTAATTATTTATTTTTTAATCTCATTTGAATATCTTCCAAAAGCTTTCTATTTATAGAAAGTAAATCTGATGCAATTGCAACAACAGAAGTTTGAACACCTGTTATGATAAGAATTGATGCCAAAATTAAAGACTGAACATGTCCAGAGCCTTCTCCATTAAAGTAGTAATACAAAAATCTTCCGCCTGTTAACAAACCTAAAATCAAGAAAATTGCAGAAATTATCGCAAAAAATCTGAACGGTCTGTAAACAATAAACATTCTTGTCATAGTTAAAATTGAGCGCAAAATATAAACGAAATTATTAGAGATAAGACGAGATGGTCTTTCTTCTTTGTTAACTCTTATTGGCGCATTTTCAATGACCAAGCCTTTAGCATTTGCTTGAATAATAGTTTCAAGTGTATAAGTATAGTTATCAAACACGTTAATGCTCATTGCTGCACGTCTTGAAAATGCTCTAAAACCACTAGGCGCATCTTTTATTTTTACTCCACTAATTAAGCTCATCACCTTTGAGCCAAGCTTCTGTAGCATTTTCTTTGACAAAGAAAAATGCTTAATATCAGTAATTGGTCTTTCTCCGACGACCATATCTGCCTTATTGTTCAAAATCGGTTTAACAATTTTTTCGATATCATCAGCGCAATACTGATTATCAGCATCAGTATTAACAATGATATCAGCACCAAGTTCAATAGCCTTGTTTAAGCCATAAGAAAAAGCACGAGCAAGACCATAATTTTTATTCAAAGAAAAAATATTTTTTACACCAAGTTCTTTGGCTACCTCAACTGTTTTGTCAGAAGAGCCGTCATCAATAATTATCACTTCAATTTCGTCAATGCCGTCAATTGATTTTGGCAAAGCGTTCAAAGTAATTGGTAAAGTTTTTTCTTCATTAAAACACGGTATTTGAATAATTAGTTTCATAATTTTGTTTATATTATATAATTAAAATATGAATTTTACAATTTTAGCTAGCTTAATTATAGTAGTATTAGGGTTATATTTTAGAGTTATTCCATACGAACACGTACAAGGATTGTGGAATGACGAGTATGTAGGCTGGTTTATTTCTCAAAAACCATTGTTTCAACCTTTTTTTAAAGCCATGTTAGAGCAATGCCACTTACCGTTATATTATGTATTTTTGAAAATTTACACTTTTATGTTCGGTAATAGCGATGTAGCGCTAAGATTATCCTCAACAATAATTGGTTTATTATCAATAGTTGCAATGTTTTTCATAGGTAAAACAAAAAGCAAAACTTTAGGTTTTATTTGCGCATTTTTTACAGCAGTAAGCGGATTTTTGATATATTATTCGTACGAAGTTAGACCTTATGCATTAATATTCTTGCTTTCTGCGTTGTCATTATTGTTTACTCTAAGACTATTTGACGAAATAAACAAGAAAAATCTTTTTTGGTATTTGTTTTTTAATATATTAATTCTTTTGACTCATACTCTAGGATTTATCTATGTTTTAACAAACTTAATTATTGTTGCAATGTTTTTAAAAGAAAACAAACCTAAATATGCAACAAATATATTTTTAACAGTTGGTATATTTTTCTTGTTGATTACTCCAATTATAATAAAAATCTTCACAACAATCTCATATTCTCAATGGTGGGGAATTTCTTCATTTTCAAAATTAGCATTTATGTTTACAGATATGTTTTCAAATTATTTGATAAACCTTGTAAACGCACCTGCAAACTTTTTTACGGCAATAACACCTGATTATTTTGTATTTGGAATAATTCCTGCAACAATATGTATTATAGGCTTAGTCGTTTCGATATTTGTCGAAAACTCATATGCTAAAAAACTATTAATTATTGCTTTTGTACCAACAATAATTTTACTTCTAGTTTCATTTACTTCAAAATTCGTATTTTTGAGCAAATACAACATTGAAGTTTATCCAATATTTATTTATTTAGCAATGCTTGGGTTATCAAACATAAAAAGATACAAACTAAAAGCTTCTCTAATCGTAGCTTTGTTTGTTTTAAATATTTTTGTATTGTTCACTCCAACATTTAAAGAACATTTCAACAAACCAGAATCAAACAAACTTGTTGCAGAATTATTAAATGATGCTCAATTAAAGAAAGATGACGTCATTCTATTTACGTATTACCCACGTGAAAGATTTATGAAATACTTCGATTATTCTCAATACGAAATAAGAGAAGTTCATAAAGGTAATTTCTTCTACTACTTAACACCAGATACAAGTTATAGAGAAGCAGTTTTAAAAGGAAAAGAAATCTACAAACCTATTTATACTTCTAGCAACAATCCTCATTTTTCATCAATGATTGAAAATGAGTTTTACCAAAACATCAAAAAAGGTTCTAAAATTGCAGTAATCTTTTTAAACTCAGTTTCTATATTCAGTGATGTTCAGTTATACAATATTGCACAAAACGATAAATACTATAACAGTACACCACAACCGTATATGATTTTTTCATACGTAAAAAATTACATAATCAAAAAGATGAATGAAGACTTAAAAATCGTTAAGTACGAACAAAATGGCGATTGGTCAATGATAGTCTTTGAAAAGAAATAGCTAATTCACAACAAAAAACGCAAATGCCATCGGGTGATGCAAGTCTTCTCGTTTAAAAATCTGCATTAAAAATTTACCTCTAGAATGAATTACGACATAATCTGAATAATAATTCACTTCATCTTTCATTAATCTATAATCCCCTGACCAATAAGGTTTATAAAAAAGCGGAGTCGTTTTGTCAATAACAGAAGAAACTTGAACTCTAATATAAGGTGATTTCATATCCTTTGCAGTAGCGAACAAATAATAAATTCTTTCTCCAACTTTAAAATTTGTTTTAACTTGATGAAAATTATCTTTAGAAAATGGTTCATTATTAAAAATGATAACAGCATGTTTATTACTACAACCAGTAGCAATAAACATAGCCATTATCAATGTAATTAATATCTTTTTCATATTATCTTATGGTAATTTTGCTTCCAATGTTGAAATTTTACTAGCAATTGCCTTTTTAGTTTTATCATCAGTTACTAAATTGTAATATGACTTATAATATTTAACAGCATTTGCATAGTCTTCATCTTTTTCATAGCTCAATGCCATTGCATAGTAAGCATTGGCATAATTTGGATTTAGCGCAATAACCTTATTAAAGCTATCTCTGCATAATCTATAATTATTTAAAGTTGCGTATGACAAGCCTAAATTGAACCACGCATCAGCATAATTTTTGTTTAAGCTTGTAGCCTTTTTATAGTAATCAATTGCATTATCAATATCATTTTGCATTTTGTACAAGTTACCAACCTTAAATGCTGTTACAGGGTCGTTAGCATTAATTTTTAAGGCTTCAGTGTATTTAGTTAATGCTTCATCAAAACGAGTTTGTTTGTATAAAGAATCACCTTCTGCAATCAAAGTTTTAGATTTATCTTGAATAGTATTAGTTTTGTCTTTAATCATTAAATCATCAATTGATGCTTCTGCAGATGCTGTTGCTTGTTGTGGAGCAGATGTGTTTTGAACGGTAGCAGAGTCAGCTTGGTTAACAGTAGCATCAACCTTTACTTCATCTGCTTCAATAGCTTTATCATTAGCAGTTAAAGATTGTTTGAAAGCTTCATAAGCTGTTTTGTATGTTTTATTATTTGGATCAAGAGAAATTGCTTTTTGATAGTATTCATCAGCTCTATCTCTAAAATTCAAACTATCGTGAGCTTTTGCTAAACCAAAGTTTGCCTTTGCAGAATTTGGATCAACTTCAATAGCTTTGTCATAGAAGTTCAAAGCGTTTTTAAACTCAGCGTTCACAAGCATACTATCACCTTTGATACAAAGAGCTTCAACCAAATTGTTTCTCAATCTTTCATTTGATTGTTCTGCAAGTAAATCGTAGTACAAGCTAATTGCTTCATCATATTTTTTCAATGCGTGAAGAACTAAAGCTTTATTAGCCAAGGCTTCTCTATTTTCTTCGTTTTCTAGAACGATATTATAATGTTTTAAAGCATTAGTATAATCGCCTTTTGCATGATATGCTTCCGCTAAAGCTTTTTCTGTCTTCATATCAGAAGGATCTTGTACAAGAACCTTAGTAAAGATTTCAATAGCTTCATTATATTTTTTATTATTTTTGTATAATAAACCTAACTTAATAGATGCGTTTATATCCTCTGGATAAGCTTTTAAGTACATTTTGTATTGTTCAACAGCTCCATCAAAGTTTTTCATATCAGCAAGTAATTGAGCATAATTAAATCTTAACCCATGACAATCTGGTTTAAGCTCAAATACTCTATCAAACATTGCCTTAGAGTCGTTATAGCGCTTAACTTCTTGATAAGAAATAGCAAGATAACTCATTGTTGAAATATTATCAGGATTGTTTCTCAATGCAATCTTGAACATATCAATCGCAGTTGAGTATTGACCTTGCTTAAACAACGCATAACCGTAAGAGGCATAATCTTTAAACAGAGCTGGATTTTTTGTGTATAATTCTCCAAATTCATCAATTGCTTTTACGAAATCGTTATTTCTAAGATATGAATTAGCTAAGTTTTCACGAGCTTCATAGTGATCAGGATAAGCACTTAAGAATAATTTATAATTATCAATTGCTTGGCTGTAATTACCTTGTAAATACAAAATATTAGCAAGGTTTACGTAATTGTACTTATATGTAGGGAATAGTTCCATAGCTTGCATATATGACTTATAAGCATTGTCGTAATCATTCATATTTTGAAGAATATTACCTATACTGATATAAATAAAAGCATCATTTGGTCTTAATTTAATAGCCTTCTTATAAGCAGCTAGCGCATTTTGGTTATCTCCCAAATCAGTGTATAAACCAGCTAACTTTGTATACAAAATAGCATCATCGCCATTTTCTTTAATTGCTGCATAAATTAGCTGAATAGCTTCATCATATTTATGTTGATATTCAAGCTGACAAGCATTTTGATAATGAGCATGTGCTTCTGCTGTCATTTTTGCATTTGCAGATGAGCCTTGTATAAACAAAATAACTGCCAATATTGCTATAAAACGTTTCATATTTTCTCCCTTTATAATCAATTTATAGAATATCAAATATTATACAAAGTGTAAAATTTTTAGCAAATCTTAACCAAAAATCTTATCGCAATATTTTGATATAGGGCACTTTTCACATAAAGGTTTTTGTGGTTTACAAATATTTTGCCCAAAAGTAACAATTAAAGTATTTATATCAATCCAATATTTCTTCGGAAGCTTTTCTCTAAGTGCAAATTCTGTTTCTTCTGGATTTTTAGTTTTTACGTAACCTAACCTATTAAAAATTCTGTGAACATGTACATCAACGCAGATTGCAGGTTTATTAAAACCTTTTGCAACAACGAGATTAGCAGTTTTTCTTCCCACTCCATTGAATTTGATAAGTTCTTCAATTTTCTCTGGAACTTTAGAATTGTATTTTTTCACAAGTTCTTTTGATAACTGAACAATTTGTTTAGCTTTGTTTGCATAGAACCCAACTGGATAAATAGCTTTTTCTAAATCCTCAACTTTTACTTTTGCCATTTCTTCTGGTGTTTTTGCAAGCTCAAGCATTCTCAAAGTTGCAGGATAAGTCGTTTTGTCATTTGTACGCAAACTCAAAATACACGCAATTAAAACCAAATATGGATTTTTAAAGTTTTCCATTAGTTTTACAAAATCGCTTTGGGACAGATTTGCACTGCTCAAAATTTCAACAATTTCATCAATTTTATCAGTCATTTAATAATTCCGCACAATTAATATTTAATCTTAATTTTAAGGCATAAACATTATCTAACTCAAAATCTTTAATCTTAACCGCATCTTTTTCAGTCGTAATAATCGGCATTTTTATATTTTCAAGTTCTGATTTTTTGTAAAGATGATGATCGTCAAATACAATTTTATCTTTTATAATAAATCTTGGTGATAAAAACTTAAAGAACTGTTCAGGTTGCCCAATAGCGCAAACTGCAACTGCTTCAACGTCATTAGGAAGAAGAACACCTGTTTTAATATTATAAACCTCAGCAGGACCCGCATCACAAATTTGAGCATTCAATTCTTCTGCAAACTCAATAACTTTTTCGTAATTATTAGAAGCTTTTGACATAACAACAATCTTATCAGCACGTCTAATATTTGTAATAGATTCTCTCAATGGACCTTGAGGAAGTTGTTTTGCATTTCCAAAACGTTTTTCGCTATCAATTACTAAAATATTTTTATCTCTATAAATTTTTCTATGTTGAAAAGCATCATCAAGAATAATGTTTTTAACGCCAAAATGTTCAATAGCATATTGTGCAGCCCTAACTCTTGAAGAGCAAGTTATAACAATAAGACCTTTAATGTTTTGGGCATACCAATAAGGCTCGTCTCCAGATTTTTTAGCTTCGTAAAAAACATTTTCGCCGTCAGAAATAACATTAACATTTTTAGAAGAAAGCTCTCCACCATATCCTCTTGAAATAACGGCAGTCTTTTCACCTTTTGATAAATAGTATTTAGCGATTTCTGCAACAAGAGGAGTTTTACCAACACCACCAGTAGTTAAATTACCAACTGCAATGACATTTGCGTTGACCTTCACTGTTTTCAAAATGTTTAAATCATAAAGTGTGTTTCTAATTTTTGTAATCAATGAATAGAAAAAAGTCGGAATTGACAAGATATAGTACAACAAAGTTTTTTCGCCACTATAATGTAATTTTGTAATTTCACTTTTTATATTCATAATTAAAACATCAATCTAAATAATAAAAATCTTTTATTCAATTTTTCTGAGAATTTTCTCAAGTTAGCAGTTGAAGCCGCAACATCTGAAAGAATACAAGAAACTTCTTTTTTCTTATCAGCTGGTAAGCTATTAACAACCTCTAATGCTGAAGAGATATCACTCATAGCTTTATTGATATTAGTAACTGCAGTAGATAATTCTTTCTTAACCTTATCGTCTTTTGTCATAGTGTTAACGTATGTAGAAATATCACTAACATTTGTCATGATAACAGTTAAATCTTCTGCAATAACTTTAGAATCAGTTTTTTCAAGTACATTACTCAAGTTATTAGAAAGTCTATTGATAGATGTTGCAGTATCATATAGAACCGGCTTAAACTTAGGATCGCCAATAATAGAATTAACGTCATTTGTAACTTTGTTGAAGTCTTTTGTGATTGAATTCATCATTGCCATCATTTGATCTAAGTCTTTTTGAGACGCATCAAGAAGTTTTTCAGCTTTTGCAACAGTTGTAGTCGCTTGAGCAGTTAACTCATTAATATTAATAACAGATTGTTTCAAATCAGCAATAACATCATCTGACAATAAATCATTAATTTTCTTATTAGTTTCTGTTAATGATTCAGCAGCTTTGTATTGCCATTCCATGAAATCTGAAATTCTCATAGGTTCAATAATTGTATAAATTGAATTTTGTTCTGGATAAGGTAGTGGAGAATCGTCTAATGGTGCAATTCTAAGTTTTTTAACTTTACCATCTCTAACGATACTACCCTTCAAGAATTCAGGTAAAATCAAACCTGGAAGGTTAACGATATAATCTATTTTATACGCATATTGAGTATGAATATTTTGTCTTAATTGAAGAGGCAATGTGCTTGTACTCAAAACTTGAGTGTTTTTAACATAACCTACATCATAATATTTTTCGTCTAATTTAATTTGAACTTTATCATCTTTAAACAATAAAGAACGTTGAATCATTGGAACATAAACGGTTCTTGTTTTTGGAGGAGTAATTTCAAGGAATTGTTCACCAATCAAACCTGATTGCTGAATAGAAAGACTTGAAGCCTTAGGAATAGTAACACCTTTTTCTGTAATAACAAATCTAAGTTTTACATAACTTTTTCCGTCTTCAACTACAGGAATAATTTCTTCAACTTGACCAACTCTTAAACCCATCATTTGAACACCACTACCTGGGCGCATACCATTTACATCTTTAAAAATAACTTCAACTCTATCTGCATTAGAAAACGCACGACCTTGAGCCCAAAGAATAGTAAACAACAATACGATTATTGCAACTAACGTTAATATACCCACTTTAAATGATGATGAAAGGTTCATATATCCCCAATTCCTTCCTTTGTATTAAGTTTATCAGAAAAAACTTATTCTGCCAACATTTTCATAGGACCCTCAAGCGATGCAGCTACAAACTGCTTTGTGTAATCATTTCCAGAATGTAACATTTCTTCAGGAGTTCCCTCAAAAACTTTTTCACCTTTGTAAATCATTAAAACTCTATCTGCTGTTCTTTTAATTGTAGACATTTGGTGAGTAACTACAATTGAAGAAGCTTTTGTTTCATCTTTTAATCTAACGATATAATCCTCAATCAAAGTAGATGAAATAGGATCTAACCCTGCAGTAGGTTCATCAAACAAAATTGTCTTAGGTTCAGTAACGATTGCTCGGGCAAAACTTACACGTTTTTGCATACCGCCTGAAAGTTCAGATGGAAATTTGTCTTCAATCCCTGCTAAACCAACTAATTTCAATTTTTGTTTAACAATATTATTCAAATCATCTTTTGTGTATTTTTTTCTTAAATCAGGTCTTTCTGTAAGAGCAAAGGCAATGTTATCAAATACATTCATTGAATCAAACAGTGCTGAATATTGGAAAACCATCGCAATATCACCTTCAGAAGTTTTTACGGTTCCCATATCTTGTTGAAGCAGTCCACAAATAATTTTTAAAATAGTACTTTTACCAGAACCACTAAACCCTACGATAGCTAATGTTTCACCGTCTTTTACATCAAATGAAATATTATTTAAAACTGTTTTATCATCAAATTTTTTAACTAAATTTCTAACTTCAATCATAATTCACACCTTAAAAGAAAAAGCACATTGCATAAATCATATCTAAAATGACAATTGCAACAAAAGACCATACAACTGCTCTTGTTGTCGCAATACCAACACCTTTAGCACCGCCAGAAGCATTATAGCCAAAAGTACAGCTAATTAAAGAGATAAAAAATCCATAAGTAACTGCTTTTAGTAGGTTAACCTTAATATCATAAATATAAATACCATACCAAACAGAATCAAAATAAGCTCTGTAACTCAATCCTGATGCAAGATTTGAAGCAAAGCCTCCTGCCAAAACTCCCACAAGAGAAGCAAGTACCCAAATGACTGGCATCATCAACATTCCAGACAAAACTCTTGGTACAAATAAATATTGAATAGGGTTAACTTTTAAAACTTTAATAGCGTCGATTTGTTCAGTAACACGCATTGTCGCAACTTCGGAAGCCAAAGACGACCCAATCATTGAAATAATCGCAAAACCTGACATGATAATACCGGCTTCACGAATAATAAGCATTGTTATCGTCATTCCGACAAAGTTTGTACCACCCTGTTTAACCATTTCATTTGCTACTTGAGTTGCAACAATAATTGATGTCATACCAACGATAGAAAGCGTAATTGGTAATGATGTTACACCAAATCGATAGCACTGATACACAACCTCTTTCCACTTAATTTTGCCTTTTAACAAATAAAATACCGTGTAAAATGTCATGATAGAGATTTCGCCCAAGTTAGAGAAAAAGTCCTCAACTTGAGTTCTAAAAAGCTTATACAGCTGATATGTAGCCGTAGTTTTTAACGAAATACTCATATGTGCCATTTTTTAATTATACAGTTTTGAGTAAATATTGGCAAATGATTAAGCAGACTTCAAATATCTCATAAGTTTATTAATATCTTTGTTCCATAAACCGTTCCAATTTAACAGAATAACATCAGCAGGAGAAACACCGGCTTCCACAAATTCCATAATTGGTTCAAGATATGTTTCTTCGTTATTTAAAGCTTCATTTAGCGAAACATAAGATATTCTCATCAATTCACGACAAACATCTTTAATAGGTAAACCATTCACAACTGCTTGTAGCGCCAACTTTGGAACATCATATCTCAATTCAGATAAATCTTGATATGTAAATTTTGACAAAATCGCATCAACCTCATTAAGTGCATCTTCTGAATAGAAAATACCTTTGTAAAAGGCTAATAATGAATATAACATGTTTTTATTAACGCAATCATGGTTTCTAATTTCGATAAATTCTCTCAATCTAACTTCTGGAAAGTATAAATTTGCATGTAATTTGAAATCATCTAAAGTTGCGTAATTATCTTGATAACCGTCTTCCATATAATTTTTAAATTTTAAACGACCATTGACTTTTATATTATTAGAACCTTTGCTTATAAATATCATAGGAACATTCATAACAGTATTTACATAATCGTCAAAACCATAATCTTTGTTGAATTTAGTTGCAAAACCGCATCTATCACTATCAGTATTCAACCAAGCAAGCGCTCTAAATGACTTATATCCAGAATCTACACCACCTCTGATTGGAGAATTTGCAAACATAGCTGTTACAAATGGTGAAATCATATTTGCAATTCTGAATTTCTTCATTGCATCTTCTTCTGATTCATAATCTAAACAAACTTGTATACCTGCAGTTTCACGCATCATGACGTCAGAAAGAATTCCCCAAAGATAACTTGCCATAATTCCGTATCTACGTTTTGGAAGTAAATTTATAGACTTATAAGTTGATACCGGTGATACTCCGTATTCATACAATGAAAAATCAAATTCATCTAATAAATTTTTCATCATGTTATTTAATATATTAACTTTGTTTTTTATATCTTCAATTTTTTCTTCAGGTTTTAGGCTGAACTCCATTTGACAACCAGGTTCAAGAGTGATTGTATCATGCCCCTTTTTTAGACCTATTAAATTATATTCATCTACAATATAATCCCAAGAGTGCTCATCTGAAAATCTTCTCAAAAAATTACAAATGCCTTTATCTTCAAAGAAATCAACCATTTTGTAATTATTATTTTTTAGAGGAAGTCTTTCGTACTCTAAACCAATTTTATGTTCAGATTTTGGCTTACAACCATTATAGAAAATATTTAATATATCAGATTTTTCTAATTTCTCTTTTGTCTCAGTGTAACTCACAGTTAACTCCCTTCTAAATTATAACACTAATTAAATTATCAAAGACATCTTGAAAAAACATTTACCTGTTTGTATTATTATTAATTAGTAAGAAGGATATATTTAATGGACTATTTTAATAGAGCAAAAAGATTTAGAACAAAAAAGAGATTAGGTCAAAACTTTTTAATAGACGGAGATGTAATCAATTTTATCGTTAACGAAGCTAACTTAACAAAAGAGGACACAGTTATTGAAATTGGTCCAGGGATTGGCTTTGTAACAGAGCAACTCGTTAAATATGCAGGAAAAGTTATTGCAGTTGAATTGGACGAACAAGCTATTGAAGAATTGAAGAAACTAAATGCTAATAATCTTGAAATAGTTCATAATGATATTTTAAAAACGGATATATCAGAATTGGCAAAAGGCAAGAAGGTTAAAGTTGTAGCAAATATTCCGTATTATATTACTAGTCCTATTCTTGCTCACTTGCTAGGTGAAATCGATGACTTGGATAATAAAAATCGCCAATCAATTTCAGAAATTATTTTAATGGTACAAGAAGAAGTTGCTATCCGAATGTCTGCAAACGAAAAATCACCAAACAAAGCTTATGGATTACTTACAGTATTGTCTCAATTCTGGGCAAATTGCAGAATTTTAAAACAGGTTAAATCAAAATCCTTCTATCCAGCACCAAAAGTTAATTCTGCACTTGTAAGATTGGTCGTTAGAGAAGAACCTCTTCTTAAACTTTCTGATTATTCATATTTCAGAAAAACTATCCGTGGTGGATTTTCTGCAAGAAGAAAAAATATTAAAAATGCTTTGATGAATAAAGGTTTTGATAAAGATAAAATTTTAACCGCACTTGAAAAAGTTGGCATTTCAGAAAACACACGTTCTGAAAGCATCTCGATAGAAGATTTTGGAAGATTATCTGAGGAATTATGCAAATTAAAGTAAAAACTCCTGCAAAAATTAATTTAACACTTGAAATTGTGAGAAAAAGAGAAGACGGATTTCACGAAATTAAAAGTATCATGCAAATGATTAATTTGTATGATTATCTTACTTTTAATATCGAAAAAAGTGATAATTTTGAAATTAATTTGTCTGGTAATAATCCTAAAATTCCTTATAACGAAAAGAATATTGTGTATAAGGCAATTAAATTGTACGCAGAAAAAGCGAACATTGAGCCACATAAATTTGACGTGTACTTAGAAAAAAATATTCCGTCAGAAGCAGGACTTGCTGGAGGTAGTACAAATGCTGCCGGAACATTCTTGGTTTTGAATAAATATTTTGATAATAAATTATCAGAAAACGAGTTACACGAACTTTGCGCACAATTAGGGTCAGATTTGAACGTATGCCTTATGGGCGGTTGTACACTTGCAACAGGAAGAGGCGAACACGTAGAAAGATTACCTTTTAAGGAATATCCTGTTTCGCTAATTAAACCAGAACTTGGAATTTCAGCTAAAGAAGGCTATCAAAGATACGCAGAACTAGAAAATAAACCTCATTTTGACAATACAGAAAAAATGATTGATGACTTGAAAAAGAATGAAGATATAAAAAATCTTTTACAAAACGACTTAGAAGTTGGTGTTTATAATATTTATGACGAATTACAAAAAATAAAAAAAGCTAACCCTAATTCAATTATGTCAGGTTCCGGCTCAACTTATTTTGTTCTAGATGAAAAAATCAATCACGTTGAAAATTACTGGACAGCAGAAGATTTAAAAACAATCTCTACTGGTTGCGAAATTATTGCTTAACAAAATTTTACAAAAAATCTTAGAATTTTGAGAAAAAATTTATTTTGAGGAAAACTTTTCAAAAATATTTTAGAAATATTTTTTTAGTAATTTTTCATTTTCTTCAATTATTAAGAAATATTAATAGATTTTCAAATTTTGGT
>CAVCIU010000023.1:0-25993 GCA_963602355.1 Methanobacteriaceae archaeon
ATTAAAAGACTTAATTTATATACAAGAAAATAAAACATTACAAAAACAAACAATCACTGGTATGGTAAGAACAATGTTAGAACCAGTTTTAGACACACCAGCTGCAGGGGTTGTTTTATACAGATTAAACGATAAAAAAGGTTTAGAAAGTTTAGTTAAAAGATTAGAATTTGCAAACGTAGATGTATACGATTTCAGCAAAGGTTCAAAATTATTAAAACAAGAATGCTGGGAAAACACAGAATTCGTTTACGTTTTAACAGAAAGATTTGGTGCAAGTTTCATTTGGGATTACGACGTAGTTGACCCAAACGGTGATAGAGCAGGTTATTACATCTTGTACAACTCAAGAGATTTATGCGTATCATTCGATTACATCAAAGAAAACAGCACAAAAAATCTTCAACATTATCAAGACACATACAAACCAGATAGACGTGATAACGTTTTGATGAACTTATCTTTAAGAAAAGTAGTTGATATGTTGAACGATATTAACCAAGATGTAATGATTTCATCAATGGAACAAGATGAAATTGTAAAAAGTGATGAAGCAGTTAAACAATTAGAATTCATCAACAAAAAATCAAGTTATGTATCTCACGAATTGAAAAATCAACTTTCAATCATTGATTTGTACACAGATATTTTAATCAAAAATATGGGTGAAAATGCACAACTTAAAACAATTAAAAAAGCATTAAAAATGGCAAATAATTCATTAATCGAATTAAAAGCTATCAAAAACGCAAACATTAAAGAATGCGAATTGAATGAATTGGTAAGTGAAGCTTGTGAATTAGCGAGTGTTTATGCAAACGAAAATGGTAAAGAGATAACAGTTTCAGTAGAAAACGAATTATTAGTGGAAGTATTTGCTGATGCAGACAAATTTATTGGAGTATTAGTAAACTTAATTAAAAATGCGGCAGAAGCCATCGAAGAAAAGGGAGAAATTAGAGTAAAAACTACAATGACAGATGATAGACACGCATCAGTTATCGTAGAAAACACAGGTAGACCAATCAGCATTGACAGAAGAGAACAAATCTTCAATGAAGGGTTTACAACAAAAGAAAAAGGTTCAGGCATTGGCTTGTTCTATGCTAAAAAATCAATGGAAGAACAAGACGGACATTTAAGAATGTTGAAATCTGATGCTGAATCAACACAATTTGAAGTTAATATACCAATGGTTGTATAAGGGGTAAAAGACAATGGTTGATTTACTAACATCAAGAGCAATGAATGTAGCAAAATTAGGTATGGACGGCTTAATGGCAAGACAAAATGCCATTTCAGCAAACATCGCCAATGTTATGACACCTAATTACCAAAGAAAAGAAGTTGCTTTTGAAAGTCAACTAGCAGAGATTATTGAAAACGACAATCTTAAAAATCACATTAAGGGTCAAAACAGTATTAAATATACACCACAAACCTTAGATGATTTTATGGCAGTTGGTTCAATAACTCCAGCACAACCAAAAGCATTAACTACACAGGAAGCTAAGTTTTTGCAATCTGACATCTACAACAAATACAATCCTCAAGTAATGGACGACGTATTTACAGAAGGTGGCAAAAATGGTAATAACGTAGAGCTTGAAAAAGAAATGATGGATTTAACAAAAGCAGGTACAAGATACGTTATCCTTTCAAATCTTGAAAGAAAAGCTTTCACCAATATAAACGATGTAATCAAGAGTCAATAAGAAGTATAATAAATTTAAGGTAAGTAGGTAAGAAAAAATGAGTTTCAACAGTTTTGATATAGCAGCATCAGGCATGACAGCTCAAAGAGTAAAAATGGATACAATTGCAAGTAACATTGCAAACGTAAACACAACAAGAAAACCAGACGGTACAAAAGGTGTTTACATCAAGAAAGATGTTAGTTTTGCAGCTGTATATGATGACTATGTAAACAGAGGACCTTCAAACTTTTCTGCTAACAACCCTGATGCAAGATTTGACCCAATGACAGGAAAATTACACATCAACACAGGTATTGCCTTAAATCAAGGATATGTTTCAAACGGTGTTAGAGTAGAACAAATCCATGAAACAGAAAATCCTATCAAAACAGTTTACGACCCATCTCACCCAGATGCAGATGAAAAAGGTTACGTAGACTTACCAAACATTAACGTTGTCGAAGAAATGGTTGATATGGTATCAGCATCAAAAGCTTATGAAGCAAACTCAGTTGTTGCAGAGAACATTAAGTCAATGATTCAATCTGCATTACAAATCTAGTTAGTAAAAAATTTATTTTAAGGGGTATAAAAAATGGAATTTATCGGACAAGTTGAAGGTTATAATTTTAAACCGATAACAGGCTATAATACATTTTTAAAAGGTAACGCATCATTTAACCAACCAATGGACGTTTCAAAAGAAACAGACTTTGATAAGGTGTTAAATATGCAAGTTGCAAAAACACAAAAAGCAGAACCAGCACCAGATACAGCTGGCGGATTAATGAAACAAATCGAAACTGCTTTTTCAAATGGTTTAAACGATGTTAACGACAAGAGAGTTGCTGCAGATGCTGCACAAGAAGAATTTGCAATGGGCGGAGACGTAAGTGTTCACGATTTAATGATTGCAGAAGAAAAGGCAGCATTAAGCATGCAATTAGCATTACAAACAAGAAACAAACTTATTTCTGCTTATAACGACATCAAAAACATGGCTCTTTAATAGAGTTTATGACGAAGCAATACAAAATGTTGGGGTAGAAACCCCAACCTACAAAGATTAGAAGGTTTGGCAAATTGCCAAACCTTCTAAATATTTCTATTCACAACTCACGAACAACTATTCACTATTTAATAGCGAATGTTACATTAGCAACAGCTGTAACTTTCTTTTCAATTGATGACAAATCATTATAACCAGAATCACTTACATCATTTGAATCAACTGGTGTGATTTGGAATACGCCCATTCTTGCTGAACGAATTTTACCCAATCTATTGTGATTTGATTTCAACATTGATTTTGCTCTGTTTCTTGCGTCTTTAGTAGCTTTTTCTAATAATGTAACTTTTAAATCAGCAAGTTTTGAATAATGATATTGAGGTTGCTCTTCACTTGAAATGTTTAAACCTTGTTCAAGTAAAACTTCGTAGCTCTTTGTCAATTCATCAATCTTTGCAACATCATTTGATGAAACCTTGATTGGTTGAATGTAATTATAATATTCAACTACGTTTGTTTGATAACCATTTACTGGGTTAGTTTTGTATGTTTCATAACCGTTTGCTAATTTAATTTCAATTTGGTCTTCTGTAAAACCTTGTGAAAGTAAATATTTTTTCACTGTAGGAATTTGACCTTTAACGATTTTATAAGCTTGAGCCTTTGTTGGTGCTTTTGCTTTTATAGAAAATGTCCAATTTGCAGAATCAGATTTAACAACTTCATATGCTGAACCTGTTACAGAAATATTATCTTTTGAAAGATTTGTTGTAGAAACAACTGAGGCAAAGATAATACCAATTGCAATACAAACACCTAAGATAGCGATTTGCAAGTCTTTAAATTTTTCGTACAAATTTTCTGGCATTTTGAAATTCATTTTGTTTTCTCCTTAAAAATCTATTTAATTTTCTTCAATGATGACACAAAGTTATTTGTTTGAATATCACCATCAACTTTTGTTAAGAATACTTGTGCTGTTTCTTCGCCACTTTCAAGTTCTGGAAGTTGAGAAAGCTCAGCTGCGTAGTAGCTAACTTGTTCTTTAGAATTGAATGGCATTTGATGGGCAAGAGTTTCAAGTGATAATCTTCTCAAGAAACCTGTAAAGCCTTTTCTTTTGCCACTGAATTTTGTGTAAATTCTCAATGATGTATCCATATTTTCTAGGTTAATTTGACCGATAATGAATGCGCTCAATTGAGGTGAAGATGATTTAATCATAATTCTTTCAGCAATATTATTTTTTATAACGATTGTACCGTTAATCTTTTTAAATGTACCTTCTGGAACATTTACGATATCCAAGATTGTAGAAGGGCTAACCATTACAACTGGGTTTCTGAATATTGCTGCAACATTTAGAATATATTGGACAAGTCCAAGTTTTGCAATTGACCCATTGTTTATTGCAAATCTAATTTGACCGTTCAATTTCATATCCTTATCAGTATAGAATTCAAGTAACGCACTTGCTTTACCAGAAATTTCTTTTGGTAAATTCAATGTAGAAGATGCGATAGCATCAGAATCAACATCTTTTGCGCCTAATCTTACTGAATATGTTTGTTTTACTAAATCACAATAAACTTTTAATGTAGAAATGCCGTCTGCAAAATCGAATTTGTTAGATTTAATTTCCAAAATACCTTTTGGTGTCAAAGTCAAGTTTGCATGTAGATTACCGAAGTTTATAAGTTTGTAATGACCTTCCTTTACGTGGAATTTACAAGCTTTTACAGCCACCATATTTGGCATAAATGCAACTTGTTCAACATCACTTGAATTTGTTGTAGCTTCAGAAGCTTTTTCAACTTCAAAGTATTTTGTAGGAACATCACTTCTTGAAATCTTCAATTGTGCCATACGTTCTTGACGAAGTTTAATTTGTTCTGGAGTCAATTTTGGACGAGGTGCAAATGTTTGCATAACCCTGTCAATATCAAGCTCATCAAATGTCATATCCACATTTTGAACAATGATTGGGAATAACATTCTGTTTTGAACAATACCGTCAAGTTTGTATTTTGCACGACGAATGAAGCCTTCTGATTTTACATGTACATGATCTCTATCAGAAACGATATCGGCCTTTTTAATAAGTAATCCTGTACCCACAACAAATACGTCAGAGAAATTAATATCTGAATCAATGTATGGATTGTTTTTGTCGTGATTATTATATTTTAATTTACCTTTAAATGTTCCACGTCTAAATAGATTTTGATTTACAAGAACATTGAAAAACTCACTTGGTAAAGTTTCTGGAATATCAAATGATAATTCATTTATAGCACCAGTTACAATATTAACCTTACTTTTAACTGATACAAGAGGTTTAGACATCGGTCTACCACCTTCTGCAATAACATCAGAAATGTAGTAGTTTAAATGCTCAATCTCAAGGTCTTCACCCTTCATAATAATTTTGATACCTAAAGCTCTATCAAACTTATTTGAACTGATTGAAGATTTTTCAATCAACAAATCAGCACCCTTAGGAATTTTTGCACCACCGGCAACTACGACCTTTCCACTTATGTCGTAATCAACACGTAGAGCAAATTTTGATAAGCCTACAAGATTTAATTTGCAACCTGCAATTTTTGAAATATATCTTGCAAACTCATCTTCTGCAACACCTGTTACAGCAAGCATTGTATCAGCCGTTTTCATGTAGTTTTTAACAGTTCCAGAAATATCGATTTTATTTGATTTTCTTGAACCATAAAAACCTTCAACGTCTTTAATTTCAATATCTTTGTAACCGATTTTGATAAGACCTTTTGTAACAGTAAATGGTAAATCAGCTACAGGAATTAATTTTGCATTAATCTTGTTTACCTTAATATCACCTTTGATACCTTTATTTGTAAGGTTAATGTTGAAATTAAATGTACCGTTTAAGTTTTTAAAACAAGCCAAAACTTCTTTTCCATTTGGAATAATCAAGTTTGAGTCAAGAGCTTGTTTAACGTTATTAACGTTGAAATTCTTTGATGTAACATCAAAAGTATACTTGTTATTTTTATCAATGTAACCATTTACGGCAACCATTGAACGTTCTACGATAAATCTAAAATCGTCAACAACAAGTTTTTTATCTTTAATATAAACTTTGTCAAAATCTCTAAAGAACAGTTTGAAATGCTGATTATCATATTCAATATCAGTCATAACCTTGAAATGAACATATTTCGGTTCTTTTTCTTTAGGAATTTCAATATCTTTTGCTAAAAGTTTTACAGAAACTCTATTATCTGGTTTATAAACTATCATACATTTTTTCAAGTATAAAATAGCATTAAACCAGTAAATTTCGTATTCAGAAGGTTGTTGTTCTTCGCCTTCCTTCATAGTTAAAGTTTGTAATTTATTCACATCAGCAAAAATATCATCTGCGCCAAGTTTGTTTAAAATTATTTTTTTCAAAAGAATTTTTTCAAAAGAAACACTACTATCAAGTTTTTTAATGCTTAAAAGTGTTTCATTGTTTTTTGTTAAACGAATTTCATCAGCTTTAAATTCAATGTTAGGATTTAAAGCAGTTTTCAAAATAGGTTTTTCAATAATTAATTCTGCACCAACTTCTTTTTTTACAGTTTCTTTAACATAATCTAAAAATTTAGAATTTGATACAACTTGTGGTAGTGCAAATAAATATAGCGCAACAGGTATTGAAAGCAATAAAATTGCGACTATAACTAATATTCCTAATATTTTTAAAAATTTATTCATTGATATCCCCAAAATTTTGACTTGAAAATTATATCATATTTTATGATAATATACGAATATGAAAAGAATTTTAACCATATTATTTACATTAATATTAATACAAAACATTGGCTTGTGTGCTGATACAAAGTATACAACAAGCAACTTAACTGTATTTTCAGAAAACAATAAGTATTACGGTTTAAAGAACGATAAAAATGAAGTTGTTGTTAAACCTGAATATAAAAAACTTATCAGATTAGGTCAATCTGCTTGGATTATTCAAAAGAGAAACAAGTTTGGACTAATCGATTGCGAAGGTAATTACCTTGTTGCGCCTAAATATCAACACGTGGAAAGACTATTCAACAAATGGGTAAAATTAGGTAATGAAAAAGATTATGGACTTTACGATGAAACAGGTAAAGCTGTCATTCCACCAATCTACAACTCTATTGAACCATTATTTGGCGGAAGATTTTTAACATACAGAAACTATAAATACGGTATCTATAACAACAAAGGTGAAATGGTACTTGATAATGAGTATGATTACATTTATATGCCAAACCCTAAAACAATGCGTATAAGATACGAAGATAAATGGTATGAAATTGAAAAAATCTCAAGCGAAGAAGCAATCAAATTACCAGAAGATGCCGTTAAAGTAAGCCTTGACGGAGACACATTTAAAGTAACAAATATATTTATAAACACTGGTGTTGGCGCTGGTTATTCTGTGGTAACAGCAACAGATTATTTGTTGAAGGTGTTCTCAACAATTTCACCTGCTTATGAAGAAACAATTGATGATTTGATGTTATCACAAGGTGCAGAAACAGTTTCTATTTTTATTAAACTAAGTTGGATTCCAAAGTTCCCATTCGTTTATGCAAAAAAATATTTCAATAATTTAATAGCACCAAACAACAGTCCTCTTTCTGGTGTGAGAAGTGAAATAAAAGACCAAATGAAATAAAAAATTTTATTGCTTGGTACACTAGTAAAACATGAAATAATAGGTTATACTAGAAATAAGAGAGGATTAAATTCTGAATGGCTGACTTGAAGAAAATAATGTATGCCGAAGATGATGAAGACATCAGAACGATTGTCAAACTTTGCATTGAGAATTTTTCTGAATGCGAAATTGAGTTTGCAGAAAACGGCAAAATTTTACTTGAAAAAGTTGACGACTATAAACCAGATTTAATTTTGTTAGACGTTATGATGCCAGAAATGGACGGCATAACAACTCTTAAAAATCTAAGAGAACGAGAACAAACTTCTCTTGTACCAGTTATAATCATGTCTGCAAAAGTTCAAGAAACAGAAATCAAAAAATACGAACAACAAGACATTCTAGGTGTTATAAGCAAACCCTTCGACCCGACTCAATTGTTTACTCAAATTTGGGATTTATGGCGAACTTACAAATAGGTAACACAGTAATGACAGAAATTTCAGAACAATTTGAAGACTCTTTAAACAAACTAAAAGCAGTTTATAGAGTAAAATTAAAAGAAGAAATACCTTATTTCAAGAATATTTTAGAAGAACCTTTCACAAAAGAGCTTTTAGAAGATTTGAGAATGAAAGTTCACAAGCTGAGTGGTTCTGCTGGAATGTATGGTTTCTTAGAACTAAGCACAGTAACGCATGAGTTTGATTTACAGTTGCAAGAAATCTTGAAAACGGACTTCACACCTCATGTTCATGTTATAAAAGACCAGATTAGTGGTATTATAAAAGTAATGGAGATAATATAAAGGATAGACTTTTGCCAAAAGTTATGATTGTAGATGATGACGAATTTATTCGTTATTACCTAAAAAATTTGCTGGAATATATCAAATTCACTGTTGTAGCAGAATGCGGAAATGGTGAAGAAATTTTTGATACCTTCTGGGAAACAAAGCCTGATATATTATTGTTAGATATTCACATGCCAGGAATAAACGGCGACAAATTCTTAATGGATAACAAAGAGTTTGTCAAAGACACTTTAGTCATTATTTTAACCATGAGCATTTCCGACGAAATCAAGAAAAACCTTGAAAAAGAAGGATATACTCATTTCTTGAGAAAAAATATTTCTCCAAAAGAATTGATTAAAACAATCGAAGACACATGGAATGAATATAGCGAAAGTAAAGAGAAATAATGACAAAAAACTTTGAAACACCAGAATTTTTAAATTATTTGCAGAAAAAGCTAGACTTGGAACCTTTCCTTTTAAGAGATTTAATGAAAGAACATTCTATCTTTGAAGCAGTTGATATTCTTGTTTCAAAACACAATATTGATAAAGAAAAAATTGGACAACTCTTTGGTGGCTACATAGGTTATGCTTATGTAGATATCAATAATGTTATCTTTGATCCGCAATATATGAAATCTATTCCAAAAGAATACTTAAAAATGCAAGTCGTTTTGCCATTATACAAGTTTGGTCCTGCAATAACTGTTGCCACTGCAAGACCTACAAATCCATACTTGCAAAACAATATTGAAAAGCAATTACATTCTGTAATAAGCTTGGTATTTTCATTCCCAAGCGATATTATAAATTATATTGAAAAAAACTATACAGAATAAATTCTTTAGTTTGTTGTTTTTGGAATAAAATCGCAATGTAACAACTTAAATGTTACATAGAAGCTTGTGCGCTCTTCGTTTGAAACAACACTTACGTGTCCGTCCATATTTTCAACCAATTGTTTTGTAATATATAGACCCAAACCAGACCCGCCATAACTTCTTGTATCAGCAGAATCAATTTGAGTGAATTTCTTAAACAAGTTATTTAATTTTTCTTCCGGAATAAATGCATCATAATTTATTACAGAAACCTTAACCTCAGAACTTGTTACTGAAACATGAACATCGATTTTTGAGTTTTTCTTTGAAAATTTAATCGCATTTGATACAAGATTTGCGATAATTTGCTTAAATCTTTCTCTATCAATATGTGCATAAACATCTTCCACATCGCTCTTAAATCTGATTTTAACTTTGTATTGCATACCGTAAGGTATAAGTTCTTTTATTGATTCTTTAAGCAATGGAATTAAATCGACATCAGCCATATCAAAAGTTAATTTACCAGATTCCAATTTTGAAGCATCAAGAATATTATCGACGAGTTTTTTTAATCTAACTGAGTTTTTATCAGTCATTTCTAACAAGTTTTTAACTCTTTCTGTCAAATCCTCTTTAAACAATGTCAAAATAAGTTGAATAGAACCAATGATTGAAGTCAAAGGTGTTCTCAACTCGTGGCTCACAACAGAAATAAATTCTTTTTGAACTCTTTCAACCTTCTTTTCTTCTGTAATATCACGATGCATGCCGGCAATACCAACAACTTTACCAGCAAAGTCATAAATAGGAACCTTAAAGATTTGAACTACACAAGTTTCACCTTTAATATCAATTTCACGCTCTGCATAAACCATTTGACCAGTTTGGATAACATAATTATCTTCTACATGGATTAAATTCAAGAATTCCTCTGAAACATCATCTCTAAAGTAATGTTTACCCAATAATTCTTTTGCTGTTTTATAAGGACTAATTTTTAATAAATGTTTGTTAACGCAAGTATATTCGCCTTTTGCGTTTTTGTACCACGCAACAAATTGAATTGCTTCAATAAGTTTTTCAACACTTCTATTTTTCAAATAAATCAAAATAAAGAAGACAAATACGAAAAATATTAAATATGTCGCAAATACATACCAAGTAAATTTAGCGAAGACTTTTTCTGTATAATCAGAATACGTACCAGTACCGATAACCCAGCCCCATTTGTCGTATTTTATTGCAAGAGAACGCTTTGTATAAATTTTATCTTGATTAGTTTTTACATTTTCTTTTTTCCATTTATGTTCAATAATTGTTGGAGAATTAGGTTTTGTCTTTAAAGCTTGAGTTACTAAGTTTTTGAAAGCAACCTTATCATAATAATTATCTACATCTTCAATATTCGTACCAGTTTCAATATGAGGGTGAAGAATAATATTCATATCATAATCACCAACCCAAACATAACCTGAATCATCAGAATATTTGTAGTGTTTCAAAATAGATAAAGCTTTATTTTGTGCTTCTTTTTTAGTAAGTTTTTTAGCTTCAACTTGAGAATTCAAATAATCAAGAGTGTTATAAACTCTCTTTGCACGATTGTAAATCTTATCATATTCCATTTTGTAAAGAGCATTTTTTACTTGCACCAATGCAAAAAAGGTAACGAATAATGATAAAATTACAGATGCAATTACAATCTTTTTCTCGAATTTATAATCTCTTCTCAAATTTTTTCTCCAAATAAATTATCTAACAAAGTTTGTTTTAATTTTATCTTCTGTTTGTGGTAAATCAATACCGTTGTTTTTACCAGCTTCAATACATTTCAACAACCAAGCCATATTTTGACCTAATGTACGCATAATTTGTAAACCTTCAAGATCTTGTAAAACTTCTTCTGGCTTGTTTCCGTGAACCATATTCCAATAATTTGAAGAAACGATTGGCATGCAATTTATAGAAAAATGTTTGTTAATTGCGTCCATACTAGCCGTTGTGCCAGAACGTCTAGCCGAAACTATTGCACATGCCGGTTTAAACTTAAATGCTGAACTACCAGAATAGAACATTCTATCCATTGCAGCAAGTAATCTTCCTGATGGGTGAGCATAATAAACTGGTGAACCGAAAACAAAACCGTCAGCTTGTCTTGCTTTTTCTACGTATTCATTGATTTTGTCGTCAGAAATTACACATTTACCAGTTTGTCTGCAAGAGCCACAGCCCATGCAATCTTTTACATCACCTAAAAATACAATTTCTGTTTCTATATTTTCTTTATTTAAAGATTTTTCAATTTCTCTTAAAGCTGTATAAGTACAACCTTCTTTTCTAGAACTACCGTTAAATAATAAAACTTTCATATTTATCCTTTCTTGATTAATTTTGTAATGGTTCAAAGTCTTCTGCGCCATGTTTGCAAAGTGGACAAATGAAATCAGGTGGTAATTCCCAACCTTCGTAAATATATCCACAAATTTTACATACAAAACCAACTTTTTTCTCTTTTGGTCTTTCAACTGGTTTTATGTTCTTTTGATAATATTCATAAGTTACAGAAGGCACATCTGAAAGGATTTCAGAATTTTCAACTTCTGCAATGAACATAATATTAGTATCAAATTCTTTTTTATCAATAACTTTTGCAGAAATTGTTGTATTTGAGAATTTATTCAAGGCTAAAATACCGTTATCAGTTCTGTATGAATAATTGCAATCAGCAAACTTGTCAGTATCTCTGCCAGAGCAGAAACCAAATTGTTTAAATACACTAAATGGTGTTTCCTCTGTCAAAATAGAAATATTGAATTTGCCTTTTTTATCAATAACTTCGCAAGTATAATTTTTCTTGTTAACAGAAATAGCAATAATATTAGGCTTGCTAGTAATTTGATTTAATGTATTGATTATGCAACCGCAATCTCTGTTATCACTATCAACAGCAGTAGCAAGATATAAACCGTAACCTATATTCATCATAGGGTTAGTATTTTTACCTCTTACAACAACTGTTTTTAAAATATTTTCAACTAAATTGTCTAAAACCTCCATTTGATTTTGTTTCATAGAAGATTTTATTGTAACAACTGGTTCTGTGTAAGTTATATTTTTCAAACTTGCAAGACTTTCTTTTGTAAGTTTTGCAACAGTTGATGCCCAAGTACCGTTTTCAATGATAGAAATTGTTCTATTTTGTAAATTGTGAGCTTTTAATTCATTCAAAACAGTTTCCATATTGCTGAAAATACCTGCATTATAAGTTGCAGCCGCAATTACGATATGAGAACATCTGAAAGCTTCTGCCACAATGTATGAGAAATGAGTTTTTGAAACATCATACATTTTAATATCTTTAACACCCTTATTAGCAAGTTTTGTCGCTAAGATTTCGGCAACGTTTTCTGTGTTACCGTAGATTGAACCGTAAAGGATTAAAACAGTTTCTTCTTCTGGTTCATAAGTACTCCATTTTTGATATTTTTCAACAAACCAATTGATTTTGTTTCTCCAAACTGGGCCGTGAAGAGGACAAATCATTTTTATATCAATATTTGAAGCCTTTTTAAGTAATGTTTGAACTTGTGGTCCATATTTACCAACGATATTTGTATAATATCTTCTAGCATCATCAAGCCATTCTTCTTCAAAATTAAACTCATCAGCAAAAAGACTGCCACTCAATGCACCAAATGTACCGAACGCATCTGCTGAGAACAAGATTTTATCAGTTACATCATAAGTAACCATAACTTCTGGCCAGTGAACCATTGGAGCCATAACAAATGTCAACGTATGACGACCAGTATTTAGTGTATCACCTTCTTTAACAACTTGAGCTCTTGCATCAATATCAAAGTTGAAGAATTGTTTAATCATACCAACAGTTTTTGCGTTACAAATAATTTTTGCGTTTGGATATTTGTCTGCAATAATTTGTAAAACAGCAGCATGGTCAGGTTCCATGTGATTTACGATTATATAATCTAATTCTCTTTCGCCTAACTCGTATTCTAAATTTTCTAAAAATTGAGAACAAACAGAAATATCAACTGTATCTAGTAAAACTGTTTTTTCGTCTTTTAAAATATAAGAGTTGTAAGAAACACCGTTTGGAATAGGATATACATTTTCAAACAAAGCTAATCTTCTATCATTTGATCCAATCCAAACTAAATCTTCTGTAATTTTTCTTGTGTTATACATAATTTATTTACCTTTCTTAGTTATATTTTTAAAGTATTTTAGCATAAAAAATATTAAGATTATATAAATCTACTGGGTTTTATTTTTGTTGAGAGTAAAATTAAAAATAAGAGAAAAGGAATTGAGAACAATGAAAGACACGATAAGAAAATACCACGTACATATTTTGTTGATTATTCTTGGTACAATGTTTTATTTTTTAGGACATTTCCAAAGAGCCGCAATTCCTGCACCTATATTTGATATTTTACAATCAGAACTAAATGTTTCTGCAACAAAAATAACAACTTTTAGCGCAATCTTTATGTATTGCTACGCTCTAGGTACTTTGCTTTGCGGGGTTTTAGTTGATAAATTTGGCGGAATAAAAGTTATAATGGTTGGTTCAGTCCTATTTACCATTGGTTCTCTTTTATTTTCTGCAACAGAATATTTACCACTTATGTATTTATCAAGAGGTTTGGTCGGTATTGGAGCTGCAACCTTTTATTTAAGCCTTTTATCAGAGGTTAAAAAATGTTTTAAAGATAGACATGTTGGAATTGTAATTGCTGTAATTCTTTTCCTTGGATATTTAGGCGGAGTTTGTGCAAATGCACCTTTTGTAATTGCATCAGAACACTTTGGTTGGGAAGAAGTCTTGAGAATTTTTACAGTCGGCTCAATCATAATTACTATCGCATTTTTTATCGTTCAACATCTTTTAAAATCTATACACGTTAATGAAAAAGTTCATTTGAACCACGAATCATATTTAGAAGTTTTGACTCATAAAAATAACTATTATTTAGGAATTTTTACTTCATTATGCACAGGCTTATATTACGTTATAATGACAGTTTTGGGTGTAAAATTCTTAAAAGACTTTTTAGGATATTCTTCAGGACTTGCAGCAACTGTTTTATCATTTTTAGTAGTTTTTGGCGCACTTTCTGGAATTATTTTTGCATCATTGAGTAAAATATTTAATAACAGAATGTTTTTCGTAAAACTATTAGCATTCATAGACTTTTTCATCTTCGGAATAATTTCTATTTGCATAATGTTTAACATCAAAACACCACTTGTAGCCGTATTGGTTCTATTAATTGCAGTTAACGCAGCTAACACACCACTTACAGCACCAATCATTATGAGCACAAATAACTACTCTGTTAGAACAACAGCTGTTAGTGTTATAAACAGTATTTCATTCGTATTTGTTGGACTCGTTGCAACCTTAATCGGGTTCTTATTAGATTTGTTCCCAATCGTTGGCAAAGTCAACGGCAACATAATCTATGGCAAAGAATCATACTTAACAGTATTTTTACTCTTTACTGTACTTGCAGTAATTGAAATCTTTGTATCATTTAAAATTAGAGAAAAAGTCTAAACAGTAACTTCTGGTTTGTAGAAAATACCGTTGATAACAACATCTTCAAAGAACTCTTCATCATTTTCAAGTTCTTCTTTTGTCATTGGGTAAAAATCTATGAATACATCAAAATCAACTTCAGCTTTACCAATGATGCGCCAAATTTGTTCACGTTTATCCTTGTCTTCTTGATTAAAAATACCAACAAGTGTGATGTCTTCATCTTCATGAGCCTTGTAATCAGTATAAAGACCTGCAAGGTAAATTCCTTGAAAATCATCAAAAACTTCTAAAAGTTCTTTGTTCAAGGCTGAAATAATTTTTTCTATCTTATCTTTCATTGTGTAAAATGTTCCCTAATTCATCAAAAGAAACTTCTTTTTGAGTAGAAAGGCTAAGATTTTTAATATTTACAACATTTTTTTGAACTTCATTTTCACAATAGAAAACGGCATATTTAGCAACTTTTGAAGCTTTTTCCAATTGCTTAGAAAACTTTCTTCCGTTCAAATCAAATTCTGCAGAAAAACCCATTTCTCTGATTTTTTGAGTGCAGTATAAAGCATTTGTCATATTGTCTGAAACAACAAACACGTCTAGTTTTGGAGTTTCTACAGGAGGGATAAGAGAAATAAGTCTTTCCATTCCCATAGCAAAACCGATTGCTGGAGTTGGTTGTCCACCTAAGTTTCCGACTAATGTATCGTATCTTCCTCCACCACAAACAGCATTTTGTGTGCCTAGGTTGTTTGATTTGATTTCAAATACAGTTCTGTTGTAATAATCCAAACCTCTTACTAAAAGTTTGTTTATTTTGTAGCTAATATTCAGTTTATCTAAATATGATTTTAGTTGTTCAAAATGTTCTGAACATTCCCCACATATATAATCTGATTGGATAACTTCTTGTATTTCTGGTTTTTCAAAAATCTTTTTGCAAGAGTCAACTTTGCAATCCAATAATCTCAAAGGATTTTTTTCATATCTTTGTTGACAATCTTCGCAAAGATTAGATAATTCATCTTTTAAAACTTCTTTGATACGATTTTTGTATTCTGTTCTGCAAGTAGGACAACCGATTGAGTTAATTTCAACATCAAGGTCATTCAAACCTACAGATTTTAAGTAATCGACTGCAAGTGCAATAACTTCTGCATCTGCAAGAGGATTTTCGATACCAAACATTTCTACACCGACTTGTGAGAATTGTCTTTGACGACCAGCTTGAGGTCTTTCGTATCTGAACATTGGTCCCATATAATAAAGTTTTACAGGTGTTGGAAGTTTGTGCATACCGTTTTCAATATAAGCTCTAACAACACCCGCAGTGTTTTCTGGACGAAGTGTAATCGAACGTTCACTTTTTTCAAAAGTGTACATTTCTTTGTTAACGATATCTGTAGTATCACCTACACCACGTTGAAACAGTTCTGTAGCCTCAAAAATTGGAGTTCTTAATTCGTGAAATCCAGCTCTTGAGAACACTTCTCTAGCTTGTTCTTCTATAAATTGCCATGTAGTAACGTTTTCTGGCAATATATCTTTGCAACCTTTTTGTACTTTAATTATATTTCCCATAAAAAAATTATATAAAGGCATAAGATAATTGTCAAATAAAGATGTTTTTTGTATAATAATTATTACTAGACATAGAGGTTAGAATTTGAAAAAGATTTTACAACTATTATTAGCAATAGCGCTATTTTGCGTAACTTTACCATCGTTTGCAATAACAGAAAAAGCAACGGTGGAAGATGACGTGAAAGATAATGCACCAAAAGTTTATGACTTAAATACTTGCGTGCATACAGCGTTAGAAAATAGCCCTAATATTAGAAAATACAGAGGATATTTGAAGGCTGCCAAATCAAGAGTTAGCCAAGCAAAATCAGACTTTTTCCCTACAATAAGTGCTGGGACTGGTTATGGCTATAACGGAATGTCTGGTAACAAAATAACATCAACTTCTGACGGAACTTATTCTGCCTCAGCCTCTTTAAACTGGTTAATTTTTAACTTTGGTAAAACAAATGCCAAAATTGATATGCAAAAATTCTACGCAATTTCTAGCCAAAACGATTTAGATAATATTATTTTACAAACAATTTACAACGTTAGAACAAATTATTATGGCGTACTTGCTGCAAAAGCTTACGTTGATGTTCAAAACGAATACGTAAAATTAAACGAAAGACAATATCAAAGAACAAAAGCATATTTTGAAGAAGGTTTAAAATCAAAAATCGACTTAGTAAACTCAGAAGTTTATCTTTCAGAAGCTAAGATTTCTTTGATTGATGCTAAAAATACGTATGATAGCGCTATTATCAGCTTGAACAACTCTATGTATTTACTAGATTCACCAGATTATAGCATTAAAAGTACTGAAACATTCAATTTCAAAAGCGGAAACACAATCCCTGTAACACTAAAAGATGTTGCAAAAGATGAAAATTATTCTGTTCCAGCAAGCGTTTCTGATGCTGTTTTAACTTCATCTGTTGAAAAAGCAGATATCCTTCAAAACTATACCTTCAAACCATTCCCTTATAACTTTGAAGATTCAGTTAAATACGCAAAAGAACATAGACCTGACTTAAAAGCTCTTTACGCCACAGAAAAAGCTATTCAAAAAGCCTTGTTATACGCAAAAAGAGATTACTATCCGTCAATCACAGCAAGTGCTGGTTATGATTTTAAAGATACCTCAAAAAGCGCTTACACAAATGGTTTAAATGCTGGTGCTTACTTGAATTTTCCAGTTATAAACGGTGCTAACACTAAATTCCAAATAGATGAAGCCAAAGCAAATCTTGATGTTGCAAGAGATTCTGTTGATATGGCTGAAAAAGATTTATATTTTGAAGTTCAAAAAGCTTACATTAATATGAAAAAGCTTGAAAAACAAGTTCCACTTCAACAAGTAAAAGTTAGACAAACATTAGAAAACTTTGAACTTGCAGACGGTAGATATGAAGTTGGATTAGCTGACTTTATTGAACTTCAAGATGCAAAAGTAAATTATAACAATGCTCAAAGAGAGTATGTAAAAATCATTTTTGATTACAATGTAGCAAGAGCGAAACTTGAACTTGCAATCGCTATGCTACCAGAAGAAATTCAACAAACTGAAGGGAATACTAAGAAATGAAATTAAATAAAAAACGAGTAGCATTCGCTACGATATTAGTTTTAATAACAGCTTTAGTAGTTTTTGCAATTGGAAAAACTATTAAACTAAAAAATTACAAAACAGAAAAAGTTGAAAGAAGAACAATTGAACAAGTAGTTGAAGCTTCTGGTACAATTAACCCAGTAAACACTGTCAGTGTTGGTTCTACTGTATCTGGTTTGATGATGGAAGTTTATGTTGACTTCAACTCACAAGTAAAAAAAGGTCAATTGATTGCATTAATGGATACAAGTTTATTTGATGCAAACTGTGCAAAAGCTCAAGCCACATTGGTTAATGCAAAAGCTGATTACGCAAAACAAAAAGCTATAACAGATAACAGCCTTAAAACTTATAACAGATATAAAAACCTTGTATCAAGAAACTTTATGGCAAAGAGCGAACTTGATGCTGCTCAAGCTGATTATTTATCAAACAAAGCTCTTCTAACAGCAGCTCAAGCAAAGATTAATCAAGCACAAGCAGATTATGATTATAATGAAAGACAACGTTCATTTGCATATATTTATTCACCAGTTGACGGTGTAATCGTTACTCGTGCCGTTGACCCTGGGCAACCAGTTGCTGCAAGCTTCCAAGCTCCAGAACTTTTCACAGTTGCTAAAGATTTAAAAGAAATGCAAATTGAGGTAAATGTTTCAGAAGCTGATATCGGTAAAATCAAAGAAGGGCAAGAGGTTGATTATACTCTAGACGGTTATCCAGACGAAGTTTTCAAAGGTAAAGTTACACAAGTGAGAATTTCACCTACAACTGTTTCAAACGTTGTTACTTACACAGTTGTTGTAGGTGTTGATAACGAAGATTTAAAACTTAAACCAGGGATGACAGCAAATGTTTCTATCATTACTCAAAAACAAGAAAATGTTCTTTGTGTTCCAACAATTGCCTTAAAATTCACACCAGTAACAAAAGGCGAAATCAAACGTTACGAAAACCAAGGTGTTTGGATTATGAAAAAAGGTCGTCCAACAAGATTTGACGTTGAAACTGGCGCAAGCGATGACACTTATACAGAAATCAAAACAAGCTCAATCAAAGAAGGCGACAAAGTACTTGTTGGTTCTGGCAAAGACTCTAAAGACAGTAAAAACGGTGGTAAGCCACCAATGAGAATGTTCTAATATGGCTTTAATCGAAGTTAAACACGCAATAAAAACTTATGCAACAGGCGAAGCTGCTTTTAATGCTTTGAATGACGTTTCACTAACTATTGAAAAGGGTGAATTCGTAGCAATCATGGGAGCTTCTGGTTCTGGTAAATCAACTTTTATGAACATGTTAGGAACACTTGATAAACCTAATTCTGGCTCATATTATCTTGACGGAATTGATGTCCTAAATCTTGATAGCGACAGCCTTTCAGAAATTCGTAACACTAAATTAGGCTTTGTATTTCAAGGTTTTAATCTTATCTCAAGAACCTCAGCCATTGATAATGTTGAATTACCAATGATTTATAAGGGTATTGATGAAGAAACAAGACACCAAAGAGCAAAAGAAGCACTTAAAATTGTAGGTCTTGAAAAAAGAGAAAACCACATGCCAAATCAAATGTCAGGTGGTCAACAACAACGTGTTGCAATCGCAAGAGCAATCGTAAACGACGCACCATTGATTTTGGCGGACGAACCTACTGGTAATCTTGATACAAAGACAAGTATTGAGGTTATGGAATTTTTCTGTAGCTTAAATGAAGTTCACGGAAAAACAATTGTTCTTGTAACTCACGAACCTGATATTGCAGAATATTGTAAACGTGTAGTGAGATTTAAAGACGGAAATATCATTTCTGACGAGGTAAAAAGAAAATGATAGATTCAAAAACAATAATTAAAATTGCAATAAATTCATTAAAAATAAATAAAATGCGCTCTGCCCTAACAAGTTTAGGTATCATTATCGGTGTAAGCGCTGTAATCATAATGCTTGCAGTCGGCACAGGTGCAAGAGAAAAAATTGCCAAAGATATGGAATCAATGGGTAGCAACTTGTTAATGATACGTTCAGCCTCAGCTAAATCGGGCGGTGTCCGTATGGGTATGGGTACAAGACCTACACTTACTCTTAAAGATGCAGAAGCCATTGAAAGAAAAGTTAGCGGAATATTAGCAATTGCACCATATTCATCAGAAGCTAAACAATTAACTTACGCAAACCAAAACTGGTCAACAACTGTTGGTGGAACAACTGCACCATATTTATTTATTAGAAATTATGAAATTTCTGAAGGTAGAAATTTTGTTCCAGAAGATGTTAAAAACAATGCAAAAGTAACTATCATTGGTAACACAGTTGCAACAGAGCTTTTTGGAGACGTAAACCCAGTTGGTAAAATTATACGTGTCGGAAGTGTACCATTTAAAGTTATCGGCCTTCTTGAAACAAAAGGTCAATCAGGAATGGGACACGACCAAGATGATTTAATTTTTATCCCAATCACAACAGCTCAAAAACGTGTCTTTGGTACAGATTTTCCGGGAACAGTTAGTATGATTACTGTTAAAGCTCAAGATTCAGAAGTTTTAGATCAAACACAACAAGAAATTGAAGAACTTTTGAAATACAGACACAACATTGGTAAAACACAAGACAACGACTTTGAGATAAGAAATTTAGCACAAATGCAAGAAACTATTAAATCTTCTGCCGCAGCAATGTCATTGTTATTAGGTTCAATCGCTTTTGTATCTTTAATTGTAGGTGGTATCGGCATTATGAATATTATGCTTGTATCTGTTACAGAAAGAACAAAAGAAATCGGTATCAGAATGGCAATCGGTGCTAAAGCAAGCGATATTAGAATACAATTTTTGATTGAATCCTTCTTGCTATCAATGATTGGTGGCTTAATCGGAGTATTAATAGGTTGCGTAATTACAGGTATAATAGGTTTATTCGGTGTAATGACCGTTTCCGTATCACTATTTTCAATACTTTTATCATTAGGTTTCTCAGCACTTGTCGGTGTTGGATTTGGTTATTACCCAGCATACAAAGCCTCTCTATTAAATCCAATCGATGCTTTAAGATACGAATAATTAAGGAAAACCTCCCTTATGACATATCATCATAAGAGAGGCAAGATAACTTTGAGCAATCAGAAGAGTTGAGGATTTACATATTTATAATATAAATTTTTGCGTTGTAAATCATTGGGCTTTTTGACTATGTTTTGTGAAAATTTTAGTACTTTATGTTTATCTCAAGGCAATTTTTTAAAAAAACATGTTTTTATAAATACATACGTAGTGTTAGGTAGAATACATGATTTCAGTTGGTAATCCAGTAGCATCTCCAACGATGCAAAAAACAATTAAACCAAAGGCTCCAGAAACAGATTCTAGAGCTAAAAATCCTTCTGAAACAGGTTATAAAAAAATAACTGGCGGACAAATTAAAGATATTCTTGCAACTCCGCAAGTTGTACGTTCTGATTGCTACCTTGTTTCTACTCTTAAATCACTTGCTAAATCTCGTATGGGCAAACAAATGCTTAAACAAAGCATTAAGACTTCCCCAGACGGAGATAGCTTTGAAGTAACTTTTAATAAATACGATAAAAATAACACTTACAGAGTCGAAAAAGACGAAAAATATAATGTTGTAAGTGGCAGAACAAAATTAAATCCAACTGGTGCAGTCGAAACTGCAACAAATTTTGTTGTGCAAGATAGAAGAGATGCAAAACCAGCTTTGTTAAGAATTTTTGGACCTCTATGCTGTGGTGAATCACCGGTAGAAGGCAATCTTGCAAGCAAATATATGGAAACTTTAACAGGTAGAAAACCTATTTCTTTGGGTGATGACAGTTTAAGACCTCTTTCATCTAAGAAAGAAGAAGCAACAAAATTGCTTGATGATATTGGCTCTCAAACAATGAATCATCATAGCTTTGTAGCTGGGTCAAAATTGAGAAACACTAAAGACGGCATTGGAACAATGCACTACTACGTAATTAAAAAAGTTGATAAAGATAAAAAAGAAGTTCACCTTGTAAATCCAAGATATGTAGATTTTACAAAAGGAACATCAAAAGAAGATTTTGATAATGATTTAAAAAATGATGGCATGAAAGATACAGAATATCTTGAAAAACAAAGAAATAAACTTAAAGAAATGCCAAAAGTTTATAAATTAAGCTATGACCAATTTATGAACAACTTCCGCTCAATTGTCGGATATTTTGATGATAAAGTTGTGAAAAATAAAAAATAAAATTTGAAATCACAAATTATGATTTCAAAAAGAGTTTTTCATAAGCACCTCACAAAATGTATTTTATCATAAACGATATATTTATTTTTTGCTATAATATATTCATAAGAATATTTGGAAGGTATTTATATGGCAAAGATTATTTTAACAGGTGATAGACCAACAGGAAGACTTCATGTAGGACATTATGTAGGTTCTCTTCGTGAACGTGTAGCACTTCAAAACGAAGGTTCTTACGACAAAATTTTCATTATGATTGCTGATGCGCAAGCATTGACAGACAATGCTGAAAATCCTCAAAAAGTTCGTGATAATATTATCGAGGTTGCTCTTGATTACCTTGCTTGTGGAATTAATCCAGAAAAAACAACTATTCTTATCCAGTCAATGATTCCAGAATTAACAGAACTAACTTTCTATTATATGAATTTAGTTACAGTTTCAAGAGTTCAACGCAACCCAACTATTAAAACAGAAATCAAAATGAGAAACTTTGAAGCAAATATTCCTGTAGGCTTTTTTGTATATCCAATCAGCCAAGCTGCTGATATCACTGCATTTAACGCAACACATGTTCCAGTAGGCGAAGACCAAAAACCTATGCTTGAACAATGCAGAGAAATCGTTCACAAATTCAATTCTGTTTATGGTGAAACACTTGTTGAACCAAACATTGTTTTACCTAGAAACTCAGCATGTTTACGTCTTCCAGGAATTGACGGTAAAGCTAAAATGAGTAAATCTTTAGGCAACTGTATTTATCTTTCTGATGAACCAGAAGATATCAAAAAGAAAATTATGTCAATGTTTACTGACCCAAATCATTTACGTGTAGAAGATCCAGGTGAAACAGAAAACAACCCTGTATTTATCTATCTTGATGCGTTTAGCAGAGATGAACATTTTGCAGAATTTTTACCAGAATATCAAAATCTTGACGAACTTAAAGCTCATTACCAAAGAGGTGGCTTAGGAGATGTTAAGGTTAAAAAATTCTTGAATAACGTTATCCAATCAGAACTTGAACCTATCAGACTTCGTAGAAAAGAATGGGAAGCTAAAACTCCAGAAGTATACGAAATCTTGAAAAAAGGCACAGCAGAAGCAAGAGAAGTTGCATCTCAAACACTTACTAACGTTCGACGTGCAATGAAAATTAATTATTTTGAATAAACTCTGCCTATAAATTACATAGGAATAAACTTATGATTAGCATAAACAAAAGATTACTTCCTTTAGCACTTGGTACCTTTGGACTTGGAATGTCAGAATTTGTTATGATGGGAATTCTTCCTGACATTGCGAATTCAATGAAGGTTTCAATTCCAACAGCTGGACATTTTATATCTATTTATGCAATAGGTGTAATTTTTGGTGCCGTTCTAATGGCATTTTTATCAAAAAATCAACCACTTAAAAATCTATTGTTAGGTCTAATTGGAGTTTACACAATTGGTAACTTATTAACCTCTGTTGCCATAAATTATGACACAATGAACATTGCAAGATTTATCGCAGGAATTCCACACGGTTCATTTTTCGGAATTAGTGTCGTTGCAATAAAACAAATGGCAGAAAAAGGGCACGACGGAAGAGATGTAGCATTTATGGTTGCGGGTATGACTATTGCAAATTTAGCTGGGATACCACTTGCAACTTTTTTGAGCCACTTAACTTCTTGGCGAATAATTTATTTATTCGTTGGTATTTTAGGTTTAGTAATTTTTATTTCAATTATAAAACTTCTCCCAAGCTGTGAACCTATGCCATACACTGATTTTAAAGGACAGTTTAAATTTTTAAAATCAATAACCCCATGGTTATTATTAATTGCAATCACAATGGGAAATAGCGCTTTATTCTGCGAATTAAGTTATATAAACCCTCTTTTAACACGAGTTTCAGGATTTGACGTTAAATATATGTCTGTTTTAATGTTTGTATCAGGTTTAGGAATGTATTTTGGAAATCTTTTTGCAGGCAAATTATCTGACAAATATACACCAGCTCATGTTTCAGAATATACTCAACTAACATCATTTATTGCACTATTATTGCTATTCTTTTTTGCAAAAGTTCAAATTTTAGCAGTGATTTTAATTTTTGTATGCTCTTTCTGTTTGTTCGCACTATCTGCACCACAACAAATCCTTATTGTAGAAGTTGCAAAAGGAGGAGAAGTCTTAGGTGCATCACTTGCACCTCTTGCTTTTACTTTAGGTAACGCAATTGGAGCAGTAGCAGGAGGTTTACCAATCGAACACGGGTTAGGATATGAGTT
Source organism: Methanobacteriaceae archaeon (assembly GCA_963602355.1). Lineage (GTDB taxonomy): Bacteria > Cyanobacteriota > Vampirovibrionia > Gastranaerophilales > Gastranaerophilaceae > UBA791. The sequence goes on from CAVCIU010000023.1 coordinate 24,265, forward strand.
TGCACCACTTGCCGGCATTGGCTTTGCGCTTATCGGATTTATTCTATTAGAAATATTCAGAAAACGAATAAGTTCGTAAAATTTTATGATACACTAAAATATGAGGAGCACAATTATGAAATTTGCATATATTATTATGGGTAAATTTGAAAGTTCAGTAGACAAAGCCTCTATAAGCAATGGAGATTTTGCAGAAATTATTGGTGTATCCTCTATTGATGAAGCAATCTCTGTTTCAAAAAATCTTGTACAAAAAGGTATTGATTGTATAGAGCTTTGCGGTGCTTTTGGCAAGAACGGAGCTGAAAAAATTATTGAAGCAACTGAAAATAAAGTTCCTGTTGGATATGTAACCCATTTACCAAAACAAGATGAACTTTATAAAAAGACTTTTGGAAACTAAATCTTATACTTCTTTTTTAGAACTTTTAATTTTATTTGTAACAAGAGACACATAGCTTTTTCTTGAGCCTGCCAAAGGTCTTGTATCTTCAGATGGTTCAGTTTGTGCATGAAGTTCAAGCATATCAACTTCAGAAGGGTTTAACAATCTTCCATAACCTAAAGTTGCAACACCTGTACTTACAAATAAATGTTTATTATCCTCTACAATATAACCGTTTCTATAGCGATTTCCATATTTTGAAGGGACAAAAGGTGAACCCACAAATGGTAAAATAACTTCACCACCATGCGTATGTCCGCTAAGAGTTAGACTCACAGATTGTGGCATTTCTGCAAAAGAATCCGGATTGTGAGCAAGAACAATTGTGGGAATATTCTTACTATTTCCTATAATATCTTTTGGATTTGTTTTATAGTGCCATAAGTCCTTAAGACCGACTAGTCTTAGTTTTTCACCATTTACGTTTATATAATAATCTTGATTTTCTAAAAGTTTTATACCAGATTTCTTATAAACCTCGTAAACCACACTTGAAGGTTCATAATCATGATTACCCATAACAGCAACTACACCATATTTTGCCTTTAAATTCTTTAAAGAATTTGCAATCTCTGTAGTCGAATAATTTTTATCAGAAATAGATTTTGCATCTAAATCACCGCAAATCACAATTAAATCCGGATTACTTTTATTCGTAACATTTACAACTTCGTTTAATTTTTTAATATCGACAAATCTTGTTCCAAAATGAAGATCAGAAATAAGAACAACTTTAAAACCGTTCAAATTTGCACTCCAATTAGGGATATCCAATTTTTGAATATTAGACATCAAAATATTTGGTTCGATGAAAAAAATATCGAAAGAAACAAAAAGAATAAAAATAAATAAAAGTTTTAGTGTACTTGATAAAAAATTTAAAAATTTAGTCATTTGCTATATGATACCACTTTGCATAAAAAAGGGCAATTTAGGCAAATGACTAGTAAACATGATATCTATAAATTTATAACTAATACACAAAAGAGCTTCAAATTCTATCTTTCCAGCTTATTTTTAAGTTATTTTTGAATTTAATAAAAAATTTTAGACACATGGTTAGTAGACAGGTCGATACCATGAGAATTATCATTAACATATTGTATGTTTACCCTTTTTTTAAATCTTTTCCAAAACAAAGAACTCTCAAAATGAGAGTTCTTTAACTTTTAAAAATTCAATCATATTTTAAACAAAAAAAAAGACCCATTTTGGGTCTTTTTTTATTTAACTGGGGCGAGTGATGGGATTCGAACCCATGTATATCGGAACCACAATCCGAGG
>CAVCIU010000024.1:0-24458 GCA_963602355.1 Methanobacteriaceae archaeon
CTTGCTGCAGAATTCCACTCATTCTATACAAAAAATCGTGTATTAGTTGACGATAAAAAAGTTATGGAAGGAAGATTGGCACTTGTTTATGCAACAAAATCAGTTCTAAAACAAGCACTTGATATTCTTGCAGTTTCTGCTCCAGAAAAAATGTAGGAGTAAATAGAAATTTAAACAAAAAAGAGGGCGAAGCTTTGAAAAAGCTTCGCCCTCTTTTGTAAAAAATATTATAATTCATCAATCATAAATTCTTTTTGACCGACGATATCGCCATGAAGAGTTTTGATATCTTTGTTGATTTCAAAATGTCCCCAGCCAAGCTTGTTTATGATATTTAAAACGACAAGTTCTCTTGTTGGCATATCAGAATCTAAGATTTTAACGATAAAACCTTCATTTGTTAATGTATTATAAACAACGCACAAACCTTCGGCTCCGACTTTTGCAATACAACCAGTTGCGCCTTGCATAACTTTTGTATCTAATCTATCTTCGCCACCGATTATGTACGGATTATTCAAGAAGGCATCTTTAATCTTTTTATATTTTGTATTTGAAAATAAATTTATATACCCTTTTAACATATTATTTAAAGGCATAGAAAAAATCGGAACGCCACAACCGTCTTTTGTTACTGGTGTGTCGCCGTCATATTCGCAAAGTTCATAAACCTTTTTCTTAATCATTTTTTGCAAAGGGTGGTCTTTGTCTAAATAAGTATTAACGTCAAACCCAAAATGTTTAGCCAATGCCAACATTAAAATGTGTTTCCCGCAACAATTATTATGAAAGACTGTTGGTTCATTGCAAGTAATAGATTTTGCCAAAGGTGTATGAAGTCCGCATCTTATCCAACCTTCGCAGATATCAGCCTTGTACATAAAGCTTTTTGCTGTTTGTACGTGGCAATCTTCGCCCGCATGAGAAGCGCAACCAATAGCGATTTCTTCTGATGTTAATCCTAAAGTTTCATCAAGTTTTTCGTCAATCAAAAGAGCGGCTTGCAAAGGTTTTGCGCAAGAACGAAGATAGAACGGATAATCTTGAGTATCGCCAAATTCTTTTGTTTCGCCATTAATATGTAAAACAACAAAGCCAGAATGTTCTTGCTCTACAAGACCGTCCCTAATGTGTTCTACTAATCTAAGTGGATAATAATATTTATTTTGCATTTTTCTTCAAGAATAATAATATTTTATTTAATTGAGATTTCAATTTTGCATTTTCTTGCTTTAATTCATTTACTTCTGCAATGTATTTATCAGCGCTTTGACCGTCTAAAGACATACCTTCTGGAATTAAAGATACATCAAGAATAAATCTTTTTGTAGATTGTTCTTTAATAATCAATAAAGCTTTAGAATCTGCTTCTGTAACATAACCGAATTCAATCATCAATTCAACGAATTGAGGTCTTTCGCCTCTTTCTCTCAATTCTTTTTGAATACGGATTGTGTGTTCTAATTGGTCAATATTAATTTTACCAATACGTTTGAAATATTCACCTGTACGATATTTACCTGCTAAATATCCGGCCATAATCATAATTGGATTTGGCACAGGAGATTTAATATAGTTTTGTTCACAACAGAAAATGAAGTATTTAGAAACTTCTTCTATTGTCCAGAAGTTGTTAAGAGCAATTGTGATAATATCATTACCTTCTTCAACCAAACTCAAGAAGGTATACAAGTTTGCATCTAAACCTGCTTCTTTTTCTAACAATTCAGTTTTACCAATGTAAGACAAAGATGGTCTGTACAAGTGGAAACTGTCTTCTGTTTTTGTGTTTAAAAATTCATCACTCAAATATGTTTTTAAGTGATCTCTTAATCTTAAATATATAACCTGTTTAACCCACAGAGGGAATTCAAATAGTTTTTCTGTAAATGAATCTAATAAACTCTTTTTCAAAAAATCAACTCTCCGATATATTCTATTTTTTTACATTATATATTATAATCATGTTTAGTGCAAGATATTTACATGGGTAAACAAAATGGCATTAGACGGATTTTCAATAAGACAAGTCGGTTTAGGACAAGATAACACATCAGCTCAAATGGCTGTGAATACAGAGCAAAGTATAAAAAGTGGTCTTGGTGCCAAGAATGTTGACCAGATTGCAAACATGGACAGCGAAAAAGCTGTTACTTTAGATGAAGAGAAAGAAAAAGAATCTCCGACAAAAAAAAGAACAAAATTAAAAAAGAAAGGTTCTAAAAAATCGGCTTCAAATAAAAAAGCAGAAGATCCTTACACAATAGAGACAGAATCTTTAGATTCTAAAATAAAAGATTTGGATTTTTATACAAAGTTTGCTGATCAATTAGCAATCCGCTTGAATAAAAATTCAGAAGTAATAGAATTATATAATAAGAACACAAATAAAGTCGTAGAAACAATTAATACAACTGATTTAATAAAACTAATTGATAAGCTAAAAATATCATCAGGTGTACTTGTTAACAAAAAAATATAGCAGAGGTATAGATGAATCCATATTTAAAACAATATCAAAGAACAGAAGTTGAAACTGCAACACCAGAAAAAGTATTAATTTTACTTTATGATGGTGCAATTCAATTTTTAAATAAAGCGATTGTTGCGATTGATGAAAAAAATCACCAAGAAACGTATAACAATATTGTTGGTGCAGAACGTATCTTGTTAGAATTTATGAACACTATTGATTTTGAACAAGGTGGCGATTTTGCAGTAAGATTAAACGCATTATACCAATATTTTTATAATCGACTTGTGGAAGCAAATATGAAAAAAGACAAAGAGATTGTACAACAGGTCTTGAAGTTTCTTGTTGATTTAAGATTAACTTGGAAACAAGCTATGAATATTGTTCAACAAGAGTCTCAACCTCAAACAAACAACGCAAGCGGTGATACTTACGTTGCAAATGACGAAGATTATGATGATGAAGATGATGACGAAGAATACGAAGACGACGACGAAGATGATGATGAAGACGGAGATTCGTACGAAGGATAAAATTTATGAGTCAAGAACAAGTAATTCAATTAAAATGTATGTATTCACAACTATTTAACCTAAATGAAGAAATTAAAACTCTCGTTGCAAATGGTCAAATAGATGATGCAGTTATTAAATCTTCTATGATTGATAATTTGATGAAACAAATTAAGTTCGCAAGACTTGGTATGACAATTCCGGAAGAATTCAAAAACGAAATTGAAAACTTGGAATCAAAAGCCGTTGTTGATATAAAATACACACTTGATTCATTAATAAAAATTCAAGAAAATTTAAAAAACGATATTAACAAAACAAAAAATACAATAAAGATTAAGAATGCTTATACTGCTCAATTACCAGAAGCAGGGCAAATATTCTACGAGGAAGAGTAGTTATATAAATACTACATCTATAACAATATTTAATAAAACCTTCAAAAATTCTTGATAAAAACAAAAAATTATTGTATAAATTAAAATACTACAATTACTATTGATTAGAAGAATGAAGAAGGAAATAATATGTCTCAAGAAACATGTGAAGCAAAAACACTTTCAGGAGCGCAAATACTTATTGAATCGCTAAAAAAAGAGGGCGTTGATACAGTTTTTGGATACCCAGGGGGTGCTATACTTGATATTTACGAAGCTTTATACCATGAAAAAGATATTAAACATTATCTAGTAAGACACGAACAAGCGGCAGTACACGCAGCAGAAGGCTATGCTAGAGTTTCTGGCAAATGCGGTGTTGCAATTGTAACCTCTGGTCCAGGGGCAACTAATACTGTTACAGGTATTGCAAATGCTTATCTTGACGGTTATCCAATAGTTGTGTTTACTGGTCAAGTTTCTGCTAATTTAATCGGTAACGATGCTTTCCAAGAGGCTGATATCGTTGGTATTACTCGTGCATGTTGTAAACATAATTATTTGGTAAAAGATGTTAAAGAATTACCAAAAGTAATCAAAGAAGCTTTTCACATTGCTACAACAGGTAAACAAGGTCCTGTTCTAATTGACTTAGCAAAAAATATTATGACAGCAAATAGTGAATTTGAATATCCTAAAACTGTTAATTTACAAGGTTATAAACCAAATTATCAAGGTAATGCAAAACAAATTTCTACTGCAATAAAACTTTTATGCAGAGCTAAAAGACCTGTTATCATTGCAGGTGGTGGTGTTTTAGCGGCAGATGCTTGCGATGAACTGAGAGAACTTGCAAGAAAATTAGAAATTCCTGTAGCGAATACTCTTATGGGTGTTGGAACATACCCAACAAATGATTATTTATCACTTGGTATGCTTGGTATGCACGGTAATTATTGGGCAAACTTTGCTGTTAATGATTGTGATGTTCTTCTTGCAATCGGTACAAGATTTAATGATAGAATCACTGGTTCATTAAAGAAATTTGCACAAGATGCTAAAATTATTCACATTGATATTGATCCTTGTTCAATTTCTAAAAACGTTCAAGTTGATGTTCCAATTGTAGGTGATGCTAAATTGACATTACAAACAATGTTGAAAGAACTTGACAATCTTGAATATGAAGGAAGTGAAACCTTCAAAAAAATGTGGTTCCAAGTAATCAACGAATGGAAAACAAAAAGAGCTATTCCAGAAATTCGTTCTGATAAATTACATGCTCACACAGTACTTGATGCAGTTTATGAATATACAAAAGATATGGAACCAGTTGTAGCAACAGAAGTTGGACAACACCAAATGTGGACAGTACAAGCTTTTAACTTTGATAAACCAAGAAAACTTGTAACTTCTGGTGGCTTAGGTACTATGGGCTTTGGCTTCCCTGCTTCAATGGGTGCTTGCTTAGGTCAAGACAAACCTGTTCTTTGTATAGCGGGTGATGGTTCTCTACAAATGAACATTCAAGAACTTATGACTTGCGTTGATTATAAATTACCAGTAAAAGTTGTTATTATGAACAACGGTTACTTAGGTATGGTAAGACAATGGCAAGAAAAATTATATGACGGTCATTATTCACAAACAAAAATTTCTTCACCAGACTATGTAAAATTAGCGGAAGCTTATGGTGCAAAAGGTATCAGAATTCAAAAAGAAGAAGAAATTGTACCAGCTTTAAAAGAAGCTTTTGAATATGATGGACCAGTATTTATGGACTTTATAATTGAACCTTTTGAAATGGTTTACCCTTGGGTATTATCAGGCAAAGGTCTTAATAATGTATTACTTTCAGACAAAGGATAATTGAACTATGAAACATATTTTATCTATATTAACAAAAAACGAAGCCGGTGTTGTTTCAAGAGTTTCTAACCTGTTTTCTGGTAGAGGCTTTAGTATTGAAAGTATTACAGCATCAACAACATTGGATAAAGAACATTCAAAAATCACTATTGTTACAAATGGTGATGAAAAAGTTATTGAACAAATTACAAAACAATTGCATAGATTAATTCCAGTAATTAAAATCAACGAAATGAAAGCTGATAACTCAATTTGCAGTGAATTAATGTTTGTAAAAATCAAAGTTAAAGATGAAGATAGAGCAGAAGTTATTAAACTTATCGAAATCTTTGGCGCAAAAATCTTAAATATTTCACAAAGAGAATATATTATTCAAGCAGTTGGCGATGAAAACCACATAAAATCATTAATTGAATTACTTAAACCTATCGGAATTAAAGAAATGATTTGCTCTGGAGCAGTTGCAATTTCAAGAAGTTAAGATTGATTACAATTTAATTTTCTTTTGATGTTTTTTAATTTATAATCTTCTTGTAAAAGACTTAGGAATTAGAAAAAAGAAAAGGAAATTAAAATGGATATATTCTCAATATTTACACTGTGTGGCGGACTAGCATTCTTCCTATATGGTATGGGAGTTATGTCATCAGGCTTAGAAAAAGTTGCCGGTGGTAAATTAGAAAAAATGTTACGTCAAATGACGTCAAACCCTTATAAAAGTTTAGCTTTAGGTGCTGGTATCACGATTGCAATTCAGTCGTCATCAGCACTTACTGTTATGTTGGTAGGTTTAGTAAACTCTGGAATTATGGAGTTAGGACAAACAATCGGTGTTATTATGGGTGCTCACGTTGGTACAACCCTAACCGCTTGGATTTTATCTTTGTCTGGTATTGATGCAAGCGCAAATATCTTTTTAAGATTATTAAAACCAGAAAGCTTTTCACCATTATTCGCACTAGTTGGTGTATGTATGATGATGATGGCAAGAAGCAACAAGAGAAAAAGCTTAGGTTCAATCCTAGTTGGGTTCTCAATTCTTATGGTTGGTATGATTATGATGGCGCAATCAATGACACCACTTGCTGATAAACCAGAATTCCAAAAATTCTTAGTTGCATTTACTAACCCACTTTTAGGTGTTGCAGTTGGTACAATCTTTACAGGTATTATCCAAAGTTCAGCTGCTGCTGTTGGTATTTTGCAAGCCTTATCATTAACAGGTAGTATTTCAATCGGTATGGCAGTTCCAACAATTATGGGTATGAACATTGGTACTTGCGCAACTGCGTTGATTTCAAGTATTGGTGTTAACACTAATGCTAAACGTGTTGCTGTTGCTCACATTTCAATCAGTATTATCGGTGTTATCCTTTGTTTACCATTGTTCTACATCGGTGATTTTATTTTAGAAAATTATATTTTACATACTAAATTTATTAATCAAATAATTAATCCTGTGGGAATTGCGTTAGCTCACACAATCTTTAACGTTGTTACAATGACATTGTTATTCCCATTCACTAAACAAATTGAAAAACTTGCTATTAAACTTGTTAAACCAAAAGAAGACGAAGAAGAAGTATTCTTGGACGAAAGATTATTACTTACTCCGGCTTTTGCAATTAACGAATGTAAACACTTATCAAATACAATGGCAATTATGGCTAAAAAGAACTTCTTCCGTTCTTTGAAAATGATTAACAACTTCAGCCCAAGAAGATTGGATAAAATCTTGAGAAAAGAACCTAGAATCGATATGTACGAAGATAAATTAGGTACATTCTTGGTAAAACTTTCAGGTAAAGATATTTCTGAAGAAGATAGCAATGAAATTTCTAAATTATTACACTGTATCGGCGATTTTGAAAGAATTGGCGACCACGGTATTAATATCTTAAAAATTGCACAAGAAATGAACGAAAAACAAATCATGTTCTCCGATGAAGCAAAAGCAGAAATTCAAGTTGCGACAAATGCACTTTCTGAAATTGCAGAATTAACTATGAAAGCATTCTGTGAAGATGATTTAGTTGCGGCAAAAAGAATTGAACCTCTTGAACAAGTTGTTGATATCGTTATTAGCGAAATCAAGGACAATCACGTTAAAAGACTTCAAGAAGGTAAATGTACAATTGAATTAGGCTTTATGCTTAACGACTTGTTGAATAATATGGAAAGAGTTTCTGACCACTGTTCAAATGTTGCAGCTTGCGTAATTCAATTGAAAGATTCTACTTTCGCAACTCACGAATACTTGAATGAAATTAAAACATCTCAAGACGAAGAGTTCAAAAAAGAATTTGAAGAATACAAAAACAAATATTCACTTGCAAACGTATAGTTATAGTAGAGTTTAAAAATGGCAGAACAAGATTACAAATTTTATTTAAACGAAGGAATAGAATTAACAAATCAAGGCAAATTTGAAGATGCAATTGATTCTTTAAATAAATCTCTTGAGCTAAATAAAGGTAATGCTTTAACTTATTTTTCAAAAGCTATCGCATACCACAATTTAGGTCAATTGAGAGCAGCTTACGAAAACTATGGTAAAGCTATTTTGTTAGATAAGAAGATGATTGATGCTTATTACAATAAAGCTCAAACTATTCTTGCGTTTGAAGATGCGACAGAAGAGGAGCTTAAAGAAGCATTGGCAAATTTGGAAAAAGCGACAGAGCTTGATGAAAAATTTATTGATGCGCATTATTATTCAGCAGTGGTTAAGAAAAAACTGGGCTTGTATGAAAGTGCAATCGTATCTTTGAATAAAGTTTTAGACCTTCAACCAGAATCACCTTATTCTAAAGCCTTGAAAAAACTCATTCTAACAAAATACTTGCATATTGAAGATAAATAGAATTTTACCGTAAATTTTTGTTACCTTGTACTAAAATTGTAGCAATTTATATTTTTAGATGCTTTATTTAAAACAAAGAAAGGACTTAATTTGTCATGAAAATAAATAATTTTAATCCAAACATCAGAGTAAATAATCAAAATGTAAATACTAACCCGTATCCGAAGACAAAACCAATGCCAATGGATAGTGTAACTTTTTCAGGAGTACAACCAAAAATGAGTAATGATGAAAAATTTGTAGAATTACGTGAAAAGATTTCAAAAGATATGGAACCTTTGATGTCAGATGCAGAAGCTGCATGCTGGGATTTTTATACAAACAGCACAGAAGAAAATATGAACAAAATGAATGTTGCACAAGATAAGTCAACAGAATTTTTTGATAATGCAGAAATTTATGCAGAATTAAAAGAAATAAATAAATCAGGTGGTGTTAAGGATAAAAAACTCCAAAAACAACTTCGCAATTTAACAAGTGCTTTCGGAGACGGAATTGAATACAAAGCCGAAATGAAGGCTATGAACGAAAAAGAAAACGAAATTTCACAAAAACTTAATTCATACCAAATGACAATAGATGGAAAACCTGTTTCGAAAGCTGAAATTGGTAAGATTATGGAAACCGAAAAAAATCCAGAAATCCGTAAAAAAGCAGCAGAAGCTAAAATTAAATCAGGGGATTTGATTGCTGACGACCTTGTTGAATTAGTAAAAATGAGAAACGATTTTGCTAAGAAAAAAGGTTATGACAATTATTTTGATATGAAACTAAAAGAAGATTATGATATTGAGCCAGAAGAACTTGATAAACTTTTAGACGATGTTGCTAAGAACACAAAAGACTCTAACGCAAAAGTTATGGCAGGTATTAAAAAAGATTTGTCAGAAGCTTTTGGCATTAAACCAGAAGATTTAAGAAGTTATCACTTTGGCTATTTAGCGGGTGAAGATCCAGAAAAAATTGTCAACGATAGCATTAAAACAAAAGAAGAGGTTGTTGATATGTCTAAAAAAGCTTATGCTGGTATGGGTTATGATATTGACAAATTACCGATTAAATTAGATTTATTCCCTCGTGAAAACAAAAACACTCACGGTTTTTCATTCCCTATCAAGGCTGGTAAAGATGCAAGAATTTTAGCAAACTTGACTGATAATGTTTCAAGTGTTGACACTTTGATGCACGAATTAGGGCACTCTGTGTTTACCGTAAAAACAAACCCAGAACTTCCTTATATGGAACAGGACACAACAAGCACAATGACAGAAGCTGTTGCAATGATGATGGGAGATATGATTAGAACAGAAGGTCTTGCAAAAGATAAAATTTCACCAGAAGTTAATGAAAAATTTGCAAAATCTCTTGGTAAAGAAGAATCAACTTTTGTAGGTTCAAGTATGGCTATCATTGATTTTGAACGTAATATGTACGAAAATCCTGATCAAGATTTGAAACAACTTTGGAAAGATATGGGTGTAAAATATAAAGGACGTAGTGAAAAAGACGAGGCAACAAATGAGTGGGCAACTGTTCCTCACTTCTTGTCTCACCCTGCATATTACCAAAACTACTTTAGAGCATCTTTGATTAAGGCTCAATTGTATGATGGATTAACTAAAAAATTAGGTAAATTGACAGAAAACAAAGATACTGCAAAATACTTGGACGAAAACGTATTCCAATATGGTGGTTCAAAAACAGATGACGAAATTTTGGAAAAAGTTACTGGTAAAAAATTGAGCGCAGATGCTTTCTGCGAAAGATTAAACAAACTTGTTCAAGAATAATACTTTACGAACAGTAGAAAAAGTTGTATTATAACGATACTAAAGGAGTTTAAAATAAATGGTTGATATGAATATTAATCTAAATGGTGCAAACGAACCTCAAAAGAAGAACAATAATAAAGTTCCAAGTTATTTGAGTGGCGATAATTCTGCTCAAAAATCTGGTAGTATTTTTGATACAACTGTTATTGGTGAATTAGAAAAGCAAAATAAAAAATTAGATAATGCTTTAAATAAACCGGCTTTTGAAATGACAAAGGCGGAAAAACAAGAAGCTAAAAAATTAAACAAAGAACAACAACAAAGAGCAAATTACAAAACAACATTAGAAGCTAAAGAAAAGGCTGAAAAAGAACGTCAAAAAGTAATAAGAAATTATTCAGAATACATTGAAAAATATAAAATTAATGTAAAAGGAAAATCTGCAGAACAAATAAGAAACGAAGTTTTGGAAAACTACCGAAAAGACGATACAATAGGAAAACAAAAACAATCTAAAGATGCTTCTTCTGATAAACAAAAAGCTGATGAAACTCCAAAATCATACAATTATACAACAGATCCTAAACCTGTAAAAAATCATTGTGGATTTAGTACAAGAGAATATAATTTTAGAGAAAACGAACGTGAAAATTTAGATAGTTCAAATTATGACATGGACGAAAGAGATAGAACTGATAAAGACTTTGTATACACTTCTGAAAGAAGTACAAGTCGTACAGAAGAAACTGATAAATCTTACAGAAAACAACGTGAACTACATGCTGAAAATGAAATTGACAGCCGTAAATATTCTTACAACAAATCAGCCATAATGGTTGAAACTTACGGGGGTTTTAGAAAAGCAACTGTTTTCGGTGATAAAGAAGGTTATCATGGCAAAATTGGTTCTAATAACTTCAAAATGTACAAACGTGAAAACGGCTGGGATCCAGGAAGTCAATATTTAGGCAGAATTGGAAGACAAGATGTTGATATTGAAGAACGTGAAATTCAATTTACAATGAATGGTTTAAATCACTATTATGGTAAAATTGGTGATAATGATTTTGAAATGGAATCAAAATCAAAGAATTTTTCAAACGCAGAACGTGCAATCTATGAAGGAAAATACAAAGGTAAATCTTTCCAAGTAGAAGTTGGACGTGATAACATTGAAAAAGATGATGGCGATAGAGTTATCAGAGGTTATTTTGACGGTCAAAGAGTTGATATCAAAAAACGTCCAGCAAAATTAACTGATAACGATAGAATGAAGATTAATAATTTGCCAAAAGAATTTGAAGATGTTGCATCATTTATCTTTGTTGCGCATACAGAACTTGAAAAATCAGGCAAATTAAAAGACTAAAGGAGCAAACTATGTCAGATATGAATATTAATGGCTTAAAAAATTTACAAAATACAAAACTAAATCAAACAGAAAAAGCTGAACAACAACCAGAAGAAATTATGGTATTCGGTGCGGTTGATTCACAATCTCAAAGTAAGATAAAAAAAGGTTTAGTAACTGATATTTACAGAGGTAATATTGCAGGAAAAGATTTTGACCTTTTGAGAAGAAAAAATATTGTTGAATTTGGTTATCAAACTATTGGTAATATTGATGGCAAAAAAGTTGACGTAGAAGAAAGAAAAATTCCACTTACAAGAACAACTATCTACAAAGGTTCTGTTGGTGATAAAGAATTAAATATGAAGTCAAGAAAAGCTATCATGACATTGACAAACAAAAAGACTTATAAAGGAACATATAATGGGAAATCCTTTGATGTTGAATTTAAAGATGATGGAATTGTTAATCTAGGTGATAAAACTTTAAAAGGTACTTATGACGGTAAAAAAGTTGATATTAAATATGATTATAAACATCTTCAACGTTCAGACAAAGTTAAAGAAAACTCAGTACCTGATGATTTTGGCGATGTGGCAACTTTGATTTTTGTTGAAAATAATGATTCTGAAGTTCGTGAAAAACGTGAACAAGAACGTAAAGCTCAAGAAGAACAAAGAAAACAACAGCAACAACAAAATGTTCAGTAGTATAACATCACAATAAATTTACAAAAGGGTTGGCTTTTAAAAGTCAGCCCTTTATAATATCTGTATGATAAATATTATTGCAATTACAGTTTGTTTAATCTTGGTATTTTGGTTATTTTTCGAGCCAAATAGACTTGTTGTCAAAAGACTTAAAATAAAAGATGAAGCCTTAAAAGGTTTGAAAATTGTTTTTGCAAGTGATTTTCACATAAAATTTTACGAAGGAAAAAGATTAAAGAAAATCGTTAAACTGATTAACGCAGAAAACCCCGATTTAGTTTTATCTACTGGAGATTTTTTCTCTGGGTATAGAAATATTTCAACAATGAGTTTGGATAAGATTGCAAAAGAATTTGGTAATGTAAAATCAAAATATGGCTTTTTTACATCTTTAGGTAATCACGATTTCCATAGAGATAATGAAAAGGTTACACAAACACTTTCTCAATTCGGCATTGTAACTTTATCAAACAATAATACTTTTGTTCAAACTGAAAATAAGGGCTTGTTCATTGCTGGTGTTGAAGACTTAAAGACTTGTAAACCCGATGTTGAAAAAGCACTAGAAAATACAAACGGAGCAACAATCCTATTAACACATTCACCAGATGTTTTTGAAAATGTGCCAGACTCGGTAAATCTTACATTGGCAGGACACTTACACGGTGGACAAGTGAGATTACCAATCGTCGGCGCTTTATTTTGCCCGTCTAAATTTGGCACAAAATATGCAAGCGGATATTTTGAAGAAGGTAATAAAAAAATGTACGTTACAACAGGAATTGGTACTAGCAAATTACCAATCAGATTTTTATGCACTCCAGAAATTGTTGTTATTGAATTTGAATAACAAATTAATTATTTATTTCTTAATTTAGCAACAAATCTAGAAAGTTTTTCCATAGCAATTTTTAGGGTTTCTAGTGAATATGCGTAAGATATTCTCAAGAAGCCTTCGCCACTATCACCAAAAGCGGTACCAGGAACAACGGCAACATGTTCTTCTTCTAAAAATTTTGTTGCAAATTCTTCGCTTGTCATTCCGAATTCTTTAATACAAGGGAACACATAAAATGCTCCGTAAGGTTCAAAACATTCTAAACCCATTTCTTTAAAAGCATTTATTAAAAATCTTCGTCTTTGGTTATATGACATTTTCATTTCTTTAACATCATCATCGCCGTTTTTAAGAGCTTCTACTGCTGCGTATTGGCTGATTGTAGGTGCACACATAATTGCGTATTGATGAATTTTTGTCATTTGTGTCAAAAGTTCTTTTGGACCACAAGCATAACCAAGTCTCCAACCTGTCATTGCATATGCTTTTGAAAAGCCATTAATCAGTAATGTTCTTTCCTTCATTCCGACAAGACTTGCAATAGAAACGTGTTCGCCATTATAAGTAAGTTCTGAATAAATTTCGTCAGACATTACCAAAATATCGTGTTTTTTGATAACTTCTGCGATTTTTTCTAAATCATTTTTATCCATAATCGCACCTGTCGGATTGTTTGGATAAGGAAGTATCAAAACCTTTGTTTTATCAGTAATAGCTTCTTCCAACTCTTCTGCTGTTAATCTAAAATCATTTTCAGCTTTAAGATTAAGAATAACTGGTTTTGCTCCTGCAAGAAGTGCACAAGGTTCGTATGAAACATAAGAAGGTTGTGGAATAATAACCTCGTCGCCTTCATTAATCATTGCTCTCAAACCAATATCAATAGCTTCAGAACCTCCTACAGTAACAAGAATTTCACCGTCTGGACAGTAAGAAATTTTTTGTTTGCGTTTGATATAATTTGAAATTTCTACCCTCAAATCTTTTAAACCAGAATTTGAAGTATAAAAAGTTTTACCTTGTTCAAAGGCATAAATACCTTCATCTCTAATGTGCCAAGGTGTATCAAAATCAGGTTCGCCAACACCTAGCGATATAGCATCTTTCATTTCTGAAACTATATCAAAAAATTTTCTTATACCTGATGGCTTTATTGCTTCTATTGTTTTTGAAATTGGAATACTCATTATAACATCATTTCTCTTTCATCTTCGTGTTGTTTTTTCTCTAAAATAGTGCCGTGGTCTTTATATTTTTTCAAAATAAAGTGAGTAGCAGTACTCAAAACACTATCTAATGTTGATAATTTGTCAGAAACAAAAGCTGAAATTTCTTTTAAAGATTTTTCTTCTAATGTAACTAATAAATCATATGCGCCAGAAATTAAATACACTGATTTTACTTCTGGATAGTTATAAATTCTTTCTGCTATATGGTCAAAACCTTGACCTCTTTGTGGTGTAACTCTAACTTCAATTAATGCAGTAACTTTTTCTACAGAAGTTTTATCCCAGTCAACAAGTGTATGATAACCGCAAATAATACCTTCTTTTTCTAATGCTTGAAGTTCATTAATAACATCTTCTACAGAAACTCCAAGAATTACAGCTAATTCTTTTAAATCTATTCTACTATTTTTTTCAATTATAAGTAACAATTCTTCTCTCATAACATCTCCCCATACGTAATGTAACTATTATAATATATGTTCAAAAAAAAATCATTATAAAAAGAAAAATTTAAACCAAATAAACGACAAAATATAATAATTGTGCTTGCAAAAAAGGTTTTTTCTGATATTATTGATACAAAGTTTTCTGTAATATAACAAATATAAGAAAGGTGTTTATTTTATGCAAGAATTAGAAAAACAATTCCACATTCATTGTGTTGAAGGTGATGTAGGTCGTTACGTAATTTTACCTGGCGATCCTGGTAGATGTGAATCAATCGCAGCTTTATTTGACAATGCTCATCACGTAGCACAAAACAGAGAATATAATATTTATACAGGTACATTGTTAGGCGAAAAAGTTTCAGTATGTTCAACAGGTATCGGTGGTCCATCAGCTTCTATCGCTATGGAAGAATTACACAACATCGGTGCTGATACATTCATCAGAACTGGTACTTGCGGTGGTATTGATTTAAACGTACAATCAGGCGACATCGTAGTTGCTACAGGTGCAATCAGATTTGAACACACTTCAATGGAATATGCTCCAATTGAATATCCTGCAGTAGCAAACTTAGACATTACAGTTGCTTTAAGACAAGCAGCTTTAGCAATGGGTAAAACAACTCACACAGGTGTTGTTCAATGTAAAGACGCATTCTACGGTCAACACAGCCCAGCTAAAATGCCTGTTTCTTATGAATTATTACAAAAATGGGAAGCTTGGAAACGTTTAGGTGTTAAAGCTTCTGAAATGGAATCAGCAGCATTATTCGTTGTAGCTGACGCATTAAAATGCAGATGTGGCTCTTGCTTCCACGTAATCTGGAACCAAGAAAGAGAAGCTGCTGGTATGGATCAAAAAATGAGCGAAGATACTTCAGCAGCAGTAAGAGTTGCAGTTGATGCTTTGAAAATCATGATTGAACAAGATAGAGCAGCAGCTAACAAATAATTATTGTTTTAATTAAGAAGGCGATGAGGTGAAACCTCAGCGCCTTCTTTTTTTTATGTTATTCTTTTAACCATTCGTTATCATCTGGTCCCATTTTTGTAACTACAAGAGCAAATCTTTTGTATTTATGCTCTAAAAAATCACTTTTTATTTCGCCAATTTCTTTAAATGGTATTGCACATTCTTTCAGTAAATCTTTTTGAATGTCGTATTCTACTTCACTTTGATTAACTATGAATAATTTTCCTCCAGTTTTTAGAGAAAAATACGCATGCCAAAGCATTTTTTTAGGGTTAAAGAATTCTAAAGGTAAACCCCAACGCATATGCGGATATTTTCTAACAAAAGGAAGAAACCATGTTAGATAATCGAATTTGTCATCATAGTTTAGAAAATCTTTTGGAATATATCTAACGTTTTTTAATCCGTTTTTATAAAATCTTGCTACTTCATATCTTGAATACAAATTCCAATAAAGCCTGTAAGCATCAATTTCAATACCTTTTAGTGAAAGGTTTTCACAATACTTTTTAAAAAAAGTATACTGACCTTTTACATAGTTCCAGTTTTTGCAACCAATATCCATTGCAGATATGTCTTTTTGATTAATAATATCAAAATATTTATCTAAGATATCTAACATATAAAGATTTTCTCGATAATTTAGTTCTGTCATATTAGACAAATATTCTAAACCATATTTTTTCAGCAAATCATTTTCTCGCTGTTTTAATTTGCCAGAAAAAATATTAGATAAGTTTTCTGGTTCTTCAAAATAACCTTGACGAGAAAATTTAGTTTTTTTTCTTATATAAAAATCTATTTTATTTTTTAAATTTTCAAAAAGCTCCATATAAAGATTATATCCACAAATAAAAGATTTTTAAATAGACTAAAGCATAGTTAACTATTGTAAAGAATTAGTGAAGCATGTAGCAAATTTAATATTTACGAGCTTTAATAGACATGTAAGTAGGTAATTTTATATATTTTTTGCATGCTAATTATAAATCCACAACAATCAAATATGTTTGCCTATAGGGCGCTTATTCAGAAGGAAAGTAGGAAATCATCTGATGTTTCATCAGGAAGTAAAATGACAAATCCTATAAAGAACACTTCTGGAAACAATTTTGTCGCCTATCCATTGATTAATTTCACAGGCACAATCAAACCTAAAAGCAGACTTGAACAAGGTAGAGAAATAGCAAACAATTTACACAATGCACTAAAATCATCTGTTGGAGCTCTAGATAACAAAAAGTTTAAAAACGAATTTAACAAGATAGATAAAACAAACGTTGTACCTACTATTAAAGCTTACGATAAACTATTTCCAAAAAATACATTAATTACGGATATTTTAAATGAAAACGGTTCTGATATAGAAACGAGAGAATCTGTTGTAAAAAATTTATTTAATGTTTTAGCTGAAGACGGTAAAGATAAAGGTGTTCAAGTTGAACATTTTAAAAAGAATTTTGAAGAAGAACTGCAAAAACAAGTAGAGAAACCTGTATTTGCACCGCAAGCAACAAAATTAAACAGAATTACAAATGGACTAGTTCAAGCGATAGAAAATAAGGCTTCTTTATCAAAAGAGGAAAAAGAGGCTATTGCAAATTCTGCACCTGAAAAATTCTATGATTATACAACACAACTTTTAGAATCAAACGTTAATAAAGCTGAAAAAGCTTTTAATGATAGAGTTGAATATGACGGCTTTTTCGGTAAAATTGCGGATAACGTTAGCGCATTATGGAATTCTAAAAATCGTAAAAAATTAGTTAAAGAAGATATTGATAAACACAGAGATGAAATTGCTTGTCTTAGAGCAGTTGCAGATAAAGGCGACGACGAATTTAGAGAAGTATTTAAAACAGTTTTCAAGGTTGATTACGACCCTGAGCTAATTGCCACTTACAAAAACAAAGAAACACAACTAAAAACAAGTTTAGTTGCAATGAGCAGTGAGAAATTTTTCAATGAAAAGTTGTCTGACTTAATTGATAACAAAAAACTTGAAGATAAGTATGAAATGATTCATACAATAACAGGTAGCATGCCAGTCATTAATACCATTGAAACAAAAGAAGAAATGTATCAAAGAAATTACGATACGTTTAGTATGATATTGGGTAAAGGTGATAAAAAAGCTGGCTCAAAAATTCTTGAACAAAAATTTAAAGAATCAAGATTAAAAGATAATGCTGACTTGAAGGATAAATACAAGGTTATGGTTAAACTTGCGAACTCACATTCAAGACAAATGCACAGAGAAACCTTGAAAATCACACAAGGTAAAGAATTAAATGTTTTGAAAAAAGAATTTGAAGCAAGTTATAATGCGGCTTATGGTGTTGAAAACGATATTGCAAAAAGGGTAACTGATTATAATATTTCACAAGAAGTTGGTGAAAGAGCAGTTGATGCGTTAATTATGGGACCAGTAATGATTGGTGTAAGTTTTGCGACTGGTAGCGGAATTGGACTTGCATCTGTATTGAAGGGTGCAGCTGTTGCTACAGGTACAAATGTTGTTGCATACTCTGCTGATAGATTAGCTTCTAAAAAAGGTATGACAAAAGAAGACATTGAAGATATTCTGAAATTCTCAGTTTTAGACGGATCTACATTTATTGCTAGTGCACTGGCAACACAAGGTATTAACTTCTTTACTTCAGCAGCATTTAAAGGTTCAAGTGTTGGTAAAAAAGCAGCAGAAATAACAATGTTAACAGTTGCAGAAACAGCAGCCGATGCTGCGGTTAATAAGGTTTTATATTCAGAGGTTAATATTGATGGTAACGCATATTCTGCAACATTCTCACTTGCAGGACAATTGCTTGAACTAAAACTTCTAAAATAGATTTGTGCAAACCTAAAAAATAATGTATAATTAAATACATGAACGAAAACAAAACCCAAGTAATAGTTGTTGGCGGAGGTCCAGCCGGTATTTCAGCAGCTATTACAATTGCCAAAAGCGGTAAAGAAGTTATCTTAATAGAACGTGGGAATTTCTCTGGTTCTAAGAATATGTTTGGCGGTGCAATTTACACTCAGCCTACTAAAGAAATTTTTCCAGATTTTGAAAAAACAGCCCCTCTAGAAAGAAACAACATCAAACATAATTACACCATTCTTACCGAAACTGACTCTACAACTGTTACATATAGAGACAACTCTCCTCATTCTAACAGTTACAGTGTAATTCGTTCAAAATTCGACCGTTGGCTCGCAGAAGAAGCTAAAAAAGCAGGGGTTATTCTTGTTACGCAAACAGTCGTTAAAGAATTAATCTTAAAAAAGAAAAAAGTCATTGGTGTAAAAACTGAACTTGAAGACTACTATGCAGACATAGTAATACTTGCAGACGGTGTAAACTCACTTCTTGCAAGACAAATTGGTTTAAGAAAAGATTTTAATCCTAAAAACATAGCTCTAGGTATAAAAGAAGTCTACAAAATTGGTCAAGAAAAAATCAACGAAAGATTTAATCTAAAAGATAACGAAGGTTGCATCACAGAAATTTTCGGATATCCAATGCTTGGAGAGCTTGGACTTGGTTACATGTACACAAACAAAGACACTGTAACACTTGGTCTAGGTATAACTCTAAGCGAACTTATAAAAACGAAAATAAAACCTTATGAACTTTTAGACAAATTAAAAAATCATCAATCAATTTCACCGTTCATAGAAGGTGGAGAACTCCTAGAATACTCTGCTCACCTTATTCCAGAAGGTGGTTATAAATCAATGCCAAAACTTTTTGCAGACGGAGTAATGATAGTTGGAGACAGTGCATGTCTTGTTAACAATCTTCACTGGGAAGGTACAAACCTTGCCATGATTTCAGGTAAACTTGCTGGTGAAACTGCAATCGTAGCAATTAACAAAAATGACTTTACAAAACGCACACTTTCTCTTTACAAAAAGAAACTTGATAAATCTTTTGTAATGGCTGATATGAAGTCATACAAAGACTTAATGGACATTATGCACAAAAATAGTAAATCATTCTTAAACTATTACTTGCGCAAAATCAATAAATTCTTTAAAATGTTTATAGAGGTTGATAGCATAGCTAAGAAAAATAAATTTAGAAATTTTATTTTTACAACCTTAAAAGAAAGAGGTCTTACTGGCTTATTAAAAGACGGTCTGAATGTTTTAAAACTCGTATGGGGGATTTTAAAATGAATATAGATGACAGACTTGCTAAAATCAAATATGAAACAGACGAGAACTCTCATTTAAAAGTAAATATGAATGATTGCAGAAACTGCAAATCAAAAATTTGTACAACTATTTGTCCTGCAAATGTATACGAATGGAACGTAGAAGAAAACAGACTTATTATAAATTATGAAAACTGTTTAGAATGCGGAGCATGCAGAATTGCATGTGAGAAAAAAAGTTTAGAATGGCAATACCCAAAAGGTACAAAAGGAGTAACCTATAAATTCGGTTAATGGAGGCAGAAATGAAAGAAGAATACAGCTCACAATCACGTCGTTGGTATGATAAAGACCCAGTTTTATCACAAGCAATGCAAACACTTGAACAATCAGATGACGGAACTCAAATTAGAATAGCTCTAAATTTGATTAAAATCATCATCGAACACAATATCGAAAGTGAAAAATTTGAAGCAGTTGAAGACTTAATCACTGCTGTAAGTTCTGGTCAAAGCGACAGCAGAAACGGCAGATGGTATGATATCGATAACACTTTAAAAACTGCTATGAACATGTTACAAAACTGTCCAGAAACAACTCAACACGTTATTGCTAAAGAAATGGCAAAAATGGTTGTTACTAAAATCAAAGAAGACGAAGATAGCTTAGATTAATTTTCTATCTTTATCTAAATTAATTTGGTGAAGCTTTTAATATCAAATGATATCTAAAATCGCCATAATATACGACAACAGAGTAAAATTGGTTGTCTAGTTCATCAACTTCTAAATATGTTTTTGGAGCTGATCTTCTTTTTGATGAACTAGATATTCTGCCAACAGCTGCAATGAACTGAATATGTACCTTTTGAGTAAAAGTTAATTTAGGCTTAGGTAAGTGTGCCTCATAAAAGCCTAAAGGTACAATATCCCTGTTATAACAAGGAATATAGTATTTTATTTTGCCGTTTTCTTTGAATAAAATATACCAATCCCCGTCGTGCTCACGTGGAGTTAGCAAATAATAGCCTGGTTCAATTGTTGTACCTTTAAAATACAACGGTGAATTCAATCTAAATAACGGATATGGAGTATACGCATAAGATTGCATATCATAATATTGATCAGGGTCAATTCCGTGTATAAAAGAAAATTTTGCAGGCATTAAATTGTTATATATTTCAATATAATCCTCATCAGTTTCTGCGTTTGCAGGAGTTGAGAATAATACAAAAGATATCAATAACAAATATAAAAGTCTTTTCATATAGAATATTTTAATGTATTTAACGAAAAAGACAACCTACGTTTAGCGGACTTTATTTTCTTCGTGTTTCAATAATCTTTTGATATTGTCTTTATGCAAAATAGTAATGTAAAGAGCGCCCAATGCACAATATGCAACATAAGCCATTGGCATATCAAGAGCATACATTAAGAATGGAGAAATCCAAACTGCAATTATAGAACCTACTGAAACGTATCTTGAGAAATATGTAATAGTAACCCAGATAATGGCAATTGTAAGACCCACTAACCAGTTTAAAGCTAAAATTGTACCTACACCAGTTGCAACAGATTTGCCACCGTGGAATTTTAAGAAAATAGGTTTACTGTGTCCAATGATTACACCAACTGCAGCTAAAACTGGTAAGATACCATTGATTAAAGAATAGTCAATATAAGTTGCCGCAACTACTGGAATAATACCTTTGATTGCATCAGTTAAAAGAACTATAACAAACCATTTAAAACCTAGTACACGTTTAACATTTGTAGCACCAGTAGAACCAGAACCGATTTCTCTGATATCTTGATGAGCAAGAGCTTTAACTACGACATAACCTGTTGGAAAAGAACCAATAAGATATGCAACAACTAAAACAGCTAAAGCTACTAAAATATATGATAAAATTGCTGTACTTAACATAATAAAATCTCCTATTTTGTACAAGAAAAATTTATCATAAATAAAGAAAAATGTCGATATTAAATATGTCGACGGGGGGAGTCGAACCCCCACAGCTTTCGCCACATGCACCTCAAGCATGCATGTCTACCATTCCATCACGTCGACGGGATTATTAAATATTCAGTTGTAAAATTTTTTTCGTGATGGAATGGTCTTAATTGGACTACCTCCGCAAGCTACGGTTTGCCACCACATCGACAGAATATTAAATATTCAATTATAATTTTTTTTCGTGATGGAATGGTCTTAATTGGACTACCTCCGCAAGCTACGGTTTGCCACCACATCGACAGAATATTAAATATTCAATTATAATTTTTTTTCGTGATGGAATGGTCTTAATTGGACTACCTCCGCAAGCTCCGGTTTGCCATCACGTCGACTAATTATTCAATTTTCAAATTTTATTAAAGCGGAATTGTCTTAATTAAACTCCCTCCGCAAGCTCCGGTTTGTCATCAATCACATCGACACATAATATAGACAGAAATGCCCTCATGCCAGAACAGTCGTCAAAATCTAAAAGACTCTACAGACCTTTCATTCTCCAAACTGGCCAAAACAAGAAAGTCGCTTTACCTATAAATCTATCTTCTGGTAAAAAGCCCCAAAATCTGCTATCTTGAGAGTTTCCTCTATTATCACCCATCATAAAATATTGATGTTCAGGAACAATCATTGGTCCACAAAACATTCTTTCAGAACAAGGAATATAAT
The DNA here is from genome assembly GCA_963602355.1 of Methanobacteriaceae archaeon. Classification (GTDB taxonomy): domain Bacteria; phylum Cyanobacteriota; class Vampirovibrionia; order Gastranaerophilales; family Gastranaerophilaceae; genus UBA791. The sequence goes on from CAVCIU010000024.1 coordinate 22,268, forward strand.
CATATTCACTCATTACGTATGGTTCATCTAATTTTTTATCATTAATATAAACATTGTACTTGCCGTCTGCTGATTTTTTAACTTCTAATTTATCACCAGGCATACCAACAACACGTTTGATATAAGCTATATCTTTACAGAAAAATCCTGTTAATCTTTGGAAAGTCTTAATTGGAGTGTATTTCAAATCTTGGAATGGTGGATAGAACACCATAACATCACCACGTTTTGGAGTTGAATAAAATCTTGAAAATCTTTCTACAAAAATTCTATCGCCTTCAATCAAAGTTGGTTTCATAGAGCCAGAAGGAATCCAACGAATTTCACCAATAAAGAAACGAATGATTATAACCATAACAATTACGAAAACTACCGTTTCGATTGTCTCTTTCATTGCCGGTTTAAATTTTTCATAATATTTGTTAAATAATTCTTTATAAGCTTCTAAATTCATAATTTAAGTAAATCCAAGATTTCCAAAAGTGCTTTTGAATAAACATTTTTATCCAAATTACTTAATACCTCACGAGTATTAACAAGATAATTATCTAACAATTGAGAAGCTTTTTCAATACCTAGCGAAATATTCTTCAAATCGCATTCTGCATAAATAGCTGGCGCAGTGTAAATACCTTTTTCAAAATCATTGTTAACAGGTTTGTTGTCATTGTTTGAAAAATTTAAAATATCATCTCTTATTTGAAAAGCTATACCAAAATTATTTGCAAGATTTTCAGAAATATATTTGTTCAACCCAGCAAGAATTGATGCTGAAACTAAAGAAGCCTCAAAAAGCGAAGCCGTTTTTGCCCTAGATTTTTCAATATATTCATAAATTGTAGGCATTTTGTATTTTGAAAAATACTGAGAAATTTCACCTACACACATATTTTCAATTGCTTTTGCAAAAAGTCCTAAAATCTCTGAATTATTCAAAGACAATAATTTTTTCAAAGCAATCGATAATAAATAATCACCAGCAATCACAGCAAGCGAATTATCAAACTTTTTATTAAAAGTAGGTAAATTTCTACGTACATCAGATTCATCAATGATATCATCGTGAATAAGTGTTGCATTATGAATTAATTCTATTACAGACTGCAAAAGAATTTGTTTTTCATCAATTTCAACTTTGTTTGCCTTTAAATATAAAAAAGCAATAACAGAACGAATATGCTTTGAAGGCGCAGAAATAAAATCCTCAAGAAATGTATTAAATTCAGTTGACTCTGAATTAAATTCACCCAATAAACTCTTAACAGAAGAAAGTTCACCTTCGACAAGAGATATTATTTTATTGTAAGCAACATTATCAAAACTCATTTAATGATTGTAACATAAAAAATATATCTGGGTTAATTGCCTTCAAGGACGTAAAGTGGGTTAAATCTGGTTTTTCACCAAAGATTTTTGTCAATAAATCCACATCGTAATCATATAAAATTGAACCGTGTTGTAAAATATAGCCTTGCTTACGACACTGCGCTGAACCGATTAACTTTTTACCCTTGTAACACAAATCAGCACCAGTTGAAACAAGCATACAATAGTTAAATTTAGTATGTATAGGATTACTTGTACCAAAATCTAACTCTATATTAAATCTTTTAAAGAAATCTATTAAAATTTGAGAAATTTCAATATAAGATTTTGTAACCGATTCACCATTTTTAAGATAAGATACAGGACAAATAAATGAATATGTTATTTCCATATCATGAAGAAGCGCACGTCCGCCAGTAATGCGACGAACAACATCAATATTTTCAGATTTCAAAAAATCATAATCAAGAAAATTATCAAGCTGATTACGACCTAAAGAAATACACTTCGGAGACCAACCATAAAGACGAAAAATAGGCTCTTGAGATTTTGTAGCAATAGAATTGTCTAACAAATCAGAGTCCCTTTGCATATTTTCTTTGCCAGTATAAATTTTGAATGGAATAAATTTCATAAGATGATTATAACAAAAAGTAAGATTTTATTGCAAAATATACAGCTGTCATTCCGGACTCCGATCCGGAATCTGAAATTGGTAAATGAATAATGCAGTCGTTTATCAGATTCTGAGTCAAGCTCAGAATGACACCAAAATATAATAAAAATTGCAAGAAGTGAGGAATTTTTCTGCCCGCTTTGGCTCCTGTGAAATCAAAGATTTCTACGTCGCCATCGTAGTGTTGCT
>CAVCIU010000025.1:0-24383 GCA_963602355.1 Methanobacteriaceae archaeon
TTTACATCTCCTACTTCTAGTATAACATTTTTCATTTCGTTTTTAAAGTCCCATGAACCATGGATATTTCTAGCTTTTTGCCATACAACAATATCTATTTTATTGTGCTCTTTCAAGAAAGCATTTATCAAATAGAATTTGTCTTGAACATTTGTTCTTTTAATGTATCTACCTATTTTTACACCATTTAAAAAGATTGTTGCACGACGGTATGGAAAATCTTTTAGGTACAAATATTTAGAAAAAGTTTCATCTTCTCTAAATGTTACATCAAATTCAGCCGAAATCTTTGCTAGATAAGGCGAATCAGACTCTCTCAAATCTCCACGTTCAATAGAAAGTCTTTCATTAACGTAAAACTCTACATCACATTTAGGTGATGTTTCAAATGTAACTAATCCACGTGGGTGATTTGTCTCACCAGAAAAACCTTTATCAAAACCAAGATTTTCTACAAGAATTGTTAATTCGTTTTCCTCTTTGTTTAAAATTTTCTTATCAAGAGGTATTTGAATAGTTTCAGGGATTTGTTGAAGTTTTTCGATTTTGTAACTGTTTCTGCTCAAAACCTCTTTGCCATTGATATAAACGGCAAACAGATGTCTTGCACTTAAAGTTATTTCTTCAATATTATTTGGAATTTTACCCTTGTAGAAAGTGAATTCATCGGATAAATCACAAGATAAAGAATCAAATTTATCTCCTTTAATTTTTCTCCAAGATGAATAATCATAATCTATATCTATTTCAGGCGCACAGAAAGACACCTCAAGATTTTTCAATGTTTTTTTGTGGTCTAGCTGTGGACGAGTTTTGAAATATTTTCTTGAAAAACCGTGTTTTAAATCATAATATGCAATTTCTGCGCTATGTTCTAAAGCAATAGTATCGTTTTTTGCAACATAATCAGCATTAAAGATTGCTCGTTTGTCTGTTATCCAAGTTTTTCTTGTAGTTTCACGAGTTAAGAATACAAATCTTGTTGATTTACCGTCTTTTTCTAGTTTAAAAGTATCAAAATCCTTTTTGTTACCAGAAATTTTATCACCATTTGAAAGATACATTGATGTATTTTCATCAGCAATTAAAAAGATTGTTTCTTTCTCCTCATTTTTAAGACGAGCAAAAATTTCTATGTCTGAAAACTCAATTTCGCAAGCATAAAGTTTCAAATTTATCGGACAAATTTTCATATCATAAGGTTTAATTATTGTAGAAAACTTGTCTAAAATATTTAACGTTTTAGCATCAGAGTTAAGATTACGCAAAAACAGCCATTTACAGTCATTTTCATTATCTTTTCTAACTTTTGTATAAATACATTCTTCGTTTATATCCAAATCTTCATCAGGTTCTGTATTAGTCAAACCAAAAGATTTTAAGAAATAATTTATCTCTTTAGCTTTGAAATAATTATCCTCTAAAACACCGTATTCATTGATAGGTGCAGTGAAATCATAACTTGTATAAACTTCATCACATGCGATATCGTCCCAAGAAGTACCACCACAGCACATATAGTGATTGAATAATGTTACACCCTGAGAGATTGCCGTTTTAGTAACCAAGTTTATGTGCTGATCTGAAAGTTCTTTTCTAATATGTTCATAACCTGAGCCGTCCCATTTATCAAACCAACCCGATTGCATTTCTGCAATAAATGCAGGTGCATTCTCTTTGCATTCAAAAACGCATTCAAGATTATCCATTGTATCAAAGCAGAAATTGTCTTTTCGCCAATCTTGATTAGGATTGATGTACAAATAAGTATCGCAAGCATAAATATCAACAACATCTGCCCACAAACCCCATGGTGCAGCATCGTTATGGTAAATTGGACATTTTATACCTCGTTCACGAGCCATGTCGTATAATTTACGCATATAAGTCTCGTCCATTTCATCATTTGCATATTCATTTTCTATTTGGAAAAGAATAATATTATCAAACTTATTTACAATAGGAATAATTTGGTCGTACCATTCTGTAATGTACTCCATATATTTTTCACTGTAATGGTATTCCGTACCAATTCTGTTACGAGGAATAACATCTTTATCCTTCAATAACCACAATGGAAAACCGCCAGCACTAACTTCACTATTAATAAATGGTCCAGGGCGACAAATCACATATAAACCGACTTCTTTAGCCATTTCAAGAACTTTTTCAACATCTTTTATACCAGAAAAATCGTATTCGCCTTGTTTTTCGCTATGGTATTTCCACCAAAAATAAATCTCTACTGTATTATAACCGCCCGCCTTCATTTTCATAAAACGGTCTTTTGCAAGTTCTGCACTAGGAGTTCTGAAATAATGAAACGCACCACTTCTGATAAACTCTCTTTTTCCGTCAATAATCAAAGAATGCTTGTCAAAAGTTACGTTCATACTATGGCTCCTAAATTGATTTTGTTGGGGTAGAAACCCCAACCTACAATATTATTATTGAATTTTAACCAAAATTCTAAACACCTACAACCTCTAAATTGAGGAGAAAAATAATATGTCATTCCGGACTCCGCTCCGGAATCTGAAGTCGTAGAATGGATAAATTCGGACGTTGGTCAGATGCTGAATCAAGTTCAGCATGACATACAAAAGGTATGGCAAAATTTGTAAGCTTGAGAAATGTAGGTCGTGTTCAACAATTTCATTGAACACGACAACAAAAGAGAGGCGAAACCTTCGGCTTCGCCTCTTCTGTTATAAATCAAAATTATTAATTTTTTCTCATTGTTGGGAATGCGATAACATCACGGATAGATGGAGAATTTGTTAATAACATAACAAGTCTATCAATACCCATACCTAAACCACCGCATGGAGGTAAGCCGTATTCAAGAGCTGTAATGTAATCTTCATCAATATCACATGCTTCTTCATCACCATTTGCTTTAGCTTGAGCTTGTGCTTCAAATCTAAATCTTTGGTCGATTGGATCAGTTAATTCAGAGAACGCATTTGCGATTTCCCAACCGTTAACACGTGTTTCAAAACGTTCTGTTAATCTGTCATTATCTCTATGAACTTTTGCAAGAGGTGATATATCTCTTGGGTAATCAATGATGTGAATTGGTTGAATTAAGCTTGGTTCAACTTTTTCTTCAAATACTGCATCGATAACTTTACCCCAGTTATCTGCTTCATCAGCATGAACACCGATTGATTTTGCTCTTTCTTTAGCATCTTCAACTGTAAAGCAATCACTGAAATCAATTCCTGTGTATTCTTGGATAGCACCTAACATTGTTTTTCTATCCCATGGTGGAGTTAAGTCAATTTCATTTTCACCATAAGTAATTTTAGTTGTTCCTAAAACTTCTTTAGCAACGAAAGCAACCATATTTTCTAACAATGTCATCATATCGTTATAATCAACGTAAGCTTGATACAACTCAATCATAGTGAATTCCGGATTGTGTCTAATATCAATACCTTCGTTTCTGAAACATCTATTAAGTTCAAAAATCTTTTCGCTTAAACCACCTACCATTAAACGTTTCAAGTATAATTCAGGCGCAATTCTCAATGTCATATCCATATCTAAAGTGTTATGGTGAGTTACGAAAGGTCTTGCATTAGCACCACTTGCTTGAGGGTGAAGCATTGGTGTTTCAACTTCTAAGAAACCTTGATTGCATAAAAATTCTCTGATTTTTTGAATAATCAAACTTCTTTTTCTGAATGTATCTCTAACTTCTTCGTTAACAATCATATCAACGTATCTTTGACGATAACGAGTTTCAACGTCTGTTAAACCGTGAAATTTTTCTGGTAATGGTAATAAAGCTTTCGCTAAAAGTTTGATATCAGTTGATTTGATAGAAAGTTCGCCTCTTGGAGTTCTTCTGATTTTACCAGTAAAACCAACCATATCACCAATATCTAACATTTTTAAAAGTTTAATTTGTTCTTCTGGAAGATTTTGTTTGTGTGAAAAGATTTGAATTTTTCCAGAATCGTCCATTAAATCAATAAACATGCCTGTATTTCTGATAGCCATTACACGACCTGCAACTGAGTATACATCTTCTGTTTCTGTATCAGCTGGAAGGTCTTTATATTTTTCTTGTAATTCTGCTGCTTGTGCTGTTTTTGGGAAAGAGTATGGATATGGATTAATTCCTCTTTCTGCACATTCTGCAAGTTTTTGAAGTCTTAATTGACGGATTGTATCTTTTGCCGAAACTGGCTCGTGTTTTTGTTTTTCTTCTGTCATTTTCGTTTCCTTTTATATCTTAATTCTAATTTGTTTTACATCTTAAAATGGTGAAGCCATTGGAATTGGTGCAAGTTTATTTGCATCTTCAATAATTTTATCAGCAGCTTTTTCTACTTGTGGAACTGGAGTAGGTGCTGTTGTTGGTTTTTTAGCTTCTTTCTTCACCGCTGGTTTATTAACAGTTTTTGGAAGAGCAGATTCTACTGGAGTTTCGTCTGCGTAATCGTTTGAACTGTCTTTTTTCTTTAATTCTTTTTCTTTTTTATCAAATGCTTTTTGAACGGCATCTGGAGAAATAATCTTGATTGCTTTGCTACCAGCTTTGAATGGAGTCAAATCATAAGATGTGTATTGGAAATCTGCGCTACCATATTGTCTTGTAGCAACTCTCATAACATCTCTCCAAATCAATGCAGGAACAGTACCACCCTGAACGTTACCGTTTCTAGAGTTGTCATCATTACCAACCCAAACACCAGCAACAACGTTAGGTGTATAACCCATAAAGCAAGCATCTTTTGAATCATCTGTTGTACCAGTTTTACCAGCTGCTGGTTTACCAATGTCTGCTGCTCTACCAGTACCGTTTGTAATTACTGTTTTAAGCATTGAAGTCATTTCACTTGCTGTACTTAAATTCATAACTTTGATTGGTTTTGCAGTAGGTGCTTCATATACAACCTTGCCTTTAGAATCTTCAATTCTTTCAACTGCATAAGGTTCTACTTTGTAACCACCATTTGCAAATGCACCATAAGCTCTTGTAAATTCAAATAATTTAACACCATTTGAACCAAGTGCGATTGTGTAGTCATAAGCAATTGGAGTTGTTAAACCTAACATACGAACTAATTGAATTACTGGTCTGATACCTGTATATTCAATCATTCTTGCTGCACAAACGTTTGATGAAACCATTAATGCTGTATATACAGGAATGTTTCCTCTGTATTTGTTACCATAGTTTTTTGGAGACCAATTACCAATTTTTACTGGCATGTCTTCAACTATATCGTTTGGTGTTATACCTTTTTCTAAAGCTGCAGCATATACAAAAGGTTTAAAAGCTGATCCTGGAGGTCTAACAGCTTGTGTAATTCTATCGTATTGTGATTTAGAATAATCTTTACCACCTGCATAAGCTAAGATTTTACCGTTAACGTGGTTGTAAACAAATACTGCAGCTTGGTTTTTATCTGCTTTTAAACCGTAAGCATTCATATTGTTAATAAGAGCTTCGTTTGCAGCAAGTTGTGCACTATAGTCAAGTGTAGTTGTAATTTTATAACCACCTTGTGAAATATCTTCTTCGTCAAAGCCTAATTTATCAAGTTCTCTCATAACATAATCGCAGAAATATGGAGCCTTGTTGTATGTATAAACATTAGGCATATGATTTAATTTTATTGTAGCTTTTCTTGCGCTCAAATATTCGTCTTTTGTAATAAAGCGCATTTTGTACATTCTTTTAAGAACTTGGTTTCTACGTTTTTCAGCTTTTTTAATATCGTTAAATGGTGAATAAACACTTGGCGCTTGTGGTAAACCTGCAATCAAAGCAATTTCTGGTAAAGAAAGTTGTTTTACAGATTTGTTGAAGTAGATTTGAGCTGCGCCTTCAACACCATAGGCACCAGAACCTAAATATACGTTGTTTAAATACATTTCTAGAATTTGGTCTTTGCTGATTGATTTTTCAATACGAGCAGCAATAACAAATTCTTTTATCTTTCTGTTAAATGTTCTTTCATTGTTCAAGAATAAAATACGAGATAATTGTTGAGTGATTGTACTTGCACCTTGTACAACTCTACCAGCCATAACGTTTGCAAGGATTGAACGAGCTAAACCGAACATATCATAACCGGCATGGTGATAGAAGTTTTTATCCTCTGTCGCAATGATAGCTTGAATTAATGTGTCTGGAATTTCTTCAAGTTCAACCTTTTTAAATGTATAAGCTGTAAATGTCTTGATGATTTCTCCGTCATCAGAATAAATTTTTGTAATAATATTTGGCTTAAAGTCTTCTAAATTGTGAATTGGAGGTAATGAAAGCAAATATAATTTAAAAGCAACAAACGCTGCTAAAATCACTGCCATTACAAAAACACAAAAATATCCAAAGCCTGTATAATTTCTTTTTTGTTTCACTTTTCTTATTCTTTCTGGGACTTGAAATTGATATTTATCACTCATATTTCTTTATAATTTGCTCCGTAATGATTTATAATATATTATATATTTATTAAAGCACAAATATTAAAAAAAACATGTTTGATTTTTTAGAAACAATTGTAAATGAATTAAAATCGTATTTCGTAACTGAAAAAATAAGTTATGAAATCACTGGCGAATGCAAAAAATGCGGTAAATGCTGTAATTACATGTATAGTTTTGACACTTACACAGAAAAAGAGTTCAAAATTATGCAATTTCTTTTTCCGGCATACAGAAGATTTTATATAAAAGGAAAGGACGAATACGGCAATTTTATTTTTGCATGCAAATACGTAACTGAAGAAGGACTATGTTCTGTATACGACAAAAGACTTAAAATGTGCAGAAGATATCCTGTAAAAAGAATTTATAGACCAATGAAACTACACGAGGGTTGTGGTTATAAGGTCGAAGAAAAGAAATTTGAAGACTACTTGAAAAAAGGAAAAGAATAAATGAAAAAAATTTTTATAATATTTTGCATAATGTTTTTATCAATGCCAGCATTTGCAGCAAATAATAGCATCTATACAGATGTTTCAAGAACTGCATCATATTATCCAGCATTGTTAAAACTTCAACAAGAAAGAATTATGATTGGATACGAAGACGGAACCTTCAGACCAAATCAAGCTGTTACAAGAGCAGATTATTCAAGAGTAATAACAAAAGCCCTACATCTTGACGGAAAAATGGTTGTATCTGGTGTAGAATTTTATGATTTACCACAAGAAAATCCTAACTATGATTCTATGCAAATCGCGCTATATTATGATTTAATCCCTGTTACAGATGGTTCAAAATATATTTATCCAAAAGGAACAATTATCAGAAAATATGCTATTTTACCTGTAACAAATTTTTTGAGCGACAAAATTATTAATGTTACTCAAGCAAAAAATATTTTAGGTAAATACAGAGATAGAGGAACTCTTAGAGATGCAGATTTAATTGAATTTGCAAAAGCTGAACTTATGGGTTTATTACCGATTACAGGTAATGAGGTTAAAATTAATGCAACAAAACCTTTAACTAGAGCTGATTTAGCCGTTATGGTTTATAATATTTCAAATCAAGAATACGATTTATACAACAAAAAAATTGAACATTACGGAACTAAGAAAAAAGCTATCGGTTCAAGAGTAAAAGAAGCTTATGTAAAAGGAGATTACGCAACAATCCCTGTACAAACAGAAATCCCTGTGCAAATGACTACAAAAGCTGATTCACAAAAATCACAAGTAAATGATATTCATCAAGCTGTTGTTCCTTGGAACTTGGTAACAAAAGAACGTTATTTACTTATCAAAGCTGGTTCTAAAATTGAACTAAAAGTTGAAGATGTTCAAAAAAGAAAATTATTACGTAGAAATGGCGAACTTAGAGTTGTATCAACAAAAATCACAACTCCTTTCAAACAAACAGCCTCTTTCCCAGCTGTTTTAGTTGTAAACGACAAAATTGGACTTGGAAATAAAATGTTCAAGTTCAAAAGAATCAGAACAACAACAAGCGAAAAATCTTATCTAAAACTTCTTCAAGATGTAAAAATTGATTTAACATCTAGCACAATCATTAACGAAAGATTGTAATAATCTTACTTAGAAGCGTTTGGATTAAGCATTTTTTCAATAACGTTTTCGCCTGCTTTCATGCGAATTTCAAGTTCAACACGTCTACTCTTGTTGAAATCCTCTTTACCGTTTGTCATAATAGGTTCGGTATTGCTTTTACCTTCAACAATTAAGACTTTGTGTAATTTTTTGCTGTATTTTTTATTATAATTTGTTTTGAAAACATAATTAGCAACCTCAGTTGCACGCATTGAAGATAGTTCTAAATTCTTTGTATATTGTTCATCAGCAGAATTTAAGCCCTTGAACATTTGAGAGTCTGTATGACCTTCAATGATTAAGTTTTCAACTTTGTCGCTAACTTCTGGATTAGAAAAAATTGTATCAATATAAATTGGGAAAAACTTATCCAAATAAGCCTTACCTTTTGCAGACAATTTTGCACTACCTATATCAAAAAGCTCTAAGTCAGAAATCTCAACTTGTCCTGACATTTTATCAATATTCACGTCAATTTTGTTATTAACAAGTTCTTTCGCTAATTTTTCTGCCATTTCAGTTTGAGCAGATTGTTCAGCAACTTTTGCTTGAGAAAATCCTACCATTGACATGATAAAAAGAATTAAAAAGATAATCATCAAACCTAACAATAAGTCTGACATTGTTATCCAGAAAATATTTTCTTCATTGTAATCTGTTTTTGATATTTTTTTGTACATTTTTACTCCTAAAATAAATCATCAACAGACTCAATCGCTGTTTTTTCAACAGTTTTTGAATTATTTTCTTTAATCTTGTCTAAATTGTGCATAATATTATCCAAATACGGAACAAGCACAGTTGCTAAACTTTTATCAAAAGCTTCCTTAAATTTATCTGGTAAATTCTTCATTGAAGAGGTCAAAGAATGGTTTTGAAGCTTTGTAGTCTTTAACAATTCAATTAAGAATTTTTCTGAAGTTACGTTATCAAACATCTTGTATAAATAAGCTTGAACTTCGTTTAAAGGAGTTTTGCATTTAAAGTTATACATCAATCTTTCAATCATCAAGAATAATAAAGATTCACCAACGGCAAAAACAGAACACAATGCAGCGATTTGCATATTAGACATCAAGTTTTCAATAGTCGCCATTGTAGAATCACTTGTTGTAAAATCAATGTGCGCAAAAGCAAAAGCAATGTGCATAAAAGTAAATAATGGACCCATGCCGGTCAACAAGGTTGGTGTTACTTGAATAAATTTATAATTTAATTTTGAAGTAATCAAAGCTTCTTCGTTAAAGAAATAAGAAGAATCGACTGTTGTCTGTATTCCAGAAAGAGCTTGTGAAGCATTTTCAAAACTAATTTCTTCTTTATCATTTTCTATAGTAACTTTGTCGTTAAATACAAGTGTATTTCTAAACTCAATCCAAATATCTGAAACATAAGGATTTGAAGATAAACCTTCGTCAAATTCTTTAAATCTATAAGTTAAATCTGATTTTTTGAAGGTTTTTAAAAAATCTAATAATTTTACTAATTCTTTATTGATATATTGGTACTTGTATACGCAATATCCAACAGAAAAAGCGAAAAACAAAAAGATTAACATTAACGCAGGGTTCAAAATATATTTAAAAAATTCCATAAAAACTCCTCTTTATAAGGGATTATATCATAAAAAATTGATTTCTTAAAATAAACTGATATAATTTACTTATGCAGTGCCCAAAATGTAAACACGAAATATCTCAAGATACAAAAATATGTCCACATTGTAAAAAAGTTCTACAATTAGAATGTCCTATTTGTAAGACTTTGAACAGAACTAGTATTTGTTCTAAATGTGGTTATACAATTTTGAGCAAATGTCATAATTGTGGAAAAGTTAATTTAACAGAAGTTGGCACTTGTCCTAATTGCGGTATGGATACTCAATTAAGTATTGCACTTAATGAATCTTCTATCCTAAATTTTGCATGCGTAATAATTGAATTTCCAAACATTGCAAAAGTAAAAGAAATTTTTAATTCAATAGAAGCTTATAGAAAATTCAAAACAAACTTATATAATTTGATTATAGGTTTTTGTTCTCAAGTTGATTTAAAATGGCAAATCATTGATAACGCATTCGTAATCAAATTCAATAAAGAAGCTTCTTTTGAAGGTTCTGTATATAAAGCTCTTTCTTTTATCATAGAAATTGCAAAACCTATAATGAAGCTTAATGTAAAACTACATCACATGCACAATGCTCTTATCAGATGTAATTTTTCTTTGATAAAAAAAGATATCAATACTAAATTACATGACTTTAAGGCTGGAATAAATATTAAAATGATGTATAAAGATACATCTCAAAACCAATTCCATAACGCTTTACAAGTATTATTAGATAGTAGCACTGCAGATGTTTTAAGAAACAAAGTTAGCATTTCTCAATTGGGAACAGTCCTTATTAAAGACAAATTGGAAATGTTCTTTGAACTTGAATTGAAAAAATATATCGCAATTCCAAAAGAAGAAGACGAGCCAAAAGACGAGTATATTAAAGAACGTCTAAAACAACTTTCTCTAGAGGATTTAAACCAAGAAAAAGAAATCGAAGAAGATGACACAATCATTCATAACATCAAAAAATTAAACTTTGATGAACAAGTTTGTAACTTTATAACAGCGGAATCTGGTGATTTAGAAAACGTTATTTTTGACTTATTACAAAATAAGAAAAAGAATATTATTTCTGTAAAAACAAGTAAAAAATATTACCCTCTATCTCACGAAATTCCATTATTGTGCATAAATAATAACTTATGCGATACAGTTATAAAAGTTGCATGTACAGAAGATACTATTAATAGACCTTATGGATTTTTCTATGAACTATTATCTTCAATGTTCAAGTTTTCTATTTCTGCAAAGAATTTCAACAAAAACGACTTTTCAACCTTTGAAAAGCTTGATAAATCTGGCGTTATAAAAGCACTTATAAATTTAAAACCAATTCCTAATACAAATCCAGAAGATATAAGAGATACTTTATATAACATTTTTACAATCATATTTAGTTCTCTACAAAACTGTTTAATTTATGTAGAAAATTTTGAAAAAGTTGATATTACTTCTTTTGAAATCTTGCAATTGTTGTTGAAGGATTTTGACAAGTATAACTTAAACCTTGTATTCTTAACAGACGAAAACTTTACTCTACATAAAAATTCTCATTTCTTGTTATCAAACTCTGATTACACAGAAATTATGGTAAAAGGTTCTAACTTTGAAAAAACAATTTCTCCAATTGTAAGCTTGTATTCAAATGTTCTAGATTCCTTCTACATGGAAAAAATTGCACAAAATATGAAAGGTAGCATTCTATATTTAACACATGCAACCTTATATCTTGTTGAAAATGAAATATTTGAATTTAAAAATGGCAAATACAATATCTTAAATCAAACTTCAATCGTTCTTCCAAATACAATAGAAAAACTTATTGAAACAAGATTTAGATTTTTATCACACGACAAGAGCACTTATAGTGTCTTAATGCTGTTATTACAACTTGGACCACGAATTGATATACCAACATTACAGACTCTAAATGTTCCTAACCTTGGAAACACTTTAAGCATTCTTGATGAAAAAGGTTATATTTATTTAGAAAATAATGTTGTTTACTTTAACAACTATGACCTATTAAAAACAGTTTCTGAAGTCTTATTAGATAAAGCTCAAAAAGAAAATATTGCAAAATTCTTGTTAAATAATATCGTAGATGAACAAGTTCCATTACCTGTAAACTTGACTGTTTATAGTATTTTGAACGACAAAAAGAATACTCAAAAATTCTGGAGAGATTTATCAAACGTAGCATTGCTTCTTGGTGATTTCAGTTCTTACTTAAATTGCAGTATTTTGTTGTTGAAAATAATGGAAGAAGATTCAGACGAAGAGACTCAAAAATCTATCAATGATTATAAAATGATTATTTACGATAACATTTCAAACATGTTATATAAATTTATTCCAACAAAATTGTATAACTTCTCTAAATTGGTGTTAGAAAATATCGAACATGCAATGGACGATAAAAAAGTTATCAATTTGTGCAACAAAATCTTGCAATGTTGCTTGAGAACAGGTAATTACACTCAAGCAATAACTTTGGCAAACAAAATTTTATCAAGACTTCCAAAATCATCATTTAATCCTACAGATAAGGAATTTAATAATGTCTTGTTCTGGATTTCTATGATAAAAGTAAATATTTTCTTTAACACTGGTAACTTGAGCGAATGTATTTCTTTAGGAAACGATTTGGTAGAAATGTTCACTCCAGAAAACATTTCACTATTAATTTCTAATAAAATGCCTCAAGAACAAGTATTTGCTTCAATTTATGATACTGTTGGATATATTTGTATGGCAAAAATCTTCCAAAATGAAGATTTAAAACCACTACTTAAAAAGGTTAAAGAACAATTAGAAATCATTCCAGAATCTTACGCATTGTTTATATACTTGCAAAAATATATTAGAGGTGAAGAATTCTCTATGGACGTAAATGTTGAAAACTTGTCTGATTCAAACATTTTCGCAAGATATATTTACTACATTTTAAAAGCATTTGAAAACATTAACTTTGATATAAAATTGTTTGCAAAAAATATCTATCAAGCAAAACTTTCTGCTAAAGAAAACAATTTAACACAATTAGATTTAATCTGCGACTTGTTAATCGGTTATTCTTATGAAGTTCTTGGCGAATACGATAAATCACAAAAGATTTACCAAAACGTAAAAGAAATTAGTACACAAAACGGTTTAATAAATGTTTCTTTATTAGCTTGGTACTTTATTGCAAAACTAAAAATTAAACAAAAGAGCGTTGATACAGGTATCGGCATAGCTAAGAATACTATGTCTTTCTTAGATAAGAACCCTGAATCAAATATTATCTTATCTATAATGTTTAATTTATTGTTATCAAAACTATTCTTTGAAAAAGAAGATGTTGAACAATCTAAAGCATATAAACAACAAGCTTTATTGCTTATTGAAAAAAATAATTTAAAAAACAATCCATTGTTAAATGACTAAGTCTTTGTGTTTTTTTCGGTAATATCAATCCAACCGTCAATTAGGGCTTTCAAAATTATGTTTGTCCTTCTAGAAACACCAAACTTTTGTAAAATAGATGCGACATGAAACTTTGCCGTATGAATACTTATGAATAAATCTTTAGCAATTTCTGTATTGTTTTTACCGTTAACAATTTCTATCAAAACCTCTTCTTCTCTAGATGTTAAAATATTCTTAGGTCTGTTTAAACCTAATGAAATCAGATACATAAAATCCTCCTCTTTTAAATAAACATTAAAAATAAACCATAATGTTACATGTATCTTCGTTTTTTAAAAATAATTAGAAATTCTCAAGACGGGGGTATTAAAAAAGTATTTTTTTTGGCATAATAGAGGAATGAAACGTAGTTTATATGTAATTTTAATAATAATTTTTGTTTTATGTCTGCTAAAAGCCTGTATTAGAAGAGATATTCCAGATACAGAACAGAACAAAACAAGAATAAAAACAGAACAACAAGAATTCACTTTTCCGCCAAGAGCTAAAACCGTAACAATAAACGGCATAGACTTTTTGCAAAGTCAAACACCAGTCGGAAAATTTGGCGGAGAATTAATATTATCAACTTTTGGTGAAGGTCCAAAAACTTTTAATCCGTTTACATCAAAAGATGCTACATCTTCTCAAATGGCAGGCATGATGTTTGATGGACTTTTCACAACTGATGCAAAAACTGGTGAAATTATTCCAAAACTTGCCAAAGGTTATGAAATCAAAGGTAATGAATATTATGTATATTTGAGAAAAGGTCTAACTTGGTCTGACGGTAAACCTATCACAGCAGATGATATTATGTTTACATGGAAAGACATCATTTTTGCAGGCATGGGAAATACATCGTTGAGAGATTCTTGTATAATTGACGGAAAACTTCCTACAATTGCAAAAATTGATGATTATACAGTTAAATTCACTCTTTCAAAACCATTTGCACCATTTTTAAGATTACTTTCATCTGAAATTGCACCAAAACACGTTTTTGAACCAGCAGTAAAAAAAGGCTCAAAATATTTTGACGGCTTTTATTCAACAACAACTCCACCTAGCAAGTTCGTAACTTCTGGTGCTTTCAAGTTGAAGGAATATTTGCCGGCTCAAAGAGTAATTTTCACAAGAAATCCTAATTACTATGAAATAAATACAAAAAATGAAAAACTACCTTACTTAAACAAAGTTGTTTATTTAATTGTAGGTGATGCAAATAACGAAATCTTAAAATTTGAAGCAAAAGAAATCGATATGATTGGCTTAAAAGGTTCAAATGTCGCTAGATATAAAGAAAAAGAAGCTTCGTCTGATTATAAAATTTATAATATTGGGGCAGATACAGGTACAATGTTTATTGTGCTAAATTTGAACAACAGAAAAAATACTGAAGGCAAATACTATGTTCAACCAGAAAAACAATTCTGGTTTAATGATTTGAATTTCAGAAATGCTATCGATTACGCAATTGATAGAGATAACATGGTTCAAAATGTTGCAAACGGTCTTGCTACACCACTTTTCACAGCAGAAAGTTTAAACTCTATCTTTTTAAACGAAAAAATCAAAGGACATAAAAGAGATATTGATGCGTCAAGAGAATTCTTGAAACAAGGCGGATTTTCTTATAATAAAAACAACAAACTTGTTGATAAATATGGCAACAATGTAGAATTTGACTTATACACAAACGCAGGTAACACTGAAAGAGAAGCTCTTGGTGTTATGGTAAAACAAGACCTTGAAGATTTAGGAATGAAGGTTAACTTTAAACCTATTGAATTTAATACACTTGTAAACAAAATGGTCAATACTCTTGATTGGGATATGATTTTAATGGGTTTAACAGGTTCACCATTAGAACCTCATAACGGCAAAAATGTTTGGAATTCTTATGGTTCTCTACATTTGTTTAACCAAAGACTAGAAAAAACATCTTATGACGATAGATATGATTTTGAAAAACAATTAGATTATATTTTCGACGAAGCTTCACTAAAAACTAATTTTAATGAGAGAAAAGCTTTGTACGACCAATATCAACAAATTGTTTATGACAACAAGCTTATAATTTACTTGTATTCTCCTGTGAGAATAATCGCTATAAGAAAGAAATTTAAAAATATATACCCTTCACCTTTGAATGGTATGGCTTATAATATAGAAGAAATTTACGTGGATAAATAAAATGCAACAAATACCAATTTATATACTAAAAAGAATACTTCAAACGATACCATTATTGATTTTGGTATCTTTGATAAGCTTTTTTATAATTAGATTAAGTCCAGTTGACCCACTTGCAGAATTAAAACTTAATCCTTCAATTTCTAAAGAAACACTTCAAAAAGAAACTGAAAGACTAGGTTTGAACAAACCAATTTGGCAACAATATTTGTTGTGGGGAAAATCATTTATAAAAGGCGATTTAGGTGTAACTTCAACTGGTGAAAGTGTTGCAAGTAAATTAAAAGAAAGAATACCGAATACTCTTCTTTTAACAGTAGTTGTAATCTTTATGACATGGTCAGTTGCAGTTCCTCTTGGTATGCTCGCTGCAATCAAATGGAAAACTCCATTTGATAGGTTCTTAACCTTTATAACGAGTATTGGTATGGCAATTCCGTCCTTCTTCTTTGCAATATTATTGTTAATTTTTGCCGTAAAAACTGGTTGGTTCCCAGTGGGCGGGTTAACAAGTTATAATTTTAATGAAATGGGCTTTTTCCACAAAGTTCTTGATATTGCGTATCATTTAGTTTTACCTGTAACAGTATTATTTACAATATCTTTAGCAGGATTACAAAGACAAATGAGAGCAAATATCCTTGATGTTCTTGATTCTGATTATATCAAATTCGCAAGAGCAAAAGGTTTGAGTGAAAACAAGGTTTTATTTAAACACGCATTGAGAAATGCCGTAAATCCTATGATTACACTTTTAGGTTTTGAATTTTCTTCATTGCTTTCTGGTGCAGCATTAACAGAATACGTTTTCCAATATCCAGGGTTAGGAAGATTAATTCTTGAAGCTGTTCTAAAATCAGACATAAACCTTGTTATGGCATCATTAATGATGGGTGCATTCATGCTTATATTAGGAAACTTAATTTCTGATATATTATTGATTATTACTGACCCTCGAATAAGAGTTAGGGGGTAGGCGATGATGAATATTTTAAAACAATTGGTAAAAGATAAATTTTCATTATTGGCATTAATCGTGCTTATATTAATTTATACAGCACTTTTATTTGCTGATTTTCTTGCACCTTATACAAAAGATTTTTCTGATAGAGAACTTTCTTATGTTCCACCTTCACCAGTATTTACGATTGATGAAAAAGGTAGACTTTCAAGACCTTATACTTATAATTACAAAAGAGAATTTGACCCAGAACTTTTGGAAACAACTTATAAACTTGATAGAAGTCATAAATATTACTTGAAATTTTTAGGTAAAGGTGTTGAATATAAAGCTTTTGGCATAATTCCAATGAAAAGACATCTTGTAACAGTTGAAAACGAAGGCAGATTATATCTTTTAGGCGGAGATATTAACGGTCGTGATGTATTTTCAAGACTCCTTTTCGGTGGCAGAATTTCAATGACAATAGGATTTTTAGCACTATTTGTACTATTTCCTATTGGTCTTTTATATGGCGGAATTTCAGGATATTTTGGCGGAAAAGTCGATATATTGATGATGAGATTTGCAGAAGCCGTAATGTCCATTCCAAGTTTTTACTTGTTGATTATTTTGGCAGCAATTTTACCACCAAACATGACAAGTATTCAAAGATTTATGCTAATTGTTATAATCCTTGCTCTTATTGGTTGGGCAGGATTTGCGAGAGTTGTAAGAGGTATGGTTTTATCAATTAAAACTCAAGAATTTGTCGAAAGTGCAAAATCAATTGGTGTATCTAATATGGGTATTATCTTAAAACATATATTACCGCAAACAACAAGTTACGTTATTGTTGCAATGACATTATCTGTACCATCATACATATTATCAGAATCAGGTTTAAGCTTCTTAGGACTAGGTATTCAGCAACCAGATGCCAGCTGGGGTAATATGCTTAAAGAGGCTCAAGAATATACAAATATTCTTTATCGTCCTTGGCTTTTAACTCCTGGTTTCTTAATTTTTGTTGCGGTTCTGTCTTTTAATCTAATAGGTGATACAATAAGAGATATTTTAGATCCAAAAAGTAAAATGAGATAGGTGGAAATGAGTCAATATTTAATAAGTTTAATATGTTCAGTAATATTAGGTTTTTCTCTTGGTTTAGAAAGAGAATTAACAAATAAACAAGCTGGTTTAAGAACACACATTTTTGTATGTTTAGGCGCTTGTGTATTCACATTATTATCAATCTACGGATTTCCAACATTTGCAATCGGTGATAACGTAATTTTGGCACAAGCAACAGGTATTAGAGATACATCTCGTGTTGCCGCTCAAATTGTAACTGGTATTGGTTTTATTGGCGCTGGTACTGTAATGAAAAATGGTTCATCTGTTCATGGTTTAACAACAGCCTCTACTCTTTGGATTGCAGCAGCAATCGGTATGGCTTGCGGTGCTGGTCATTTTGGTATCGCTATTTGTGCAACTGTTTTGAGCGTACTTGTTTTAATCAGTATCAAATGGATTGAAAAAAATATTCTTGCAAAAAGAAAAGTTAGAAATAAAAGATTAAAACTTTCTCTAAAATGTGAAAAATGCAATGTAGAAAATATTCAAAACTACATTATGAAAGAATTTCCATACTTAAACGAAATTAAAAAAGTTGATTCTGATAAAGAACACGATGCAAAAATTGTTGCTGTTATCAATGTAAAAGATAACAATCCTTTGCAGGCTGTTTATAAAAAATGTGAATCATTTAATGGTATAACTTCAATCGCAATACAGGAAGCTGATGAGTACTAACGAAGAATTAAACAAAGAAGTAAAAGAATATACAAATACATTTGTAATAACTTTTGTTGTTGTAGCAGCAATCGTTGCTGTTATTATGGGCATAACATGGTTAATGATTCCTAGCGCTATCAAAAATCCTAAAATTATCACTTCTACTGATAAATTAGATTATTATTTGATTGATTTTTTAATAGAAAAAAATCAATACTTACTTGCAAAATATCCTAAAAATTATGGTTATAACATAAGATTAGGAACTTTATATGCAATAAGAAAAGATTATACAAATGCAGAAAAAGAATTTTTAACAGCAGTTGAAAAATCACCTTATATGGATTACAAAGCAAGATACAAACTTTCTGCTTTGTACATTAAAATGAATAAGCTTGAAGAAGCCCAAAAATTAATGGACGAAATTACTGATAAACCTGATAAAAAGCTTATTAGAAATAAAGGTAATATTTATAAAAACATTGGGGATAAGTATTTTCAACAAGAATACTATCCAGTTGCGGCAAGCAAATATGAAAAAGCTATTTTCTATTTGAAAAGATGCGACAAAAAAGGATTAAAAGACGCGCAAATTGCATTATCTGATTGTTATGAATCAATGGCTGACATTTTTGTAGAAAAAGGTCAAATTGAAGAAGGTACTTTTTACTTAGAAAAAGCCGATAAATTAAACGATAAACCAGAAATTAATTACAAGCTTGCTCTTTTGTATATCGAAACAGACCCTAATAAATCGTATGAATTACTTGAATATGTAAGAAAAAAAGCACCAGAAATGCTTGATTACTATATGTACTATGATTTATTAATGAAAATATCTGAAAGTTCAGAAGAATTGGGTGATACAGCCGGAAAAGATTTGTATGCACTAAAAGCTAGACGATTCCAAAACTATGTATCAGAAAATATTATTTACAAAAATGATATCTTGCTTCACCTTTCAGAAATTGACGTTTCTTTTGATAAAAAGACTAATAATTTAATGGTAGAATTAAAATTTCAACTAAGAAATAATTCTCCGTTCAATATTAAAAATCTTACAGCTGAGTTGAAATTTAAGGAAAAAGATAATGTCGTAAAAACTTATGATAAAGAAATCTTTGCATACGAAAACATTTTTCCAATGGGCCAACAAACAGCTATAATTAAACTAAATACAGAATTAAATAAGAAAAATTTAAACCCTAAAGAAGATACTTTAAATGTTGATTTTTATTTATACAAAAAAGAAAATCATAAATTTTTGGCAAAACAATTCCAAATCAAAAAACCTATTGAGTTGTTAAAATAGTCTTTTTTGCAAATTTTATAACTACATGGTGAATTTCAAAATTTTTATTCAGATTTTAAAATCATGAATAAAAGGAGAGAAATACCATGAAAACAGAAAATATCTTATTAAGTGCGCCTATTTGTACGTTAACAGAATTAAATAATCTTTTCATAGAATTAACAGAAAAAAATTGCAATCAACATTGCAAAAATTGTTATATTGATTTTCCAATAAATAAAAAAGTAAAAGATTTTATTTCTATAGATAAAATAAAACAAACTTTAGAAGAAACCACAGAAGAAAAACTCAATTGTATTTATTTAACAGGGGCAGAACCAATGACTCACCCTGATTTTAACAATATCTTGAGACTTTGTTTAACTAGAACAAACGTTTGTATATGTACAAATGGAAGTTTTATAAATGAAAAGAAAGCAAGATTTTTAAAAAAAGTTGAAGAGGAAAGCAAATTTTCAATTATTTTTCAACTTCCATTAGACCATTACAATGAAGTAAAATGTGATGACGTAAGAAGTAGAGGCAGTTATCGACAAGTTATTCATGCGGTTAAATATTTAAACAAATATGATTTTAGTATATTTCTATGCGTAACTAATTTTTACCAAGAGGATAAAAATGTTTTATTATCAGAATTCTTAAAAATATTTGAAAATTTAGGCATTCATTTTGAAAAAGAAAATTTCAAAATAAATGAATGTTTCAATAAAATGAATTCTGCAGAAGAAAATTGTCCTCAAAAATTCTGCACAGATTGTGAAAACTCTAGAATTTTAACGACAAAAGGTATTTACTCATGCCCGTTTTTAGCAAATGATTATCGAGGACGAATGGGTTCTGATTTTACAGATTATGCAAAAAAAATCTCACTTGAAACAAATTATTGCTCAACTTGTTTAAAAAACAAATCGCAAATGTTCGCTATAGATAAAAAGTTTTTCAACTAATTTGCAGGAACTGGTGGGGGAACAGGAGCTCCAGCTTGAGGAACAGCTGGTTCTGAAGTAGATGGAGTTGGTTGAGATGTTCCATCACCTTGCATATAAACTTTTACACCTAGTTTTATTAATAGAACATTTTTGTCTTTGTAATAAGGAACAATATCATAACTGCTTATACTAACAAGATATGGATATTTATATAAATCTGTTAAAAAGTTTTCAAAATCAGTGTAACTACCAATAATTTTCATCTTCAATAAGCAAACATTATAACCTTTTTGAGCTGCAACAAAAGCATCATCGGAAGGGTTATAATCGTATTGAATAGAATAAGTTTTGATATTATTTGATTTTGCCATTTCAAAAACATCATTAAACAATATACTAAAACCAGACTCATTATCTAAAGATAATGTTCTTGGTTGGAAAACAACTTTATCTATTCTGTCATTCGCAATACGAGCTTTTTCAAGTCTTGCCATTTGTTGTTGAACAACAACCAATTGTTTGTCAATATTTTCGATTGCAACTTTCTTTTGATTAATATCATTTCTATTTGAAATAAAATTATTTATTTTTGGCTTAACCTGTTGAATTCCAGCAAAAATTAGTATTATCCCCAATAATACGAATAATAATGCTTCTCTATAAATTTTTAAAAAATCTTGTATGTTCATTTTATATCATTACTTTCTAAAAACTTTCTATTTTTTCAAGATTTGGTGGCAATCCTTTACTGAATGGATTGTCATTTGTAGTACCTGCTGGAGGTGGTGGCGGTGCTGCTTGGTTGTTATTATTGTTGTTTGGTGCACCGTTGTTGTTTTGTTGATTATTATCACCTGAAGCATTATTTTGTTGAGTTACATCAGGTTCGTTCAATGCTGCTTCTGGATTTTCACTTCTTTGTTCGCTTTGATATTTTTTGTATTCCTTCAACGCAACTATATCAACATCTTCCATATTTGATATTTCAAAACTATAAAACTTAGGTTTTTTAGTACTTTCTGGATCTTCATTTTCAACTGCATCTAGAGAATAAACTTTTATATCAGAATTGATAACTGACAATTTCAAATCACGATAAAAGTTGTAAACATCTTCAAGTTTTGATGTTTTACCGCTTATATAAACTTTTCCATTTTTAGTTATTTTAAATTTTGTAATCCAAGTATGTGCTGGAATACTCAAACCTAATGCAGAATAATAAATTACTTTTTCTTTATTATATGCATTAATCAAAGATATTTCTGTTTTTTCATCAAAAACATTAATCTTGATTGCATCATATTTTTTCATTTCAGCTTGTTTTTTTTCAAGCTCAGTTGTTAACATTGATTGTTCTTCTATTTGTTTGTTATTTAAGATATTAAAAGTAACAAACAATAATAAAATAATTAATAAAATTGGTACTGCAATAAACAATGTCATTTTCTTTATAAAACTTGGAGATAATTCTATTGAAACATTCCCAATAGTAACTGTTTTATAAATATCTGTTTTTACATCATCAGTGCTAAATTCACCTATCAAATTTAATTTTATAGGATAATCAGAAAAATTATAAATACCTGTACCAATAGCTTCTGGTGTCATTTTTAACACTAGATTTGGCATAATACTTTTTGCAGAATCTAACAAAGGTTGTTGAACATATTTATTACTTTCCAAATATGCTATTTTTCCGTCAAAACTTATCTTTTTAGATAAAACCTCAGCAGAAACCATATCTGTTTCAGAAACAATGTATAACCAATTTGCAGGATTTGTTGTTAAAGTTAGGTTTGAAGAAGATATGATAGCATTATAAATTTCTTCGCCAGAGAAGGATTTCAATGCCAAAGGTTCTTCGTAGTAACTTATAACTGTTTTACCAGACATTGATAAAATAGCATAACTATTTTGACCAATAATCATTAAGTTCCAAGTTACATAATCCTTCATTTGTTCTTCGGCAAAACCAGTATAAGACAAGGCTTTTAATAAAGACAAATAAGAAGTTTCAATACTAACTAAAGTACAGCCAACTTCCATGCAAGCTGCATATATTTCTGCTAACGCATTATTTTGTATAGCAGAATATAAAATATCAGTAGAATCAGTACTTTGATTTGGTTTTACAATATTTGTCCAACCAACAACTGGCTCTTGTCTTTTAAAGATATATGTTTGTTCTGCTTCAGAAATAATGGCATTTGTAACAGCCTCGTCGCCCAACATTAAAGGTAAATTTATTAAACCAAAATGTACAGTTGGTAAAGTTAAAATAACTTTTGACGAGTGGGGTAATTTTAAATCATCAAATAATGCTGCTAATGTTGTTCTAAATTCGTCATAATCCGCAATTTCACGAGTAGAATAATTGTATTCCAAAGGTCTGCAAGCATATTTACTTACAGTTTTTGTATTTTTATCAATTTCTATCATTTCTAATCCAACGCTTGGTGAGACAGAAACCCCTACCGTTACGTCTGAACTAGCCCCAAATTTGGATAATAAATTATTAAGCATTATTAGTTGTACAACTTTTTTTCTATTATATAATATTTATTATAAGTTGAATAAAATTATACGTCAATTAAGGTTTTCAAATGAATATTGTAGATGAAATTAAAAAATTAAAAAAAGAAAAAAATGCTTGTATATTAGCTCACTGCTATCAAAATATTGAAATTGATGAAGTTGCTGATTTTGTCGGTGATTCTTTATATTTAAGCAGAATGGCAGCTAAAACAGATGCTGATATAATCGTTTTTGCAGGTGTATTCTTTATGGCTCAAACAGCTAAAATTATTTCTCCTGATAAAAAAGTTCTTCTTCCTAATCCAAATTCTGGTTGTGTAATGGCAAATATGATTAACGAAGAACAATTAAAAGAATTTAAAGCAAAACACCCTAACTTACCAACTGTATGTTACGTAAATTCTACAGCTGAAATCAAAGCTCTTTGCGATATTTGCTGTACAAGTGCTAATGCAGTTGAAGTTATTAAAAGTTTAAATGCAGAAGAAATTTTATTCGTTCCAGATACTCATTTAGGTAAATGGTCTGAATACAAATTAGGAACAACAAAAGTTACAACATATCCAGGGTTCTGCCCAACACATTTGAAAATCACTAAAGAAGACGTTATTTCTGCAAGAGAAAAATATCCAAACTCTGATATTTTAATTCACCCAGAATGCCATATTGAAGTTAGCAAACTTGCTGATTATGTAGGTTCAACTTCTGGTATCATGAATTACGTTAAAAACAGTGATAAAAAATCTTTCGTAATCGGTACAGAACAAGGTGTTATTGATAGATTAAAAAGAGATTTTCCAGATAAAGAACTTATTCCTATTAAAGATAATCTTGTTTGCTTTAATATGAAATTCAATACTCTTGAAGATATTTATGAATCACTTCTTCACGAACAACACGAAATTACTATCGATAAAGAAGTTGCAGACAAAGCTAGAAACTGTATTACAAGAATGTTAGAGGTTCAATAATGGAAGATATTATTTACGGCAGAAATGCTGTTCTTGAAGCTCTAAAATCAGGTAATAGAACCTTCAACAAAATTCTTATTTCAAAAACAGTTCACCCTTCTGTTAAAATTGATGAAATCATTAATTTAGCAAAAGAAAAAGGTGTTTTATTCCAATTTACTGCGAAAGAAAATCTTTCAAAATACGATGAACACAATCATCAAGGTATTATTGCAATGATTTCACCTGTGAAATTTACTGATTTAGATGAATTTTTAGAAAGAAATCACACAAATTCCAAAATTGTAATGTTAGACGGTGTAGAAGATTCACAAAATCTTGGTTCAATAATAAGAACAAGTGTTTGTGCCGGAGTTGATGCTATTATTGTTCCAGAAAGAAGAACAAGCCCTATCAATTCTGTCGTTGAAAAAGCAAGCGCAGGTGCTATTAATCATATTGAAATTATAAAAGTAAATAGCCCAGTTAGTGCAATCCAAAAGTTAAAAAAATCAAACTGGTGGGTAATTGCAGCTGAAGCGTTTGAATCAGATAATTATTACGATGTAGATTACAATGATATGAATTTTGTACTCG
>CAVCIU010000026.1:0-1515 GCA_963602355.1 Methanobacteriaceae archaeon
TTCCTAACAACGTATTAAAAAAGAGCTGTACCTACCCAGTATAGCTCTTTTTAATCTATATATATTAAAGGTGTTAGTTTAACACTTATTGATTTAAGCTTTTTATATTAAATTATGTAGTGTTTATTTCCTTGAAAAGACTATAAAATCTGAATAATTTATGATTAAGACTCTGAATAAGCTACATATAATTGAACAGGTAGAGGTTATTCAAAAGTAAAATTACACTGTAAAAATAAAATTTCTTGATATTATTGCTTTTGAATATAAAAGTATTAAGAAATGTAACAATAACAATTGTATTTTTTACAATTTATACCTTGTTTGTGTTAACATAATCTTGTAGAAAGAAATGGAAAGAAAATTCCGTATAGATTGCACAGAGTATCATTACCCCTGTTAAGTGCAATCGGGGGACACGGAAAACTTAATCTAAAAGAGGTGAGATTATGTTAGAAGCAGTAAACAACGTAAATTCAATTGTAAAAAATACACCAAATAACTTTGGTAATATTCACAGACCAGCTCCTATCGTATTTATGGCTGATCTAGAGGTTATCGGCGATTATAAACCTGTAGCTCATAACTTAAGACCTTTGGAACAAGACGTATTTGTTCCTTCTTACAAAAAAGAAAGTTCAGATAATGCTCAAGTTTCATTTCTAAGAAGGGTTGCAAGATTCTTTGGGTTGAACTAAGCAGGTGATGTATTTTTTATCGCAACAAAAGAGAGGTGATTTTAGCCTCTCTTTTTGTTTTTAATTTTATTTTTTTGTTATATAATATTTTCATAAACAAGGAGACAACATGGATACACAAGAATATTTAAGAATAATGAGTTATGTACCTACCGTTATTGAAGCTTCTTCTCGTGGAGAAAAATCTTTCGATATCTTCTCAAGATTATTAAGAGAAAGAATTATCTTCTTAGGTACAGAAATTGATGATGATGTAGCAAATTCTATTATTGCTCAATTGTTGTTATTGGACAGTGAAAATCCAGAAAAAGATATTATGATGTATATCAACAGCCCTGGTGGTGTTATCACTGCTGGTATGGCTATTTATGATACTATGAACTTAATCAAAGCTGACGTTGCAACAATTTGTTTAGGTCAAGCTGCTTCAATGGGTGCTTTCCTATTATCAAGTGGTGCTAAAGGCAAACGTATGGCTCTTCCAAGTGCTAGAATTATGATTCACCAACCTTTAGGTGGTGCTCAAGGTCAAGCTACTGATATCGAAATCGAAGCTAAAGAAATTCTTCGTATGAAAGATATGTTAAACGGTATCTTAGCTGAAAATTCTGGTCAATCAATTGCTAAAGTTAAAAAAGATACTGAACGTGATAACTACCTATCTGCTCAACAAGCTATGGAATATGGTTTAATCGATAAAGTTCTTAGCCGTAACGAAGCAAAATAGTTTTATAAAATTATAATTTTACAAATTTAGCCCTTTGTTAAGAAAACTTAACAAAGGGCTAAAAACATGGCAATAATTGAATTTGCATGG
>CAVCIU010000026.1:2184-22389 GCA_963602355.1 Methanobacteriaceae archaeon
CGACAAATACCAAGCAACCAAAAAAACTTTAATTAAAAACCAAAAAACCAAAAACCAAAAAACTAAACCAAAACAAAATTTAACAGCTGTCTTAAAGTAATTTAGGACAGCCTTTTTTTTATGCAGAAATTATATAATCTACTTTTTTATCGTGTTCTTCTATCGGTAATTTTTCTACAATCAACTTTTCTGAAATCGGAACAATAGTTTTGGCATTAGTTTTTTCTAAAAATCTATCATAAAATCCTTTTCCATATCCAAGTCTATAATTCTCTTTATCAACCATAAGTGCTGGAACAAAGATTAAGTCTAAAATTTCTGGATTTATGCCGTCTGTCATCGGTACTGTTACGTTAAAATCACCTTTAGATAGTTTATCTCCTATTTTATATGGACAAGCCATCATATCATCATTTATTGTTCGAGGTAAATAAAAATTTTTTTCTGAATGTTCTAACAAATCTAGCAAATTTATTTCATTTTCTAGTGGATAAAAAATCATAATATTCTTAGCTTGCTGAAAAAGTTTAAGCTTTTCTATCTTAGCCACAATATCTTTGCTAACTCGTTCAATATTCAATGTCTTTCTTATATCTTTTGCTTTTTTTCTTAGTTCTTTTTTATTTTCCATATTTTAAATATATATCAAAAGAACAAGTTATGCTTCTTTATTACAATCTTTTGGAATTTTGAAGCCGAAAATGCAAGTGTCTTTATCGATACATTTTGCGTAGATTTCGCCTTTGTGTTTTTCTACGATTTGTTTTGAAAGATACAAGCCTAAACCTGTACTGATTTTAGATATTTTTGAATTAGATTTTGATTTGTATTTATCAAAGATATTTGTTAAATCTTTTTCTGTCAAGAATTCAGATTTATTTCTTACTTGAAAATCAATATATTTATCATCAACTTCTTTTACTACAATATCAATAACTGAATCGTTTTCACCATATTTGATAGCATTTGAAACAAGGTTAAAAATAACTCTTTTTAATTGTAATCTATCTGCGCAAATGAAGTTTGAAGCATTATCAATATCAACAAACATACTTTTGTTCTTTTCGTGAGCAAGCCATTTTAACTCTTGTGTAATTTCTCTTACAAGATTTGACATATTTAGGTTTGATAAATTTAATTTGATATTACCTTTTTCTATAACATAAGTATCTAGAATAGTGAAAATTAAATCGTTCATATATTTGCAAGAACTTTTTATCTGATTAACAATTTCAGTTTGACCTTCAGAAAGTTCTCCAAAATAACCTTCTAATAACATATCTAATGCTTTGATTTGAGTAATCGTAGGAGTTCTCAAGTCGTGAGTTAATGTTTCAATAAAATCGTTTTTAGTCTTTTCAATATTTTGCTCTAAAGTATCATCGATATAACAAACAATAAGTTTTGATACTTTACCTTTGCTATCTAAAAACGGGAATTTACCTATTTTTAAATGTTTTCCAATACCTTTATTTGATTCTACAAAGTGTGTATATTTAATTGGTTTTTTATTTTCAATAACTTCTTTATCGGTAGTATCAATTATTTCATCAAGGTTTTTAATGATATCTTTAATATTTTTTCCAATCATTTCGTCAGCAGTGTATCCTAATAAATCTGCGTTACCTTGATTCATTGTTAGAATTGTGCCGTCTAAATCTCTTAAAAACAATGTAATATCAACGTTGTTTAAAATCATTTCAAGTTGTGATTTTTTCAATTTTAAATTGTAGTTCATTCTCTTTGTATCTAACAAGAATGAAAGCATTAAGTAACATACGAATACAGCGAATGCTGTTAAAATTACAAAACCATCAAAAAGTGGAATTACAGTTTTTGGTAAAATCCATGTTGTCGTTAATGCGATAAAAATTGTTACTAAAAGTCCTACAAATAAGCAAAATATACCAAATTCTTTTAATTTCATGAAAAAATATCCTTATATAGTAAATTGTATAACAAAATTACTGAAGTATTTATATGTAAGCTTGTTTTAAAAATTAGTCTTTATAGACTTCTTTTTCAAGCTTTAAAGGTAAAGTTACTTCAACAGTGTTTATGTTGTCGTTGCTCTTTATTGAAACATTTCCCCCAAGTGATGAAACAATTTGTTTTGAGTGATATAAGCAAATATCAACTCCGACTGTATTGTATTTTGAAAAATGTGTTGTGTATTTTTCAAATAAGTTGTTTAAAGTCTTTGGTGGAATATGATATCCGCAAGCTTTTATTTCTATTTTTACAAACTCTTTGTTCTTCATTGATAAATTTACATTTATTTCTGTATTTTTGAAAGAGTAGTTTATTATAAATCTGAAAAGATTGTTTAATATACGTCTTACAAATTGTTCGTCTGAAATAATTTCTTCAATATTTTTACCAATGTTTTTAACTACATTTATATTTTTGTCTTTCAATAAATGTACATATCTTGTGCAAGTATCTGAAATTAAATCAGTGATATTAAATGGTGCTATATCTAAGATGTAATCACCGTTTTCAAATTTATAAGTATCAACTAAACTTAGCAACATTTCTAGCATATAAGTGCAAGAATCTTTTGTTAAATTTAAAATATTTTTTTGATCTTCGTTTAAAGTTCCTAGCTTTTCTTCTAATAACAAATCTAGAGCATTGATTTGTGCCAATGTTGGATTTTGCAAATCGTGTGTTAGAGTTGCAATATATGTTTCTCTTTGTTCTTGAGCTTTTCTTTCAAGCTCTACATCTCTGGCAA
This sequence comes from Methanobacteriaceae archaeon, assembly GCA_963602355.1. Lineage (GTDB taxonomy): Bacteria > Cyanobacteriota > Vampirovibrionia > Gastranaerophilales > Gastranaerophilaceae > UBA791. Next base: position 4,922 of record CAVCIU010000026.1, read on the forward strand.
TAACGCAAATACCAGACATTTTGTCATTTTCGTCATACACTGGATATTTGTGAATATTGTACCAACGTGAATCATTATTTTTTAATTTGACGACTTCTTCTAATTCAACATAACATTTATTTTTGATTACTTGTTCGTCAGTTTCTTTTATTCTTTCAATGTTTGATTTTATAAAATCATTCTTAGCTGATTTACTTGATTTTGATAAACCTAAGAATTTCTTTGCATATTTATTAACATAGGTAAGTTTGCCTGCTAAATCTTTTAGATATACAGACATTGGCATTCCATCGAGAATAGAAAATAATATTCCTTTGTCATTTACCATTTTATGTTTGACTCCTTATTTCGGCTTGTGTTTTATAGATTGAATTTCACGGCTTTTACCGCTGCTTGAACTCTATCTGTTACAGATAGTTTTGATAGAATATTTGCAACGTGTGCTTTTACTGTGTGAGAACTTACAAATAATCTTTCGCTTATTTCATTATTTGAAAGCCCTTGTACTAAAAGACTTAAAACTTCTTTTTCTCTTTCAGTTAGTTTAAAATCGTATTTTGGAGTCGGTTCAATATTGAAGAATAATTTTTGAACAACACTCGCAATTTGAGGTGCAACCCACAATGAACCACTCGCAACAGTTTTGATTACATCGTGAAGTTTGTTTATTGCTATTTCTTTTAAGGCATAACCGTTTGCGCCAGAGGCAAAACTTGAAATGATTTCATCTTGCTTGTCGTGAGAAGTTAACATTATGACTTTAATATTTGGATATTTTTCTTTGATTATTTTTGTTGCTTCAATACCTGTCATATAAGGTAATCCAATATCCATAATTACAACTTGTACTCGTTCTTTTTCAAGAGCTTCTAAACAATCTTCGCCTGATTCAAAGGAACCTTTTATTTCAATATCGTCGTATTGTTTTAATGCTTTTTCAAAAGTTATTCTCGCTAACATGTAGTCTTCAACAATATATATTGAAATCTTATCGTCCATCTTACGTTATCCTTACTTCTCCATATTATATTATTTTATTTACTAAACTTTTTAATATACTATCTTCCTAGCCACATAACTAGGTCATTTTATAATAATACAGAGGGTATACATATAGCTATTAGCCATATGGGCTATATTGGTGTTTACACATTTTCCATTGTTTTTAAGAAATTTAAACGGTATAATAATTATGACTAATGAATAAACTTAAATTAATAATAAAACTTTTGAAAATAAAACATTATGTGAAAAATATCGTTGTATTTATACCATTGGTTTTTTCATTGAAGTTTCTCGAATTTAATGCAACACTTGAAGCTGTTATTGCTTTTATCGCATTTGATTTAATAGCTTCAGCAGTTTATATTTTTAATGATATTTTAGATATCGAAAATGACAAACTTCACCCAGTGAAAAAATTCAGACCAATTGCCTCTGGTGAAATATCAATACCTTTGGCATGGATATTATTTGTATTATTTGTAATAGCCTCTTTTGTTGTTGCTTTTGCTGTTAATAAATTAGTATTCATATCAATATTTTTATATCTTATATTAAATATTTGGTATTCATTACAGTTAAAATCTCTTCCTATTATTGATGCGGTTGGTATTGCTTTAGGTTTTATTTTGAGAATTTTGGCAGGTTGTTCTGCAATTCTAGTTGTGCCATCTCCATTGGTGATTTTACTTACGTTCTTTACCTCTATGTTTTTTACTTTTTCGAAAAGAAAATTGGAATATAAACTCCTTGATGATAAAAATTTATGTAGAAAATCAATAAAAGGCTACAATGAAACATTGTTAAACCAGTTTGTTATGACTAATGCTGTATTATCAATTGCTTTTTATATTACATATACGTTAGATTTAACGACTATTCAAAGAACTGGTACAGAGTATTTGTATATTACGGTAATTCCTTTTACTGTAATTATTTATAGATTATTGTTCAAAATTTATACTGCTACTGATAACGATGATCCCGCTGAATTTATTTATGGCGATAAAACATTAAAAATATTAATGTTTATATATGTTGTTATACTATTTATGGTACTGTATAAGTTTTAATATAAAGATATTAACTAAGGAGAAATATTTTGCTTGCATATACATATGTTGATAATGGAAAGTTTGAATTAATCGAAAAAGAAAGACCTCAATTGTTAAATTCTACTGATGCTATCGTGAATGTTACGATGTCTAGCATTTGTACAAGTGATTTGCATGTAAAACACGGTTCTGTTCCAAAGGCTGTAAAAGGAATTACTGTCGGGCACGAAATGGTTGGTATCGTTGAAGAAATAGGTTCTGACGTCAAAAATGTAAAAGTCGGAGATAGAGTAACTGTTAATGTCGAAACTTTTTGTGGTGAATGCTTTTTCTGCAAAAATGGTTACGTAAATAATTGTACTGATAAAAATGGTGGCTGGGCGCTAGGTTGTAGAATTGATGGTGGTCAAACAGAATATGTAAGAGTTCCTTACGCAAATCAAGGTTTAAATAAAATTCCTAATAATGTTACAGATGAACAAGCTCTTTTGGTCGGTGATGTACTTGCGACGGGTTTTTGGGCAACTCGTATTTCTGAAATTAAAGAAGACGACACTGTTTTAATTATTGGTGCTGGCCCTACTGGGATTTGCACTTTGCTTTGCGTAATGCTTAAAAATCCTAAGAAAATTATTGTTTGCGAAAAAGATGAAACAAGAAGAAACTTTGTAAAAACACATTATCCACAAGTTATTGTTGCAGAACCTGAAACTTGCAAAGAAGTTGTAATTGCGGAAAGTGAACATGGTGGCGCTGATGTGGTTATTGAAGTTGCTGGTACAGAAGAAACTTTCAAAATGGCTTGGGATTGTGCAAGACCAAATTCAATTGTTACTATTGTTGCACTTTATGATAAAGCAATGATTTTACCTCTACCTGATATGTATGGTAAAAATTTGATTTTTAAAACAGGTGGTGTTGACGGTTGCGATTGCGAAGAAATATTATCTCTAATTGAACAAGGTAAAATCGATACGACACCTTTAATTACTCATAAATATAAACTTAAAGATATAGAAAAGGCTTACGAAATTTTTGAAAACAAACAAGAGAATGTGATGAAAATTGCAATTGTGAATTAATATTTTTTCGCTCTAAAGTTTTTAATTTTTTTGCCGATAATAAAAATAAGTATAATGATTTTTTAAGGAATACAATTATGGGTATGAATGTAAATCGTAATAATAATGTTAATCAAGCAGATTCAACAAGAGTACATGTGAATAAAGTTTATCCTGAAAAGATGAACAAAAATGATTCTATTTTTACACAAGCAAAGGCTCATAAAAATCATAATACAACTCAAGCACAAGCAAAAACTGAACAGAAAGGTGAAAGTAAATTTAGAGAAGGTGCAAGAGTTCTGTTGAATGTGTTAAGCGATGCGTTTTTACCACAAGGTACTCCAAGTGCTGGTAATGTGTTGCTCCCAACTGACGAAGATAACAAAAATGCTGCAAATAATAAAATTTTGCACGGCGGAAAATTATCACAGGAAGACAAACAAAATTTGGCTAATAAATACAGTTTATAATCCCTAATAATTAATTTGTCGTTTAATCCATTCCATAATTACGTTAACAAGATGCTCTTGTTGTTCTGTAGTTAGTGCTATCCCTTTTTTGTAATAGTGCCATTTTTCAATACAACCTCGGCAACAAGTTGCGGTTGCGTGTTGTGCAATGAAAACGGGATGTCCTTTCATTGGAGTTTGCTTGCCGTCGTTAGGTATTTCTGCTGGTGCAACTCTCTTCTTGATAAAATCGTAAGCATGAGAACGAATTACATCAAGTCCTTTGTCCTTGATATAGTCAAGTTCTTTTTGTTTAAGCTTAAATCTGCTTCTAAATTTTGATTTTGCTAATCTATCAAAAATATCCATACTAAAATAATATCACGTCAAACATGAATGAAAAATTAAATATTATATAGAAATTTGTACATTGAACATTAGTCCCCAACCGACTCTTCCTCCTGTTCTTATTATGTTTTCAAGAAAACATGTTACACGTTCGCCTACTCGTTTTTTTACTCCTATTCCAAATTGTGCCCACGCATTCAGTGTCAATTTTTCAAGTCGTGTTGAATTTACTTCTGCTTTAACGTCGCTCATTATTGGTATAACGCAACCTCCAAAAATATATGGTTCAAAGCCATGTTCGTTTCTATATGTAACTCTTAAAGATGGCATAATTGTCAATCCGTTTACCAGCGATTGATTTATGTCTACGCTTTGAAAATTGACTAAATTCATTGGGCTCAAAAATGTATATGCCGTCATGAAATTAGGTTGTAATATTAATCTTTTGATTTTCCAATTATATGCCAGTTTTAGTGCTGTCCCTGCGGTGATAATTGCGTAATCATCTTTGCCTCCGCCATAGCGTGATTCAACTCCTAGTCCGCCTCCATTAATTGTCCAACCTGCATAAAAATTATCTTTATACGCACTTAATAAATATCCTAAATATCCGCCATTTTGATACATATTAGAGTTTTCATATTGTTGTGATGAACCAATATATGCGCCATAAATTGTGGAAAATAATTTCCAATCATTTTTTGTTGTAACCATTGGAAAATCAAAACCAATCATAACTCCATAAGATTGATTTCCAACACTCGACGTTGCTCCAGATAAATGAAATGATTCTAAATTTACATAAGGTCTTACCCAGAAGGCAGAACCGTTTTCATCGTATTGTTCGTAATGTAAACCTTCTTTGCCCGCATAAGCGTAAGAATTTAAATTTCTCTGTGTAATTTTATATTCTCTTAAATTTGAATATATTTCATCAGTTCTATTCAAGGAATAATCATAACTCAATATTTGATTCATAAATGCACTAGCTGTTGCACTCTGATATCTTTGTATATTAGGATTAAATCCTGAAAGTTCAATCAGTGTAAGTTTTGGAGTCAAAATCCAGCCGTATTTTTTTATAGCTCCATAAACAGTTTTATTTTTTAATTTTTCAGATAATGTTAAATTTGTGCCATATTTTTCGTGGTCAAAAATGTCAAAAGTCGTTGAAGATTGTGTTGGTTCGCTTAAAACATTGATATCTCTGATTATTAGGTTATTCATCGCAGAACGATTATTGCTAAAATCAAAATAATCACTTGTAAAATTTGCTGGGTCAACATCTATGGAAAAACTGTTGCTATCACCTATTAAATTTAAGTTTAATTTGTTTTGCGAAATAAATCCGTTCATAAAATTGAAATGAGTATTTTCGGCGGTAATTGTTGCATTTTGCATTCCTGAATTTTGATTGTAAAATTCAAGGCTTATATTTTTAAGTGAAACATTGCTTTTTAAATTATCATTTGCAGAACCTAAATAAACCTTATCATTGTAAGAAGAAGTCCCAGTCATATTTACAACAGTATTTTCTACTCCTGAAAGATTATCTTCAAAAACAACTTTTGAACCGTTTCTAACATCAACATTTAATGTTCCAATGCCAACAGGTTCGTTTGTATAAATATCTAAATGAATAGCATTGCTTCCATTTGCATCTTGGTTTCCGCTAAAAATAACATCTTTATCAGGATTGTTTGCAGTGATATTTATTGTACCTTGTGCAAAGATTCCACCACCTAAACCGTCGGCTTTGTTTCCTATAAATTGGGCACCGCTTGAAATATTAGTTGTTGAATTTGTTGTTGCGCTTATTGCACCACCATTTGCCTTAGAAGTGTTATTTTGAAATACGTTTTCTCCTGTTAAATCAATCGTGCTTAAATAATTTATAATAGCACCACCGCCAAAACCAGATTTAGCTTCGTTTTCTGTAAAGATTGTATTATTAATTGTCGCTGTTCCATTCATTACGGCTATTGCACCGCCGTAGGTCCCAGCAGAGTTTTTCTCAAAATTACAATTTTCTACAAGTAAATCCTTTGAGCTTGCAATTGCACCACCTAAGTATTCAGCAGATGAATTGTTTCTAAATAGAGAATTTGTTATTGTTGTAGAACCAGTATCTGCGATTGCTCCACCATCATTTTTGGTTGAATTGTTTTCAAAAATTGCGGAATCAATATTTAATGTTCCTCTGTTAGAAATTGCTCCTCCAGAACCTAACAAAACCTTGTTATTTGTAAATGTAGAACCATTTTTTATTGTTAATGACCCATTGTTATATATTGCGCCACCTGTTGAACCTGTTGAAACACTGTTTTCGTCAAAAGTTGTGTTGTCTAAAATAGTTGTTGTACCTTGATTTGTATATAGCGCACCTCCGCCTGATGTTGAAATATTATTATTTAATGTTGAATTAGAAATTGTAGAGGAACCTTTGTCTAGATAGATTACTCCGCCTATATTTGATTGATTTCCTGAAAAATTTGCTTTATCTATATTTAAATTTGTTCCGCTAAAATTTATTCCGGCACCTTTATCAGCACGGTTATTTAGAAAATTAGATTCATTTACTAGTAGGGAGCCTGCCGTGTTTTTCACAAGTTCTTTTCCAAAATTTGTATGACCTAAAAGAGTTGAGTTATTAATTGTCAAAGATGAATTACGGCTAATAATACCGCTACTTGTCGAGGTTGCTAAAATGTTTAAATTTGATAATTTTGAACTTTTGTCAGAACCTAAAACTTCTAAGGTAAATCCGTTTATATCAAAATTGTAGTTTGATTTTGTGTTGCTACCTACAAGTTCAAAGTTTAAAGCTTCTCTAATTGCTGAGTCAAATTGAATGTTATCGTTAATATTAATTGAATGAAATTCATTAGGCAAAGCGCCGGCGCTTGTAAGCGCATCAGTTAATGATGTGAAACTATCTGCATTGTAGCTTTCTGCAAAAACAGGCAATGTTATAAATAATATTGTTATAAGGCAAATGTATTTTAATTTCATTGTTATTTACTCTTTTAAAAATTCACATAAATAATATAGAAATTTTGAATAAATTTTACATTAACCTGTTGGTGAGAGTTGAAGTTTAATAGTTTAAATAATAAAAATTTATCTGTCCGTTTCTGACATAGGTATTTTTTATAATATTACTATTGAAAGGAGATATTATGATACTTGAAATACTTGGTGCATGTATGGTCTTTAAAACAATCGATTTGGTTGAACATCTCGGCGAAACCTTAGAAGACATTGCAGATTTCCTTGATACTGAATACGATGAAGATGATTGTGATGTTTAAAATGAACATTTCTTAATTTAAGTAATCATATAAAAAATAAAAAAGACAAGGTGTGAACCTTGTCTTTAATGGTGCTCCAGGCCAGACTTGAACTGGCACTGAGTTATTCGCCCAATCGGATTTTAAGTCCGACGCGTCTACCGATTCCGCCACTGGAGCTTATAATATTCGTTTGTCATGCTCTAGCGGAATCGGTAGACCTGTCTACCTTACCTCTCCTCAAAACGATTATCAATCGTTTCTCGTCGGCAGAGTGCCACTGGAGCTTATAATATTCGTTGTCATGCTCTAGCGGACTTTTTTCTATCTGTCTAGAGCTAACTCCTTCTGTTTCTACAGAATTTGTCTCCGTATTTCTACTTTATACAAACCATGAAAAAATGTCAATATCTTTTTCTGTAAATTTAAGTAATATTTTTCTCTATTTTTGTTCTTAACATATTGAAATCATTTTTTTAAAGTTATATAATCTAATTATTATTTGTTTCTGAAGGATAGTCATGCAAAAAAGTTATGCAAATTTAGATAAAAATAACAGAGTTGATTTTATTTTGTTGTCTTTAACAACAATCATTATCGCTTTTGTAGTTTTTGGAGCTTTTATTGCTCTTAAATTTTTAAATCGTCATGTTAATACTTCTGAAACTGTTGTTCGTGAAGTTACTATTCAAACTGCGTATAATATTCATAATAAAATTGCAGCAGATTTTCAGTTCTTAGACAGTGTTGCAAGTTATATTGGTGAAAATTTTATTTCTATTCAAGCTTTTGATGGAAGAATAATTAGCAAAAAAGTTATAAAACGTAATGACTTTAAACAATGGGGTTTGGCGACTCTTTCTGGGGACGAATATATAATTAATTTGAATGGTAAAACATATCAAAATCCTCAAAAAGTCTTAACTGATTCTTGTTTAAAGAAAGTTCGTGCAGGTTCTTATTGCTTTGACCGTATTAAAGAATCTTCTGAAGGTAATCATGAACTTTTTGACAGTATTTATGCTGTGCCTGTTTATGTTGAAGGTGAAGAAAGAGCAATTCTTTTTGCTGTAACTAAAATTGATACTTTAAAACATATTTTAACAATTAACAGTTTTAACAACAAAGCCTATTCACATGTAGTCAAATCTGATGGTGAATTCTTTATTAAAGATTCTAGTTTTGCGTTTAATCGTGTAAATTCAATTTTTGATAAATCGGTTACTTTTGTTTCTCCATCAAAAGATATAATTAAAAAGCGTTTATCATCATATAAGTTAGGTAATTATTGGACATTCTCTAAAAACCAATTATTATTGAACTCTTTTGTACCAATCAACTATGACAACTGGTTTGTACTAATTTCAGTTCCTGCAAATATGATTTCAATAACTAATTTAGATGTATTATTACTTTTATTTAGTGTAATTATCATTATTTTCTATCTATTATATATAATGATTAAACGTGTAAATATCATTTATGATAATACTCATCAATCAATGATGAAATTTGCGTTCAATGATGATGTTACCGGTGGTCCAAACAGTAACAAATTCTTGCTTGAAGCTAGAAAAGTTTTTGCAAATCCTGCAAATGACAATAAAAATTATGCAATGGTCTTAATGGATATTGCTAAGTTTAAAGTTATCAATGAAATCTATGGTTATGATACAGCAAATAGAATTCTTAAAGATGTAGCGGATATTATTAAACGTAATATTAGAACTACGGATTTATCAACAAGATATTTTGCTGCAACCTTTGCTTTCTTAATGAGATATAATGATGTATCTGAAATTTCAAAAACAGTAGATAAAATTCTTGCAGAAATCGATGTATACAATGCAACTATGATGAACGAATTCAAAGACGTTAAACGTGGTTTAATCACTAAACTTGTTCTTCTATTTGGTGTTTATCTTGTTGCAGATAAAAATTTATCAATTAACACAATGTGTGATAGAGCTTTATTAGCAAAACGTACTATCAAAGCTAATGTAAATCAACACATTGCATTTTATGATGAAACTTTAAGAACAAAATTGTTGAATGATAAAAAGATTGAAGATGAAATGTATTCAGCTTTAGAACGTAATGAATTTGTTATGTATCTTCAACCAAAATTTGATATGCACACATTAAAAGTTGTTGGTTCTGAAGCTTTAGTTCGTTGGATTCACCCTACAAAAGGTTTTATTCCTCCATGTGATTTCATTCCATTATTTGAACAAAATGGTTTTATCTTAAATCTTGACCATTACATTTGGGAACAAGCATGTAAAACAATTAGAAAATGGATTAATTGGGGACTTACTCCAACTCCAATTTCTGTAAATGTTTCAAGACTTCATTTGAACAGTGATGATTTCATTGATTTCTTATTGCATTTAATTAAAAAATACAATATTCCAGCTCAATTGTTAGAGCTAGAATTAACTGAAAGTGCTTGTTTTGAAGATATTGAAAAATTCTTAGATATCTTGAACACATTGAAGAAATATGGCTTTAACATCGCAATGGACGATTTCGGCGTTGGCTATTCATCATTGAACATGTTACGTAAAATCCCAGTAGATATTCTAAAATTAGACAAAGAATTTATTAGCACATCTACTGCAGATGAAAAAGGTAAAGTTGTAGTAAAACACGTTTTAGCGATGGCTAAGAATTTGAACTTAAAAACTGTATCAGAAGGTATTGAAACAAAAGACCAAGCAGAATTCTTATCAATAGCTGGTTGTGATATCGCACAAGGTTTCTTATTCGCAAGACCAATGCCAATACCTGATTTTGAAAAAGTTGCTTTTGCACAAGAAATCGAACAACTTGATTTAATGAAAAAACAAAGCGACGAGCAACAAAAATAAAAATTTTAATATTAAAAAAACGGGCATTTGATGAAATCAAATGCCCGTTCTTTTGTTGTATTCAATAAGAGAGGCGATTTTGGGTTTTACCCAAAATCGCCTCTAAAGATTAATTTAATTCTTCAATTATGAAAAATATCTTTTTAATAATCCATCGAAGCCTCTACCATGTCTAGCTTCGTCTTTAGCCATTTCGTGAACTGTGTCATGGATTGCATCTAAGTTTAATTCTTTAGCTCTTTTAGCAATTTCCATTTTACCAGCGCAAGCGCCACATTCAGCATCAGCTCTCATTTCTAAGTTTTTCTTAGTTGAATCTGTGATTACTTCGCCTAACAATTCAGCAAATCTTGATGCGTGGTCAGCTTCTTCAAAAGCGTATCTTTTGAAAGCTTCAGCGATTTCTGGATAGCCTTCTCTTTCAGCAACTCTAGCCATTGCTAAGTACATACCAACTTCTGTACATTCGCCAGTGAAGTTTTCTCTTAAACCTTGTAAAATTTGTTCATCAACACCTTTTGCGATACCAACAACGTGTTCTGTTACATAAGTTTTTTCACCTTCTGTAGCTTTGTTGAATTTGCTAGCTGGGGCACCACATTGTGGACATTTTTCTGGAGCTGTATCACCTTCGTGTACATAACCGCATACTGAACATATAAATTTCATAATAATCTCCTTTCTTTTTATCAAATTTTATTATACCTTAAAAAAATATTGTTAGCATTTATATTTTTACATTGTAAATTTTTGGATATTTTTCTAAAAAACTATATAATATTTGTATGTGTAGAAATTTTTGTTTAAAAAAATCTATAAGTTTGTTACTTATATTAATATACATGTTATGTGGATTTTCTCAAGTAGCCATGGCGGAGGTATTTCAAGGTCATGCTGAGATGAATAAAACTAATCAAGCGCAGTTGGATAAAGAATTATTTACTGGTGCGGTTGATGAATTGAATTCAAAAGATGTAATTCACATGTCAGTATCTCAAGTTATTGATGCAAGTTTTTCACTTGAAGGTGATGAGTTTTTTGCGGAAGTAACTAGTGATGTTTATAGTGATAAGGGTGTAATTCTTCCAAGAGGTACTTTAGCTCACGGTATAATTAAGGCTTCAAAAGAGTCTAGACGTTTGGGTAGAGACGGTTATATTGATTTAAAATTTGATTACTTGGTAACTCCAGATGGTAGAGAAATCCCTATTGAAGGTAATATGTCTACAAAAATGCACCCAATAAAGGCTACTGCGAAGATTGTTGCTACTGATTTGGGTTATACTGCAGCAGGTGGTGTTTTAGGTGGTCTTACAGCTTTAAACTTATTGGGTTTAGAGGCTGCGATTGCATCTCAAGGTTATACAGTTGCGGGCGGTGCTGCAATTGGTGGTACTATTGGTTTAGGTATGGCTTTATACCGTAAAGGTAAAGATGTTTTGATTTCTCCTGGTGATGAAATAAGGGTTAAATTAGCATCAAACGTTTCTTTACCCGTATACAAAGCTGAAGCTTTGGCGCAGAAAGAATTACAATACCCAGGGTTGACTGTAAAAATTACTAATATTTTGTATGAAAAGGATCCATTTGGTGTTGTTAACACAATTACATTATCAATTGTTATTTCAAATATGACAAAGAAAACTTTTTCAAGCTTTGATTTAGGGCTTGTAAATGAAGCTAATTCTATCTTCCACCCATCAATTTTCGGTGATACAAAATTAATGTATTCAAAGATTAAACCTGGTGATAGAGTAGCTGGCAGAATTTCATTTACTGTTAATGATGTTAAAGATAGATATTGGTTAACCTTCTTTGAAGCAGGCGGTAAAAAGCCTTTGGCGAAAATTTCGCTTGATAACGCATACAAAAATGTTTCTGAAAAAACAAAGAAGAAAAACAAAAATATCCGCAAAAAAACAAACTATTACAAAGAAACTGATGTCTTTGATGAAATGGAAAGAGGTTTTTAGTTATTAATTAACTCTCTTGTTTTAATTCTTATTTCTTCATCGATTGCAAAGATTTCATCAATTGATGGATTTTTAACAATGTTGTGCGCATTGTACATTTTATCAGTAATTGCATAGATATCAAATAATTTAATTTTGTTATCTAAGAATGCAAATACAGCTTCTTCGTTTGCAGCATTCAAACAGATTGTTGCACTTCCTCCTTCTTTACCTGCTTGATATGCAAGTTTAACTGTTGGAAATTTTTCAAAATCTGGCTTTTCAAAATCAAGATGTGCAATTTCTGCAAAACTAAAACTTTTTGATTTAATACCTTCAATACGGTTCGGATAAGTAATTGCGTATTGAATTGGAATATGCATGCTTGGTAATCCTAATTGTGCAATAACACTACCGTCTGCATATTCAACTGCACTGTGAACGATACTTTGAGGGTGAACAACAACTTCTATGTTGTCATAGTCAAACCCGAATAAATGGTGAGCTTCGATTACCTCTAAACCTTTGTTCATCAAAGTCGCACTGTCAACAGTAATTTTTCTACCCATGTTCCAACGAGGGTGTTTTAAAGTTTGTTCAACAGTTGCGTTTTTCATGTCTTCAACTGTTTTATGCAAGAATGGTCCGCCAGAAGCAGTGATAATTAATTTGCTAACTTGCGAAATATCTTTTATACATTGATGTATAGCGCTGTGTTCGCTATCAACTGGCAATAATTTTACGTTATGTTCTTTGGCTAATTTTGTAACGATATCGCCTGCCATAACAAGTGTTTCTTTATTTGCAAGTGCAATGTTAATGCCGTTTTTGATTGCCGAAATTGTTGGTCTTAAACCGATTTTACCTGATACGGCAACTAATATAATATCGTTTTCTTTGTTAGAGCAAAGCTCTTCCAAACCTTCATCACCATACAAAACTTTTACAGATTTATCATTGATTTCTGCTTTTTCACCAATGCAAACAGTTTTTGGGTGAAATTTTTCAATTTGCTTATTTAACAAATCTACATTTGAGCCTGCTGCTAAACCTATGATTTCAAATTGGTCTGAAATCTTCTCTATAACTTCTAATGCTTGGGTTCCGATTGAACCAGTTGATCCTATAATTGTAATTTTCTTTTTCATAATATTTACATTATACCCTAATAATTTTTTTATGATATTATTTCTTTAAGGAATTTGAATAATTATGAAAAAATATTTAGTTTTAGCATTTATAATTTTAGTTTCAGGTTTAGTATTGTCTGGTTGTGGCAAGAAAAATCAGCCAATGGATTTGTACGACATGGTTTTAGATAGAGGTAAAATCGTTGTCGGTGTTAAAACAGATACAAAACCTTTTGGTTTCTTAAATAAAGACGGTCAAAACGACGGTTTTGATATTGATTTAGCTAAAAATATTGCAAAAGTTATTTTTAATGATGATAAAGCGGTTGAATTTGTTCCTGTAACTCCTTCAAATCGTATTATGATTTTGAATTCAGGACAAGCTGATATGATTATTGCGTCAATGACTATCAATTCTCAAAGAGCTGCAGTTGTTGACTTCTCTGTTCCATATCACTATTCAGGACAAACTTTATTACTAAATAAAGATAGCAAAGTTACTTCTTTGACTGATCCAAAATTGCAGAAAATTGGTGTGTTGTTCGGTTCTACTGCTGAAAAAACTATCCGTATTGCAGTTCCACATTCTATGATTACTGGATATAAAACATACACTGATGCAGTTAAAGCTCTTAAAAACAAAGAAGTTGATGCTATCGCTACTGACGATACAATTATCTTGGGTATAATTATGGACGACAATTCACTAAAAATCTTGAATGCTCCTAGATATTCTAAAGAACCTTATGGCATCGCATTTAGAAAAGGTGAAGAAACAAAACGTTTAAGAACAATCGTTGATAAAACTATAACTGATATGGTTAATGACGGTAGTTTAAATAAAATTAAAAACAAATGGTTAAGATAAAATAAAAAAGAGGCGAGGTTGATTTTCAACCTCGCCTCTTTTTTTTTATCTTTTATTTGCGGTTAAACCATCTCATGATGATATCAATTAATCCGTCTTCACCATCAGTTTCGGAATAGTTCTTAGGTTGAGCTTCTAGTTTTGCAATCTTAGCGCAAACTTCATCATAACCTTCTACTGCATTTGAAATATCTACATATTTTTTGTAATACTCTAATGCTTTATCTTTTCTTCTGATTTTTTCGTAGAATTTACCTAATTTTCTCATTGTGCTTGCATTTTTAGGGTCAACCTTGTGATATTGTTCAAGATATTCAATAGCTTGTCTGTAATCGCCGATTGATTCTCTAAAATCAGCCAATCTTTCAAGAGCTTTTTTGTTGTTTGGTTCTAATTTTACTAATTGTTCGTAAAATTCGTTCGCTCTTGTTTTGTCGTTCAATGTATCTAAAAGATTAGCAATTGTGTAAACAAGTTCAACGTCTTCATTGTTCATTGCGTAAGCTTGCATATATTCGTTCAATGCAACATCTTTGTTCCCTAGTAAAATATTGTATTTTGCCCAGTTGATGCTTGCTTCAAATGTTTTCTTTTGTTCATCAAAAATCATTGCTCTCATTTGATAAATAAGTGGTGAATTTTTAGCAAATTTTTCATATTCATCAACGATTGCTAATGCTTCGTCAAATTGATTTTTTTGATAATAATATTGTGCAACAAGGGCTAAGAATTTAGGGTTTTTCTTGTAATCTTTTTCGATGCTTTGAATTAATTCAAAAGCCTTTTCGTCTTTGCCATTGTCTAAATAACTTCTGATTTTTGTCAAATCATCACTTGTCATTTCTGTTGCAAGTTCGGGTGTGCCATTTTTAATATAATAGTTAGCTAAAGCTTCTTTTATATCTTTATCATCTTTAAAGCCGTGTTCTAAAGCTTTTTCAAGAATACTTACAGAACTTGAAACCATATCAGTTTTTTCATACAATTGCGCAAGTTTTAAATAAGATTCTTTATTAGCATTTTCGCTGTCTGTAATTCTTAAAAACTCGTCAATTGCTTGGTTGTATTTTTCAACTTGTTCATACAATCCGCCTAATACAAATCTTGTTGATAAGATTTTCTCATCTGTATCAGCTCTATTTAAGGCTTTGTTGAAATCATTTATAGCATGTGAAATTTGACCTTGTACAACGTGTTTGTCGCCTCTATAAATATAATATTTGTATTTGTCTGTTTCGTTGTAAATATCCATTAATTGCTCGTAGCACATAATGTTTTCTGGATCTAATTTCAAAATTTTTGATAAAAGCTCAGAGGCTTCTTCTGTCTTTCCTAAAATTAAAGCTACATTTGCAGTTCTTTGCAATAAGTCAATGCTTGTTTCTTTTTTTGCTAATAATCTTTTGTATTCTGCAAATGCTTGCTCATATTGTTCTTGTTCTTCAAATTGTTCTGCTAATTCTATTGTCATAATTTTCCCTTTTTTATTTATTATTTTATAAAAATTTTTATATTCTGAATACTATACAACTGGTTAATTATATTTGTTTTGAGCTTTTTCTAAACCGTTTTCAAAATAAAATTTAATCGCCTCTACAGCTCTTGTTAAAACCTCTTTTAAAACGGGCATTTGTTCTTTTGAGAAGTTTCCTAGTACAAAATTTTCAGAAGGAATAGGTGGTTGAGGTCCAATTCCAACCTTTAATCTTGCAAATTTGTTTGTGCCTAAATGTTGGATAATTGATTTTATACCGTTGTGTCCCCCGTCAGAACCATTACCTTTAAATCTCAATGTACCTAAATCGATTGCTAAATCATCATAAACGATTAGAACATCTTCTGGTTTGATTTTATAATAATTCATTACCAAAGATAGGGCTTCTCCCGATAAATTCATATATGTCGTAGGTTTGATAATTATAAAATCTTGATATTTCGCTAAATAACATTTAAGTTTGTTCTCTAATCTGAAATCAAAACCTTCGTCCATTGCCATTTTGTCAGCTACCATAAATCCGACATTATGACGGTTAAAACAGTATTTGTCGCCTATATTTCCTGTGCACAAAATTAATTTCAAAATGATTTTCCTTTGTTTTATTCTTTCTGTTTATTATTTTAACGCAAATAAAGATTACCTTTCTTGTTATCTACCTTGCTCTTAACAAAAAGATAAAATACGTTTATTTTAATAGCAACATAAATATATTTTATTGAGGGAGGATTATTATGAATACCAAAAATAAAACATTATCTAAACAAAAAAGCTCAGAAATGGTGGCAAATTTTTTAGAAAAAAATGATTTGCATAAAAAAGACTTTGCAGAAATGATAGGTGTTACTCTATCTTATGTCTATAACTTGATTGATAGTACTATACCGTTTTCTACAAGAGGTACAACTCTTGAACGTATAGCAGTTGTCATGGATATTTTACCTGAGGAGTTTGAAGAGTATAGAATTCCCCAAGAACCTATTCTTGTTGATGAAACAATCGATTTTATTAAAGATAGTATTAGGGAAAAAGGGCTTTCTATCGTTAATTTTTTAAAGGCTTTTCCACGAAAGAAACGTCTTGAAATGGTAGATATGCTTCGTGGTGCAATACCTGTGCCTATTGATTTTAAAGAACTGAATATGTTAGCTAAAGTCCTAGATTTGAATAAAGACGATATTTATCCACTTTGGGAAAAACGCATGAAACAAGTTCTTGAAGGTGCAGGAATGAATATTTATTCAAATGCTTCGTTGGTTAATGAAATGTTTAATTGTGCTAAAAAATTTATTGATGTTGAATAACATTTGAAACACTTGTTATATTTGGCTTTAAAGTTATGAACTTTAAAGCCATTTTTTTATTTTTAAAAAAGTAGTTGACGAAAAAATATTTTCTTGCTAAATTAGTATATGTAATCACAAGTTGCATATGCGCTTGTAGCTCAGCAGGTAGAGCACTCCCCTTTTAAGGGATAGGTCGCGCGTTCGAATCGCGCCAAGCGCACCATTTTAAAAGGAAGTCGAAAGGCTTCCTTTTTTAGTGCAAATTTTTGGTGTCTTGGGCGATTCTCACGCAATTGAAATTAATCAATCGTGATTAATTTCAATCATGCGTTCTACCCTAAAGGGTATCCTAATCCGTATGGCTCGAACGTCCGTGTTCTCGCCAACGGCTAAGGCGAAGCCGCCAAGCACACCATTTTTAAAGGAAGATAAGTAGGTTGGGCATACCTGCTCAACAAAATTAGAGTGAACCCTCACTCTATCCTCTCCCACTATTGGGCGAGGGGAATAAGCCTACTCACTACTCACTAAATTCTACTCTCTCTTTTACCCCAAACCCATGAAAAACATGGGACTTTACCCAATTGTTACGAAATGTAAACACGAATTTTAAAGCCTAGAACTCAGTATTCATAATTCTTTTGACCTATTAACACCAT
>CAVCIU010000027.1:0-21780 GCA_963602355.1 Methanobacteriaceae archaeon
AATGCCATTAAAATTGCTAACCAGTAAATACTGTGGAATTTAAGAATATCTTTACCAATTACTTGAACATCAGCCGGCCAGAATTTTTTGAATTCTTCTGTTTGTTCGTCTGGTGTGTAGCCCAAAGCTGTAATATAGTTTGACAATGCATCAATCCATACGTAAATAACTTGTTCTGGGTCATCTAAAACTGGAATACCCCAAGTTACGTTTGAAATTGAACGTGATACAGAAATATCTTGAATATCTTCCAATTGATTTAAAACTTCGTTTGCTCTAAATGCAGGTACGATAAAATTAGGGTTTTCTTTAATATGTTTGATGATTGCATCTTTGTATTTTGTAAGTTTGAAGAAATAGTTTTCTTCTGATACAACTTCTGGTTTCTTTAAGTGATCTGGGCAAAGTCCGTCTTCTGTTAAATCTTTTTCGTTTAAGAAACATTCGCAACCTTGACAGTATAAACCAGTGTATGAATGTTTGTAGATATCACCTTTTTCTACAAGTTTTTTGAAAATTAATTGAACAGCTTTTTCGTGATAATCATCAGTTGTTCTGATAAATTTGTTGTAATTAATATCTAATAATTTCCAAGTATCAGTGAAAAATTTTGCATTATCGTCGCAAAGTTCTTTTGGTGTGATACCTTTAGATGCAGCTGTTTTTTGAATTTTTATACCGTGTTCATCTGTTCCTGATAAGAAGAACAAATCATTACATCTTTTTTTGAAATGTCTTGCAATTACGTCTGTAAGAATTTTCTCGTAAGCATGTCCGATGTGTGGTGCGCCATTAACGTAATCTATCGCAGTTGTTAAATAAAATTTTTCCATTATGTACCTCTATTTACTTATGGAAAAATTATACAACAAACAAAGAGTAGTGAGTAGTGAGGGGTAACGAAAGCAACAAAAAAGCCGAAGCTTTATACTAGAACAACGGCAAGAAATGGATTAGGTAGGTAAAGATATTTGATTACATGTATTATGTGCCACCCTTTTAAAGTTTTATAACAATAATCCACATTTAGTTTAACATTTGTTAAATTAAATGATTTCTTTTCCGTCAAATAAATCTACAACCATTTTTACTTGGTCTGAAAGCATTGTTTTATCTACATCTTGCTTCTTATTGACAGGTTTTTCCGTATCTTCTTCTGAACTATCTTCGTCTTCATCTTCTGATTGAGGTTTTTCGGCAACTTTTTGTACAGGTTCAGATTTTACTTGTTGTTCTTCAATTTTTTCTTTTTTTATTACTTGTTTTGGTTCTTCAATATTTTTTTTTTCAATGTTAGGTGTTGAAGATTGAGCAGATGAAGCAAGTTTGTTATCATCTGGCAAAGGCATTCTCACAATTACATTTGAATTTGTTTGTGAAAATAATTTGTCGCAAGCTTCAATCAATGCTTGTTTTTTTGAAGAATCGTTGATTTTACCAACTAAAGTGTCGTTTTTAAATGTAATAATAATTTTTTCTGGCGTTATCAAAACAGGTGTTGAAAGTTTTAACAAAGCTTGAGTTGCAGGACTTTGAATATTGTTTATTAAAGCTGTCCAAAGTTCTGAAAGGTTTGATGTTGAGGCT
Source organism: Methanobacteriaceae archaeon (assembly GCA_963602355.1). Taxonomy (GTDB): domain Bacteria; phylum Cyanobacteriota; class Vampirovibrionia; order Gastranaerophilales; family Gastranaerophilaceae; genus UBA791. The sequence goes on from CAVCIU010000027.1 coordinate 1,588, forward strand.
GGTTTTGGTTGAGATTTTGGAACAGGAGAAAAATCTTCTTCTCTTGCAACCTCTTGTTTAGGTTGTTCAGCTATTTTTTCAACTTTTTCTGCAATAACTTCTCCGTGCTCTTGTTGGTGAGTTTCAACTTTTGCTTGAGAAGGTTTCATAATAGGTTTCATTGTTGGCATTGGTGCAGTTTTGTAAGCAGTAGGTGCCGATGAAACTCTTACTTCTCCACTTTCAAGTCTAGATAATCTTTCTTGCAACTCCATAAGTTTTGTGTTTTCTGTCAAATTTGCTAAATCGATTAGTGCAACTTCTAGCCACAAGTGTGGAGTTGTGCTTGTTTTGATTTCTTTTATATAATTAGAAATTTTTTCTATCAAAAAGATGATTTGTTGTTTTTCTAAATTTTCAACAATCGGTGTTACAGATTTGATTTGTGCCTCATTGTATTGTGTCAATTCAATTGCAATATTTTTAGCGCAAGTTTTTACCAACAATGCGTTTTTAAAGAACTCAAGCATATTTAACAAAATTTGAGAAGGTTCGTTACCTGAGTTGTAAATTTTTTCTAAAATATTAATAGCTTCTTGCGGATTACTTTCTACAATTGTTTTTGAAATTTCCACAAGCAAATCAAAAGAAATTCTGCCAAGTAGCGAATTGATGTCGTCAACTGTGATTGCAGTAGTTGTGCCAAGTACGCTCAATTGGTCTAAAAGTGAAATAGAATCTCTCATTCCGCCTGCAGAGTTCTTTGCAATTGTATAAAGTGCTTCTTTTTCAATATTAATATTTTCTTGTTTTGCGATGTATTCAAGATGTTTAACGATATCTTCTGTCGTGATACGTTTAAAATCAAATCTTTGACAACGACTCTTAATGGTATCTAAAACCTTTTGAGGTTCTGTTGTCGCAAGAATAAAAATAACATTTTCTGGAGGTTCTTCCAATGTTTTCAAAAGAGCATTAAATGCCGTATTTGAAAGCATGTGAACTTCGTCGATGATATAAATTTTATATTTACCGTTTACTGGAACATATTGAATTTTTTCTAAAATGTTTTGTGCGTCTTCAACTTTTCTGTTACTTGCAGCATCGATTTCAATAACATCAACTGGTGTTGAATTTGTGATATCAATACAACTTTCACATTTACCGCAAGGTTTTACAGTTGGACCATTTTTACAGTTCAAAGACTTTGCCAAAATTCTTGCACTAGAAGTTTTACCAGTTCCACGTGGACCTGTGAACAAATATGCGTGCGCAATCTTGTTTAACTCAATTGCGTTCGTTAAAGCTTTTTTAATATGTTCTTGACCAACAACTTCTTCTAAAGTTTGTGGTCTATATTTTCTATATAACGGTACATATTTTTCGTTCATGATAATATTATACCGTAAGAGTTTTGAAAATTGTGAAATTATGAATTTAATTAAACCTAAAAAATTAAAAAAAGGTGATACTATTGGTATTGTTGCTACTTCTGGAAATCTAAAATCTGAAGAAGCTTTAAAAAAATCTGTTTCTTATTTTGAAAATAGAGGTTTTAATGTTGTTTTGGCGGAAAATCTTCACGATAAAAAAAGATATTTAGCAGGTGAAGACGACGTTAAAATTGAACAATTACACAAAATGTTTTCTGATAAAAATATTGATGCAATCTTCTGCATGCGTGGTGGCTACGGCGCAATTAGATTGATTAACAAAATTGATTATGATTTGATTAGAAACAATCCAAAAATCTTTATAGGTTATTCTGATATCACAGCTTTGTCTGCAATGTTTTTGAAAAAATCAGGATTAATCACGTATTCTGGTCCAATGTGTTTGGGTGATTTTGGTTCAGATGAGGGTGATAGTGAAACTTTTGAAAACTGTTTTGAAGTCTTGATGAACGACAATGTTTTAGAATATTTGCCGTTTGAAAAAGGTTTATCTAATAACAAAAATGCAAAAGGTATAACTTTCGGTGGAAATCTTTCAACGGTTGTATCACTTTGTGGGCTTGATTTTATCCCAGATGGAGATTTTATATTTTTTATAGAAGATTTAAACGAGCCTGTTTATAAAATAGATAAAATGTTGGCTCAATTATCAAATATTCCTAAATTTAGACGAAATATCAAAGGTCTTGTTTTGGGTGAATTTTTAGATGTTGAAAACAAAGATGAATTAAATGAAGTGTTTGAAGAATTTGTTTCTGATTTAAACATTGCGGTTTTAGGTGATTTTAAAATTACTCACAATAAGAAAAAAATAACAGTTCCTTATGGTGCAAATTCTGAAATCAAAGACGGAAGGTTTATTATTTACAACAAATAAAAAGAAGGGTTGAAGCGAAGCTTCAACCCTTCTTTTTTAAATACTTTTATAATTATTGGTGAATACCTAGCATCTTTTTGTACCAAGCAAATGAATCAACTTCAATGCCGTTAAAAGTTGTTTTTAAACATTGGCTTTTTAAATATTGTGTAAATTCATCGTTATTTTTTAATTTTGCTTCTGTTTTGTGTTGAACTGTTACTAATGCCATGTCGTAATCTCCTTTATCTAACCTTTATGTTTTATTTAAAGACCCTAAAAAAATAAATTGCCTAAAAATGGTTAAATATTAAGAAATGTTAAATTAGCACATAATTAACCAAAGGATTTTTTTGGTTATGTTCGCCATATATACTGCGATAAAGCTAAAAATTAAATCGTATAAAATTTTCCAACCGCTTTGTGCAACGATTGAACCAAATATACTTAAATCATCGCCAGAACTGATGATTGCGATAAACGCAGTGTAAAGAATACCGATTACGTGAATTGTTAAAACTCCGATTACAGTTGCTTTTAAAACATTTTTTATTGAGTAACCGTGGTTTAGGATTGTACCTGTTAAGAATACTGCTGGAATATAGGCTAAAATGTATCCGAAATTAAATGCTAATACGTATTTTAAGCCTCCGCCTAGTGCAAAAATTGGATAGAAAAATAATCCGATTGCAATGTAGACTAAAACAGAAAGTGTTCCAAAAATTCTACCCATTAATCCTGCAATAAACAAGATTGTAGGTATTTGTGGAATGTATAAATATCCTTTTGTGCTATCAATTATACCCTCTCCAAAATTCAAGTTAGCTGTTGAATGTAGGAAGTGAGGTATTTTTACCTGTGTAAAAGTTGCAATTACGATTAAGAACGTGCAAATCCCAATCATAACAATAGTACCTAGTGTTATTCTGATTGGTTCTCCTTTATATTTGAATATTTCTAACTGTTCTTTAGTTTTTTTCATAGTATATTGATGCGTGAATTTAGTTCTTTTTCGTTTTCTGCAAACTTCACTTTAAATTTATCCCAAAAAATATTTTCTGTCCACATAATTAATGCGTCTTCGTTATTATCTTGATAGTAATGCTTTCTGCAACCAAGAGATGCGAAGGAATATTTTTTGTACAAGTTTATTGCTGGCTCGTTTGAAACTCTTACTTCAAGTGTAATGTATTTAATCATTTCTGCATAACATTGTTTTAGCAAATGATATAAAAGAGCTTCTCCGATTGAATTACGTCTATATTTTGGAGAAACTGAGACATTTGTAATATGAGCTTCTTCAATAATAAACCAGCTACCGATATAACCAATGATTTCACCTGTTTCTAGTCTTGCAACGTAGTAACGTGCAATGTTATTAGAAACTTCTGAGTAGAAAGAATCTTTTGACCAGTGGTGTGGACCATAAGTTTCTTCTTCTATTTTGAAAATTTCATCGACATCATTTGTCGTCATTTTTTCAATTTTTATACTAAGTTTTTCGGTATTCATAGGATTATTTTAACATGAAAATTTGTTGTATAATTGTTTTATGATAAATTATTCAAAATTATTTGATTGTGCAAGAAATATCTATTCACTACCTACATTTTTGGGGTTGTTTAATAATTTGCCGTTGAGATATTTTTTAGAATTGACATATCGATGCAATTTGAATTGTTCTTATTGTTATGTCGGCGAAGATAGAAATAAACAAGAACTTTCGACTGAGGAATGGAGAAATATAATTAACCAACTTCCAAAATATTCAATTGCAACACTTGTTGGAGGTGAACCTCTTGTACGTCTTGATTTTGGCGAAATTTTTAATACTGTATCTGAAAGATTATCTGGAAAAGTTACTGTTGTTACAAATGGGATTTTATTAAATGATGATATAGTAAAACTTTTTGATAACAATAGATTGCTTTTGCTTTCAGTGTCAATTGATGGTTATGGGCAAACTCACGACAACAACCGCAATAGAATAGGTCTTTTTGATACGGTTACAAATAATTTAGAGAAGATTTTAGAATTAAAAAAACGTCCAAAAGTTGATATAAAAACAATTGTTTTGGAAAATAATTTAGATGATTTGCCAAAGTTGTATAAATACTGTTCTGATAAAGATTTTGAGTTTTTATCTTTGTCTTTCTTGAGAGCAAATAAATTAAAACAAAATTGTCATTTACGAGAAGATTTGACAGACGAATTCTTCGAAAAATCAGAACATAATTTATATTTTGATATGGAGCATTTTAGAGAAGTTTTTAAAGAGATTGAAAGTTTGAAAAAACATTCAAAATGCGAAATTAGATTTGCACCAAAATTTGAATATACAAAAGATATTGTTAATTCTATTGAAAATTTTTATAAAAACGAAAAAGAATTTAGCAAATTATACAAACCTTGTAAATTCCCATTCTCTGATACATTTATAACTCCAGAAGGGCTTGTTTATCCGTGTCTTTCTGTAAAAATGGGAGATTTGAAGGAGCAAACTTTAAAAGAAATATATAATAGCGAAAAATATAATAATTTTAGAAAAATAATAAAAACAAACGGATATTTACCGGCATGTGATATGTGCTGTGAACTGTGCGCGAGTGAGTAGTGAGTAGTGAGTAGTGAGTAGTGAGTAGTGAGTAGTGAGTAGGTATTCTTTTACTTGTGTTCACAATTCGCTAAATTTTACTCCATATTTTAGATTGCTTCGTCGCAAGCTTCTCGCAATGACAGATAACTAATCTAATACTTTAGAATTAGTTCTTTTGGGTTCCGTAAAATTACTTACGTAAAATTACGTACGTACTTTTACGGACTTTTTTTATTTTTTAAATTCGCTATACTGATAATATCAAGTTTGAAATACTTATAACAACTGGGTAAAGGAGGCTTTATACCTTAATTTTAGATTGCATGTTTTTATTAAAATTTTTATCCGAAAATACATTTAACTTAATTTAATATTATTAATTATTATTGTATTGGAAAAAGATTTAAAAAGATTTTGCACAAGAAAGAAAAATATGGAACTATCTGTAAGAGAAATTCAGATATTGGAATTCTTATGCTACGGTGATGCCGACAAAGAAATAGCATACAAATTAAATATCTCTACAAGAACTGTACAAACTCATATTTCACGACTCGTTCTTAAATTACATGCAAGAAACAGAATTTCGGCTGTAGCTACTTACCTTCGACATTACGCAAATCAAATTTGCTATAAATAAGGGGTAAAAATAAAATGAAAAGAATAATTCTCCATTGGACTGCGGGTGCCCCAGTCCCTAATTCTCATGACAAAAAATGCTACCATTTTTTAGTCGATTCTTTGGGAAAAGTAAGATGTGGCAACCATTCTCCCGAAGATAATCTAAATTGCACAGACGGAAACTATGCTGCTCATACGGGTGGAGGTAATACTGGTTCAATCGGTGTTGCTCTCTGTGGAATGATGGGTTTCAAAGACAGAAACAATCTAGGGACTTGTCCTATAACTCGTGTTCAATTTGAAGCCGCAATGAAATTGTGCGCAGAACTTGCAATCAAATACAAAATTCCAATTTCTTCAACAACAGTTATGACACACTACGAATTCGGTCTTGCTCACCCAAATTCTACCAGCAAAGGGAAGATTGATATAACTTTTCTTCCGCCCTTCTCTTGGCTTGAAAAAGATGAAATTGGTAAATTTATTCGTTCAAAAATCAAATGGTACTATAACCAACTTACTAAATAGGAGTTAACTAATGCAAACTTATTATTATAATCTTTCAGGTGGTATCAACCAGTCTTCAACAAAAACAGAACTTGGGCTGAATACGAAAAATATCTTTTGGGCTGATTCTGTAAATATGGAAATTCTTCAAAATAGAGGAATAATCAGACAAAATGGTAATATAAAATTTTTAACTATACCAACAGAAGAAAAAATTGTTGCTATTCAAGAACTTAAATATGGTTCAAAAATTAGACTTGTTATTATCTCAAATGCTGGCGATATCTACATTTATAACAAAGATGATGATACGTTCTTAAAACTAGATACGACAATAGAATTCTCTAAAAAGATATCATTTGTAAAATACTTAAACGGGCTTTTAATTTGTTCTGATAAAAATAAATTACTGTTTTTACAAAACGATGAAAAATTTACTCTCTCTGATTGTAACTTAAAAGACGTAAAAGAAAATGATATTTGTACAAATATTGTTGCAGTTTACAAAGGTCGAATTTGGGCGGCAAAAGAGTCAACACTTTATTATTCTGCCTTAGGAAAATTTGACGATTTTCAAACCTCTGATGATGCAGGGTATATAAACAATTTCTACACTGATTCAGATAAAATTATTGCACTTAAACCGTACAAAGATTATCTTGCGATTTACAAGGAAAAATCTGTGTATTTGCTTTCGGGTAGTTCGCCTGATGATTTTGCAATAATACCTTTTGCAGACAAGGGTACTTGTTCAAATGAAAGTGTCGTTAATGTTAATAACAAACAATACTTTTTTACAGACGGAATTTATCCTCTTGAAGTTGGGACTCTAAATCAAGTTATGATTGGGGAATGTATTTCTCACAAAATCAAATCGGAATTTAGTAAATTTGATAGTGAAAAATTAAATAAAGTTTTTGCGCTTCATTATGAGGCAAAAAATCAAGTTTGGTATTTTATTCCATACAGTAATTCTGAATATTTTAATACGGTTTGGATAAACGATTACGTAAACAAAGCTTGGTACAAAAGAGTTTTACCGCAAAACATTACTTGTGCTTGTGTTTTTAATGACAAAATCTTAACGGCTGATGATATCGGTAATGTTTATATGGAGGATATGGGCAACAGCTTTGATGGTAAGCCTATTAACTTTATGTGGAAATCACCTTTTCTATCTTTAGGTAATCCTTCTGTTAGAAAATCAATTGATGAATTTTATTTTATCTTAGATGAAACTTATGAAAACAATTTTACTTTTTCTGTTTTCAAGAATTTTGATAGTGAAAATAGAGATGATGTAGAACAAATTTTTTCGACAAATTTAGATAATTTGCACTGGTCTGATGATTATAAAAATTTGAATGATGTTTGGGACAGTGATGAAAATTTATCTTTTTGGTCAGTGAGTGCTGACACAATGCATAAAGCCGAAATTTCTGAGGCAAATTATTCAGTTCAACTTTGCGTTGAAGGTTCTGAACTGGCTAGTTCTGTTGCAATTATTGGTATTGAATTTAAGGAAATATACACAGAATAGTTCTGTGTAAGGGTACATAAAAAAGAAAGGAAAAACAAAATGACAGAAACAAAAAATGCTTATTCAGCTTTTATTCCAGAAATTTGGAGTCAAAAATTGAACACAATGTTAGAAAAGAATTGTGTAATGCTTCAATGCGTTAACAGAAACTATGAGGGCGAAATTAAAAATCAAGGTGATACGGTAAAAATTATTTCTCCTTCTGAAGTTACTATTTCTACGCTTGGTAATGATAATTTATCGTATAGCGAACTTACTCCGACTTCTCAAGATTTAGTTATCGACCAAAAGAAATATTTTGCTTTCAAAATCAACGATGTTGCTCAAGCGCAAGCAAATACTTCAATTATGGATGCTCATTTAGAAAGAGCAAAAAAAGCTATTGAAGAGGTTCAAGACTCATATCTTTTAGGAATGCACGCAAATGTTGAAGCTTCAAATATTGTAGCTTCTGATGATACACCAGTTGAATTGAACAAATCTACAATTTACTCATATTTTGTAGAATTAGCATTAAAACTTAAAAATTCAGATGCTGTTTCTGGTAACAAAAAGCCTTGGGTTGTGATTAATCCAATTATTGAGTCATATTTATTACAATCAACAGAATTTATTGGTGCTCACAATGTAGCAGACGAAACACTTAGAGAAGGTTCAATCGGCAGAATTGCAGGCATGGACGTTCTTGTAAGTACAAATTTAACTTCTGTTGCTGGTAAATTTTACATCTTAGCTGGTACAAATGATGCAATTACTTTTGCTTCTCAATTAGCAAAAATTGAAAGTTTAAGAGACAAAGATTCTTTCTCTGATTTGGTTAGAGGTTTGTATTTATATGGTGCAAAAACAGTTGTACCTTCTGCTTTAGCAAAAATGGTTGTTAAAGATCCTAATTATGTCGCACCAACTCAAGAAACAGAAGGTAACAAAGAAGGTTAATAATGATGTTTAAAACTCTAAAAGAAACAATTAAAGATACTGCATTTTCTGCGGTAAAAAATGCAGAGGCTGTTTTGACAACGGCTTCTGGAAAACAAAAGAAGGAAATGGCTATTAGATTTGTTGTATCAAAATTACCAATTATGCAACCTTTCAAATCTATTTTGGTTCTTTGTTTATCAAAATTTATTGATAATGCGATTGAACAAGCCGTTATTTGTATGAAAAATTCTAAGAAATAAAAAGAAAGGTAATTTATGAATAATAATCTAGACGTAGCTTTGGAAAATTTATCGAACGAAAAAGAAAATTTTGACCAAAAAGCTCTCGAATGTGATAGCAATAAAAATCTTGAGGACAAAGGTGAGCTTCAAGTACAAAATCAAAAAGAGTCTGATGTTTTGAAAAAGGTTGAAGATAAAATTCACGAAATTGAAAGACGAGCAAAAAATGATATTTCAAAAGTTGAAATGTTTTTGAAATCTGGACTTTTAAATCAAAAACAAGGAGAAAATTTAATTCAACAAATTATAAATAAGGGCTATCAAGAATTACGACAATGTGATTTAAAAACTCCAGAACAACAAACTCATCAACAATTGAGTGAAAAATCTTTTGATAAAAATTCTGCGATTACTGAATTTGAGAAAGAAAACCCAGATTTCTTTAATAAAAATGGGCGTTTAGATGTTCTAAATTATTTAAAATCTGGTGTCCTAAATTTTGACAAGGAGGAGGTTTCTCAAATATCTAAACTTATTGAAATGGTTGAAAAATCAGCGATAGAAAGATATTTGAAGGAAACAGAGTTAGAAGCAAAAATGCAAAAGACAAACGAAGAGGCAAAAAGTAGACTTAATGCAAATGCACAAAACGCAAAAGATACGTCTAAGCAAACAGTTTTTACTCGTGAACAAATTGGCAAAATGAGTGGTGCAGAATTTACTAAAAACGAAAAACTTATTATGGAACAGTTGAGACAAGGTTTAATTCGTTAACTCTCAAGTCGGGTTGTACGGCATTTATTTGCCGTATGACTTCGGCAAGGGAAGAAAGGTTTTTATGAAATATTTAGATTTAATCAATAAATGTCTTATTGAACTTAATTATAAAAAAGTAAAAAGTTTCGATGAACTGATAAAAAATGATCACCTAAAAATTAAAAATATTTTGAATATTGTTAATGCAGAAGTTTGCACTTTTGATGATTGGAATTTTTTATTGAAACAAGAAACGCTTGATTTACCAGCAAAAACTGGTGAATTGAAAAATACAATTAACGGTAGAATAAAAACGTTATCAATTGATAATTCAAAATACGAATACACAAATGATTTTGAAGCTTTTTTGTTTTCTTCTAAAAAAGATAGAACATATTCCGTACTAGGAGATATGCTTTATTTACCTGTTTTTGAAGAGGATAAAAAAATAAAAATTATTTATAGCTCAAATGATTTTGCAAAATCAGAAGAAGGATTAGCTAAATCCCAAATGGAGTTTGCAGCTGACGAATCGTTAATTCCTGATGTATTTGTGGAACCGCTTTTGGTTTACGGAACTTGTATGCGAATGAAGGCTAATTTAGAATATCCAAAATTTAACTATTGGCTTGCAATGTACAACAAAGCATTAGCAAATATGCGTTCAAAATTGGCTGTTTCAGCAGATGAAACACCTTCAATTGTAGTTCGACGAAGTGTCTAAATAAAAAAAGAAACCGGCTGAACTTTGTCAACCGGTAGATTTTACACTAGCCGAAATATAAATAGCATAATTATAATAACTTTTTATTTTACTAGAGGCAAATTTATTAAGAAATCTTAACATTATGAATATTAATCAACAACAAAAACAGTTTATCGCTGAATATATAAGGACTTTAGATGCTGAAGCTTCTTTGAAAAAAGCTGGCTATAAGGATAGAAATCTAAAAAGTTTGGCACGTAAATTTTTGAACGATAAAGAAATTGTTAATGAAATAAGATTGCAAATGAAAAATCAGATTGAAAGTTTGCAAGTGCATAAAGGTTATGTGGTTCAAAAATTGTTGCAAATCGCAGAGTTTTCTCTACAAGAAGAGGATATTCTTGATAAGGAAGGTTATCCGACTGGTAAGAAAAAACTTAGGGATTCTTCTGCTGGAATTAAAGCATTAGAAAGTCTTTGTAAGTATTTAGGGTTTAACTCAAAAGATGTTCAAGAGGGCTTTTCTACAAAAATTATTACGATTAGCAATCTTGATGATAAAAAAATTTAAGGAGAAAAAATGAAACAACAAAAAGATTTAACAGAAGAAATATTAATGGAAAATAAGTCGATAGATGAACTTATTAAGTTAAAAATGCAAGAAGAGTTGAAAAACGCTTTTAATAACAGAGTTGGAAACAATAGAAAAGTCTTAATCACTAACATTAAAGACGTTCCGGCTGATAAAATTTTTACTAAAAAATCTAGTTTTAAAGTTTTCAATAAAGAAACTCAAGTAGAAACAATGATTAACGGACTTCAAGCAGAAGCCTTAATTGGTATGCAAAATGATGTTAGAGAAAAATTCAAACGAAAAGAGACTGACATTTTCTCTACTGATAATTTATTTGTGAAATTTGAAAGTATTGAGCTTTAAAATGCTTGAACTAATGTAGGGATTAGAGTCGCAAACATTAGTGATAAAAAGATTAAAAGCGAAATAACCGCAAATACTTTTTGAATATCAGCAAAATAGAAGTGTTGTTTTCTTCTTTTGCTAGCTCTAACTGCTGCAAATTCCATTGTGTATGGTTGAACAGGTAATTGTTTTTCAATTTCTTCTAGAGCTTTTGAAATTTTAATTTTGATTAAAAAATTATACGCATCAATGTTCAAAAACCAAAGAATACTAACAAGAATACCTGTTAATGAAAAAATTGCACTTGCTGAAAAGATTTTACAAATAACGAAGTCTTTCATAAGGAAGATTAATACAAAAAGAACAAGTACAAGAACATTATAAAATTTGTTTGTCGTAAAACTTCTGTCAACAAATTTCTCTTTGTGCTGAGAGTAAATGTCGTATTGTTCAATAATTAATTCTTCTGTATTCATATAAACACCTCGTTTGAAGGTAATTATACATGTAAATAAAGGAAATTGTCAATAAAATGATTAAATTTGCAAAAATAATAATAGATAGAAAAAATAATGAGTATCGAAATCTCCATTTTCTTCCAGAAGTGTTTTCTTTAATGCTCAAATACGAAAGGTTTATGTTTGATGATTATTTTCAAACAAAAGATATGGTCAAGGCTTTATTTGGCTTAGTTGAAGCTTCTGGAAGATTTTTCTGGGCAATTGTGGACAGTGAATCGAATGAGTTAATGGGTTTTGCTTATTTTGATAATTTTATTGGCAATTTTCAGAACCTTCATTCTGCGGAAATAAATACTTGTTTTGCAAGAAAATATTGGGGTTCACAGGTAAGATTTGTTGCTAAAAAGTTTATTAAATATTGCTTTAAAAATTACGGCTTTAAGAAAATAAAAGCCACTGTTTTTCGTGAAAATTCAATGGTAAAAGGACTTTTAAGGTCGTTGGGATTTAAAAAAGAGGCTTTGTTGAGGGGTGAAACTCTCAAAAATAATAAGCTTCAAGATGTAGAAATATATTCAATTACAAGGAGAGAAAAATGCAAACAGAAAAAATTGATTTAACGACAAAGTTAGATGAAAACGAGAGTGTTAATTTAGTTAAATATATTAGTCAAAAATATGATGATTACGAGACAAAACGCTCAATGCAATTGTCAGATATTAGATTAGTTCGTGATTCTATCTATTCGACGAAAGTTCCTAGTGTAAAGGATTGGAATACAAACATTGAACTTCCTGATATTTATGAGTTAGCTCAAACCTTGAAGGCTCATATTAGCGAGAATTTGTATTCGCATGCAGATGGAATGTTTGATGTTTCTGGAGTTACTCCGCAATCTCAAATGCTTGCAAATAGACAAAAGGCAATGCTTGTGAATACTTTTGAGCAGATGAATATTGAAAACGAGTTAGAGAAAATTATCGACTCTGTTGTTGAAACTGGTGAATGTACACTTTTTGTCGGCTGGGAAACTAAATTAAAAAATATTCGTAGGGCTAAAACTATTGAAGAGCAACTTACAACAGAAGATGAAACACCTTTTGTTGTTGAAAATAAGGTCGTTTACGATAATGCAAAAGTTAGATATATAAAACCAGAAGATTTTGTTTTTGATGTTCAGAACAAAGATAGTTGGGATAGTTGTGCAAAAATTTATCGTACGTATTCAACGCTTGACGAAATTCAAAATAATTCTTTGAATAACGCTTTGACTTCTGAAAAGTTTGAAAACTTGAAAATGTTGATTACGAATAAAAGAAATAAAGATACGGATAAAGGAGTTGACGGTAAAAAAGTTGAAATTTTGGAATATTGGGGCGATATAGAACTACCAAATGGTGAATTGCTTAAAAACTGGCTGATTGTTGTAGCTGGCAGAAAAGAGGTTATCAGATTTGAGGCTAATCCTTTTGTGATTAATCCGTTTATCCACGCAAACATTATTGAATCACCTGCGACAAATAGAGGTGTTTCACCGTTAAGAGTTGCGATTGTGATGAATAATATTTCGTCAAACATTATGAATAAACAACTTGATGCTCTTGCGTTGATGATGAATCCACCTTACCTTGCACCAAAAGGTTGTTTTAAAGGTGAACAAGAGGTTCGACCAGGGAAAATTATTGAATATGATACTTCTTTAATGCCGCAAGCTCCTATTCCATTGACTTTTGATAAAGCTTTGAATGGTTGGGATTTCTTGAATTACTTTAAAACTACAACCGAAAATGCGACAGGTATTTTCAAAAATATGACAGGAAATGTTCAAAATCAGGCAAGAACAGCTACTGAAATAAATTATTCTGTAAGTGGTCAATCGGCTAGGTTGAATATGATGTTAGATGCTATTAGTCGAAAACTTATTATTCCAATGGTTGAAAAAACAGCTGAAATTATTGCTAATTTTAAGGTTGGCAAAGAAATTATTTGTTTGAATGATAGCGGAAAATATATGTTTTTAGAAATTGATGATTCTATTCGTGGCGCACATTATATTTATCGTTACGGCGATAGAAAAGCGACTGCAGAAAGAAAATTAAGACTAAAAGAATTATTTGAAGTTGTTAAATCGTTTGCGGAAGTTCCACAAATTTCTGAAAAAATAAATTGGATTGAGTGCTTTAAGTATGCACTTGAACAATATGGAATTGAAAATTCAAACAATTTTTTAACAGGAGAAGATGTCGGGTAAATTGAAATGAAGTGGCGAAATGCTTTTGAGCATTTCGCCTTGAGGAGAAGAAATGGGATATAAATTATTAAAATCGCAGAGAGAATTTTTGGAAATTCCTCACGATTATTCAATAGATGTAGCAGTGTATCAAGGAGGTTTTGGCTCTGGTAAAACCTTTGCTGGTTCACTTTTAGGAATTTTGTTATGTTTAAAATTTGCAGGGATAAGAGGGCTTTGTGGGGCTCAAACTTACACACTTGTTAGAGATACTACGTTGCAATCTTATTTTGAACATTTGGATAATATGGGTTTTGTTGCGGGAGTTGATTATGCGTGGTCAACATCTAACCAAACTTTGACGTTCAAAAATGGGTCTGAAATTTTGTTTAGACATTTTGATGAACCTGATAAATTAAAATCTTTAAATTTAGGGTTTGTTGAGATTGAGGAAATGTCAGATGTTCCGTTTTCGACTTTCAAAATGTTGCTTGCACGATTGAGACAAACTCAAAGACGTTTTTGGAAGGGATTTCAGTATCGTATTTTTGGGCATACAAACCCTGAGATGAATAAGGGTTGGGTTTATAAAACTTTTATCGAAAATCCGCTACCGAATTATAGACTAATTTCTGCTCCTACTTACCAAAATACTTATTTACCAGAGGGTTTTTGTGAGGAGATGAAAAAGCTATATGATGAGAAGTATTACAAGATTTTTGTTTTGGCTGAAACTGGCGACTATGATTCTGGGCTTGTTGTTAAGGGTTTTAAAGATGACAATATTCGTGAAATAAAATATTGTCCAGATTTAGATGTGCATATAACTTGCGATTTCAATGTTGATCCTATGTCTTGGATATTGGCTCACAAGACTAAGGATAAGGTTTTCTTCTTTGACGAAATTGTTATGGAGAATACTACGACAGAGAAAGCTTGCGAAGAATTTGTTAATAGATATCCAAATCATAAGGGTAAAATTATTATTAATGGTGATGCTTCTGGAGATAATAGAAGTTGTACGAGTGAGTTTACGAATTACGTAATTATGAAAAATACTCTTGCAAGATTTGGGTATGAGACAGATGTAAGGATTAGGGCGTTCAATCCTCCGATAAAAAATAGGATTGCAGCTTTTAATGCCAAAATTCGTTCTGCAAGGGGAAAAGTTTGCGTTTATGTTGATAAGAAGTGTGAGAAGCTTCTATATAATATTTATAATTTAAGATATCAAGAAGGGTCTTCAAGAATTGATATTCCTTCGTATCAGCAGATTAAAAAATCAAATGAACTCAAATTTTTAATGCACCCGCTAGATGCAGCATCATATTTAGTCGAATATTATTGGCCAATAAAATTAGAGGTATAAATTATGGAAACTTTTTTACAGTATTCTCCATTGATTGTTGTCATTATGGTGTTTTTAATTCAACAGAGAGTTGTGGTTACACCAGAACAATTGGAGAAAAAACATAGGGAAATCTTGGCAGATGTTGAAGAACATTTTGCTACGTTGAATAGTGTCAAAGACTTGAAAGAACAAGTTTTTGAGATGAAAGAGAAAATTGATAGGATTTATGAGTGCATTATTGCAGTTAAATAAAATGACGAATTATTAAAAATATTAGAATGGTTAATATTGCAATACTAAGTAAAGACCCTATTATTTGGAGAATAAAGATAAATTTATTTGATAAGAATTTTTCATTTTTAATTCTAAAATTTTCGTTCGGTTCTTCGTATATGTATGTAAATATCGTAAGAATGTAGCCTACGGGTAGGGTGAATATAAGAATACAGAATAATGTAATACTATAAATCCAACCAGATTCAAAAGTCGTTAAATCAAGGATTAGAACTGCTACAAAAGTTAATATTGCATTGATATATCCAAATAAGCTTAATGTGTTAAAGCTATAACGATTTTTTATATTTAATAAATTCATAGAGAGATAGTAAATAAAAAAAGAAAGGAATGCAAGATGAATAACATTAAAGAACACAAAGAATTACAAGAATTATCAAAATATGTTTATAAGGAAAGAGATAGCAAATTACCAACAGGTTGGCTATCAATAAAACCTTATGAAAACAAAGATACAGGCTTTTATGCTGAGGCATTTTATAAAAATGATAAAGTAGTAATTGCGATTAGGGGTACTGATTTTGGGAGTGATTTTTTTGAATTTGGAAAAGATGGTATCAATGACTTTAGTCTAGGTATAAAAGGTATACCTGCTCAATACTCTGATGCAGAAAAGTTTTACTCAGAAATAAAGAAAACGTTTCCTAATCAAGAAATTATCTTTACAGGACATTCTTTAGGTGGAAGTTTATCACAATTGATGAGTAATTATACTGGTTGCAAAGCTGTTACGTTTAATGCTTATGGCATTAAGTCTATTCTAAAAGGAAATGTATCAAAAGCAGACGAAGATTTGATTACAAATTATGGGCACAAAAATGATCTTGTTTTTATTTCAAATATTGATAATCAATTGGGTAAAACCTATATAACAAAAGATACAAATTCAAAAAATGATTTTTATAAACAATCAAAGTTTCCGACAAAAAACTCTTTTATGTATCATACAATTCAATCAATGGGTGATATATCAAATGTTTCTGAGTACAAAGGACAAAATGTACAAACCGAAGAGAGCAAGGCTTTTAAGTTAAATATTGAAAAGAATGTTGATATGAGAGATGTTGACCCATTTAGATATTATACAAGAGAAGATGTTGCAAAAATGTCTACCGATGAATATCAAGAAAAAGAAAATCATATCTTACGTCAAATAAAAAATATTGGAATGCTATCAGATAAAGAAGCAAAAAACAAACTTCAAACAGGCGACTTAATATGGGTTAATTCGTATGTCAGAGATGACGGAACAGAAGTAAAAGGATATTATCGTCGTAAGTGATTTTACATTAAAATCGCTAATATAAATATATAAATTATTATGCCAAAAATAAAGATATGCCATAGTATGCCTGCGAAAAGTAAAATTAAATAGGCAAGGCTCGTTGTATATTTGTTTTGCGGTACTTCAAATTTATAAATTTCTTCTACGATATATACAATAAGACAGATTAGAAGACTTATAATAGATAAACTAAATGTGAGTAACCAATACCAAAATAGAGATATGTCGCCGGCGCTGGCTTTGTAATTTGGCATTAATGTAGGCAACATTAATTTTAAAAATATTAGGATACAAAATATTCCACAAATAGCAAAAACATTAAAACTATATTTGTATCTTAATTTGTTTAGTAAATTCTTCATAGCGAGATTATACAGAATTTATAGAAATAATACAATAGTAAAACACTATTATCTCAGAAAGGAGTTTGTTATTGCAGTTAAATGAAAAAAATGGTATAATTCTCACATGCAAAAAGTAAAATCTCTTATCAAGCCCATAATTTTTTACGCATTTTTATTTATGATATGTTTAGCCTTTTCTGCACACGCTTTAGGCTATGATTTTGATTTGTGGGC
Organism: Methanobacteriaceae archaeon; assembly: GCA_963602355.1. GTDB lineage: Bacteria > Cyanobacteriota > Vampirovibrionia > Gastranaerophilales > Gastranaerophilaceae > UBA791. The sequence goes on from CAVCIU010000027.1 coordinate 18,884, forward strand.
AAGATTGCTTGTGGGTAAAGCTGTCTTTCAAACAGGACACGTTTTAACGCACGACTTTTTGTCTTATACGCCAACTCACGAGTGGATTGACCACGAGTGGGGCGCAAGCATTATTATATATGCGTTTTTTAAGTTGCTTGGGTATAACGGAATTATTTTCCTTCAAGCTATTTTAACATTTTTGATTTTTGTATTTATTCATAAAACGATTAACTTGAATGTTCCAAGCTATATCTCTAAATATAATATAGTATTTTATTTTATAGGTATTTACGTAATTCAAGATGTTTTCTTTAACCCTGTAAGATGTCATATGTTTACGTTCCTATTTTTTGCAATATTCTTGTACATTTTGGAATATACAAGGGCGAAAGAAAATTACAAACCTCTTTTTGCAATACCGTTTTTAATCGTATTGTGGAATAATATCCACGGCGGTGTTGTTGCGGGATTGGGCTTATTATTCTTGTACGCAATTGGACAAGCTTTAAATAAAAATAACAATCATAAATATTATTTTTATACTATTCTTGCATCTTTGCCTTTGATGATAATTAATCCTTATGGTGTTAAATATTTATCATTTTTATTTATGGCAAATACGTTAGATAGACTTGATATTGCTGAATGGTGGAGTATTTTCTGTCCATTCCATTTCTATTCGTATATTGCGTTTAAAATGTTTATGCTATTTGTTTTGGCTGTTGAATTTATCAAGGTCAAAAAAAATGGCTTTTCTTATCAAAATTTAGATAAAACAAAGTTCTTAATTTTACTAGCAACTACAATCCTTGCAATTCAACATTTAAAATTAATTAGATTGTTTGTTATTGCTGGTTTGATTTTTGTGTATACAGATTTTTATACATTGATAAAATCTTTTAAACTAACTAAATGGAAAAATTTAGTAATCTATTCTTTCATATTTATGTTCTGTTTTTCTCTTTTGAGGGTTGCAGATTATAGACCGAAAGTAAGCTTTGATTTTCCGGTTTTAGAAACAGAGTTTATTAAAACTAATAACTTGAAAGGTAATATCCTAGTTAATTTAGGACTAGGTAGTTATGTTGCGTACAAACTTTATCCTAATAACTTAATATTCATGGACGGAAGATACGAAGAAGTTTATTACGATGAAATGATTCCGCTATTAAAGAAATTCCACTTGGTTTCTGACGGTTGGGACGAATTGTTGAAAAAGTACCCTCCTGACGTAATGATTTTGGAAAATGGTTATCCTATCATAGATAAGTTGCAAGAAGTAAATAATTGGAATGTTGTATATCGTGGTAATAGATTTACCGTGTTCGTAAGTGATAAGGTAAAAAAAGACTCTTATCAGCTTCCAACAATGAATTTCTCTTATTACGAAAATTCTATTTTTGATACAAATGTTGACTTCAGAAAGAAATAATTATGTCAGATAATTCTCTAAAATATACAGTAATCTTTGGTGGTGGCGCAATTAGAGGTGTTGCATACATCGGTGCCGTTAATGCGTTGAAAGAATATAATGTAGAAATCGGTACACTTGCAGGTTCTTCTGTAGGTGCTGTTTTTGCAGGTCTTTTGGCGGCTGGTTATGACAATGATGAATTGAAGGAATTGTTTTTAAACGTTAATTTTGATTTGTTTAGAGATATTCATTTTGGCTTGGGTAAAGAGTTTGCCCTTTCAAAAGGTGGTGTCTTTTTAGATTGGCTAAGAGAATTAATTGAAAAAAAATATTATGGTGAAAATTATAAAAAAGGAGAAAATAAACCTGTTACTTTTGGCGATTTAGAAAAAGAATTGGTAGTTATTACAACTGATTTGACTAATTTTAAATGCAAAGAATTTTCTAAAAAGGAAACACCTGATTTTGAAGTTGCAAAAGCTATTAGAATTTCGTCTACAATGCCAGGGCTGATGCCACCTTATAAATATGAAGATTCTGAACTCGTTGACGGAGATTTGCAAAAAAGTTGGCCACTTTGGAAATTGTCCGATACGTTGAATAGTGAAAACGATAGAATTTTAGAATTTAGACTTGAAGGTGATTATGCCGGTAAGGGTAAAAATGCTATAAACTTTATTAATACCGTTTATAGTTGCGTTACTTCTGTCGCTACAAAGTTTATTGTTGATTTGTATGGACAAAAAGATAAATATGATTACGTTACCTTGAATACAGGTGAGGTTGTTATTGTCGATTTTAATCAACCGAAGGATAAACGTGAGCATTTGATTAAAATTGGCTATGAGCAAACAAAAGATTATTTTGAACATGTTTTACCAAAGAAAAAACAAACTTTGTATAATCACTATGAAATGATTTTGAAACACTTGTGTACATTGGAAAAGCAACTAAAGAAACGCAAGATTTCTCAGATGAGAGAGGAAATGGGTTTCTTGTTTATTGATTTGCATGAGGCAAATAAGGTAATCGATGAAAATATTTTTGATAAATTAACTGAATTGAAAGATGTTTTCTTTGAGCATTTGTCTGAACCAAATATTTTTGGAATGTATCCTAAATCTAAACTTTTGGTGGTGGAAACAGCGTTGACTATTGCAAAGGACGAGGTTTTACTAAAGAAAGATGAATTGGAAAAGTATATTTCTGATAGAACGTTTGTTTAATAAAACACTCACAAATTAAAAGATTTACAAATATTTACAAACACCCTTAAAAAATAGAAATATTCAAGATTTGAGATATGTTGGTTTTATTTTAACATTGGTTATTATAAAAAAACAATCACTAAAATTTTGATAAAATTTGCATGAAAACCCTTGTAAACACTTGCATGTAAAAATTTAGCAAATATTATAGATATAGTCGAAGAAAAAGAAAGGCTGGGGAGTATTCCTCAAGGGTAAAAATAGTGTCAAAAGACGTAATTGAATTAGAAGGA
>CAVCIU010000028.1:0-20969 GCA_963602355.1 Methanobacteriaceae archaeon
AATTATGCCTGAAAAATCACTAATCATCACATCTGCAGTTTTTAAAGATGTTAAATTATTTGGCTCATAATCAAATGAAACATTTTTACATTTTGAATATTTTTGAACTATAGGATAAAAAATGTGTTTTTCTGATAGTATTGTTTGAGGATGAGGTCTTATAATTATATTCCAGTTTTGTTTTACTAAATCGTCAATAAAATTACTACCATATTTGCTAAAAATTGCATTTTCACCCCAAGACGGAGCAATAAGAATGGTAAAGTTATCTTTATTAATTGAAATAGACTCTTTTTGTTTTTCTAAAGCATCTAAATATGTACAACCTACAACTTTCAACTCTTTCTTAGGAGTTTTTCTTACATTTTCAAGTTCTATGATATTATCTTTTTGAAAATCAGCTGTTAGTAAAACTGAATCAAAATAATCAACACTATATTTTCTATATAAGGCAACACCTTGAACTGTATGAAGAAGATGAGAATAATGTTTTACATTTTTAGAACGCTTTAATTGAAGAACATCAAGTCGAGGTGTTGTCATCAAACAAACATCAGCAGATAAAAATCCGAGCTTAAAAAAGGCTAATTTTCCACTTATGAGCAGAGTTTTAACATAATCATATTTTTCTTTTAATATTAAATCCTCTTTATCCATTGTTATATATAAAACATTAATTTTTGTTTTTTCAAATACATCTAAAATATCTTTAAAGACATTATAATATTGTTTTCCTTCTCCAAAGATTACGAATTTATGATGAATATTTTTTAAAGGTTTGTAATTTTTTCCAATTAGAGATAAAAATTTTGATAAAACAGATTGAAATAAAAAAACTAAAGAAGATAAAATTGTAAATACTGCTACGAAAAGAATGTTACCGGTAGCAGGATCAATATAAGCATAGACAGGTTGAGCACAAACGAAAACAAATATAGACAAAAATAAGATTAATTTTATTTTATATGAGTTAATCATTTTATACCTATCAAAATAAATACATAAATAAACTATATCATAAAACTATATTTCATTAAGATAATTTGTAAATTTTTATTGTAAGTAACAGCAAGAATGAGAGTTTATACAAAAGAATACTAATAATATGTCAAGATAAAATTCTATCCTAAAAAACACCTTCCGTTTAAATTGATTAGGAGATTACAAATATTACGATATGGACAAAGCCATTGCTCGTGCTATTGTATTATTTAAGGAGATTAAATAATGATTTTAGTAACTGGCGGTGCAGGATATATCGGAAGTCATTTGGTTTTAGCATTACTTGAACAAGGTGAAAAAGTTCTTGTATATGATAATCTTTCGACTGGACATATTGAAACAATTGAAAATCTAAAACAGTATGGCGATCTAGTTTTTTACCAAGGTGATTTGAACAATTACGCATACTTAAATGATGTATTATCTCAAAACAAAATTGATGCAGTTGTTCATTTTGCAGCATTTTCACAAGTTGGCGAAAGTGTTGTTAATCCAAGCAAATATTACGAAAACAATGTTGTCGGAACTATTAATCTTTTAAAAGCAATGTTGAATAATGATATTAAAAAGATTGTGTTCTCATCGACTGCCGCTACTTATGGCGAACCTGTTTATACACCAATTGATGAAAAACATATTCAAAATCCAATCAATCCTTATGGTCAAACTAAATTGATGATTGAACATATTATGGACGATTATAATAAAGCCTATGGCTTGAAATCAGTAAGACTTAGATATTTTAATGTTGCCGGTGCTGATTCAAAATCAAGAATTGGTGAATGGCACGAACCTGAAACACATTTGATTCCAAATATTTTAAAATCAACATTTGATGGTGGAAAGACTTTCCAAATGTTTGGTGATGATTACGAAACAAAAGACGGCACTTGCGTTAGAGATTATATTAATGTTGAAGATTTAGCGAATGCGCACATTTTAGCCTTGAATTATTTGAAAAATGGTGGCGAAACAAACTACTTTAACTTAGGCACAAACGAAGGTAATACTGTTAAAGAAGTATTTTCAATGTGTGAAAAAGTTACAGGTAAAAAGATTCCTGTTGAAATGAAACCTCGTAGAGCGGGGGATTCGGCTGTACTTGTTGCTGATAATACAAAAGCGAAAGAAGTTTTAGGTTGGACACCTAATAAAACTCTTGAAGATAGCATAAAAACTGCTTACGGATGGGAACAAAATTGAGTTGCAAGGAGTTAGTAAATGCCTAAAGTATCAATTATCGTTCCAATTTTTAATGTAGAAAAATATTTAAGAGAATGTTTGGATAGCCTTATTAACCAAACATTAGACGATATTGAAATTATTTGCGTTAATGACGGTTCAACTGATAATTCAGCTCAAATCTTACAAGAATATAGATTTAAAGATAAACGAATCAAAGTTATCAATAAAGAAAATTCCGGCTATGGAATTTCTATGAATATGGGTTTAGAGTCTGCAAATGGTGAATTCATTGGTATTGTTGAATCAGACGATTTTGCTGATTCTAAAATGTTTGAAGATTTGTACAATCTTGCAAAAGAAAAGAATGCAGATATTGTTAAATCTGATTGGCTTGAGTACACAACCTCAACCGGTGCTGTTAGAAAAGCCGGCAGAATGGCATTGCTTCCAGAGAATAAAGACTTAAACGTAAAAGATAATCCAGAGATTTTAAAAATCCAACCTGCAATATGGAGTGCGATTTATAGAAAAGAATTACTAACTAAAAACAATATCAGATTTACAGAAACAGCTGGTGCAAGTTATCAAGATACAGGTTTTGCATTTAAGGTTATGTGCTTGGCTAAAAACGTTGTGCTTACTGATAAGGCTTACATTTATTATAGACAAGACAACTTGAATTCTTCAGTTAAATCTACATCAAAAGTTTATGCGATTTGTACAGAATATGCTGAAATTACAAAGTTTTTGAATGAACATAAAGAGCTTAAACCTTATGTGAATACTTATAAATTAGTTAAAGAATATGTTAATTACATGTGGAATTTAAAACGCATTGATAAACAATTTAGAAAAGAATTTATTGAAAAATTTTCAGATATTTTCTCTAATTATAAAGAAAGTGGGGAAATACCGACTGACTTTTTCAAAAAGGTTAATAGACACGAATTTAATATGTTGATTTCAGATACTGCAAGGTTTGAAAAACATATTGATAAACTTGTTAAAAAAGAACAGTTTAGAGAATTGCGCAAGAAACTATTCTCAATTCACATTAATAAATCAAGAATAGATATTACATTGTTTGGAAAACAGATTGTGAGGGTTGGATAATGCCTAAGGTATCTGTTATCGTACCGATTTATGGGGTAGAAAAGTTTTTAAGAGAATGTGTTGACTCTATTTTGAGCCAAACACTACAAGATATTGAAATTATCTTGATTGATGATGGAGGCAAGGATAATTGTCCACAAATCATTGATGAGTACGCACAAAAGGATAATAGAATTGTTGCTATCCATAAACCTAATGGCGGTTATGGACAAACTTGTAATGTAGGTTTAGAACGTGCAACTGGTGAATATGTTGCTATTGTTGAACCTGATGATTATATTGATAGCAAAATGTATGAAGACTTGTACAGTATTGCGACAAAATACAATTCTGATATTGTCAAATCTTGTTTTTACGATAATCTTCAAGCAAAAGAAGAACAAAGAATTTTAAAAACAAAATGGGCAGATGATAAAATTCCGCAAGATAGAAGTTTTACGGTAATTGAATGTGGATTGTTTTTACAATATCACCCAAGTATTTGGAGTTGTATTTATAAAAGAGAATTTTTAGAAAAACATCACATTAGATTTGTCGAAGCTCCGGGAGCAGGCTGGACTGATAATCCATTCCAAGTTCAAACAATGTGTTTGGCAGAAAGAATTAATTACACTCCAAAAGCATATTACTATTGGAGAAGATTAAACAAAGATGAATCAGATGATTTGAAGGATTATACAATTCCATTTAAGAGAACTAATGAAATTCATAAATGGTTAGAAGAAAATAATATTAAAGGTGATGAAATTTATTCTAACTTATATGCTAGAGAAATGGCATATATTTCAATTGTTTTGGGTAAAAGACATTTTAAAGAAATTGATGATGCTTTAGTTTTGGTTGATGATTTACTAAACAAAATTGATAAAAATTTATTGAGAAGAACTGAAAACATAAAACCATCAATAAAAAAAGTAAATGAATTGATATTTAATTCACCAATTAAATATCGAAGAAAAATCATATTCAAAAAATTCAAACAAAATCTAATTAGTATTAGATGGAATAAACGTGAAAAAAGAGTTATTTTATTCGGAAAAACTATATTGAGGGGGAAGAATGAAACTAATTGCAAAATATAAAGAAAAACCCACGTTATTGGAAAGTTGGGATAAATAGATATCAAAATTCTATTATCAACAATCCAATTATAAATAATTTAGTAAAATTATAAACCCATTCTTATGTGTTATGTTAAAATAAGATAGCAATGAGAAAGATTTTATTAATTTTATTTATACTTTGTGCATTTATATTTCAAACTCCCGTTAGTGCAGAGGTTTTAGAAGGACATGTGCAAACCTCTGACAATGTTTCTATAGCTTATGATGTTTACAAAAACAGTCATGACAATGTTGTTATATTAGCGCACGGTTGGTTCATGACCAAGAATTCTAATGCCTTCACTCAAATGGCAAATGATTTTTCTAAATATTATGACGTAATTGTATTAGATTTTAGAGGGCATGGAAAAAGTTCTGGCAAATACACCTTCGGCTCAAAAGAAGTTGAAGATATAAAACCTATAATTAATTATGCAAAACAAAATTATAAAAAAGTATATTTAATAGGGTTTTCACTAGGCTCTCTAATCTCTGTTGATTATTGTTCTAAAAATAACAATGTAGATAAATTAATCTTAGTAAGTGCGCCAACTGATTTTGACAAAATCGAAAACAATGTACTAAGTCCAAACGCATTTGTGCCAACGTTAAGAAAATTTGAATACAAACGTTGGACATCAATAAGATTTTCTTTATCTTCTTTAAAAAGAAATAAAATAAAACCAATAAATGAAATCAAAAAAGTAAAAATTCCAACATTATTCATTGCCGGTGAAAACGACCCAATCATATACAAGTGGCATAATTCAATGCTTTACGATGCTTCAAACTCTGAAAACAAACAAGCAGTTTTAATAAAAAAAGGAAAACACGCAGAGGATTTATATCTTGATGCACCTCAAACTTTTATAGATACATGCGTAAACTGGTTAAACAAAAGTTAAAAATTTGTAACCAAATGCTTGTAAAATGGGATTGTTTATAATACCATGGACTAGTCAGAAAATACTCACGAATAAACATGATTCCAAATAGCTTATTTTGGCTTATTTTTGGCATGTTTTTCAAAACAAGAAAAAGATAGATAGGATTATACAGTAAAAAGAAAGGTAAAATTCATGGAATTAAATGAAGAAAAAAATGAAGCTTTAGAAACAGAAGTTGTTGAAGAAGCTACAGTTGCTGAAGAATCTGATGATGAATTAGACAACGAAATGGAAGATTACGCAGATGCTGCGCAAAAAACTGCTAAAGGCGAAAGAAAAGGCAGAGGCAGAAAGAAAAGAACAGAAAACAAAGAAGAAAAAGTTGAATCTGAATGGAAAGAACAAGTAATTCAAATCCGCCGTGTAACAAAAGTTGTTAAAGGTGGTAAAAAATTAAGTTTCAGAGCAATTGTTATCGTAGGTAACAAAAAAGGTCAAGTTGGTGTAGGTTGTGCAAAAGCAGCTGAAGTTATCATCGCTATCCAAAAAGCTATCGCTGATGGACGTAAAAACTTAATCAATGTACCTATTTTCAAAACAACAATTCCTCACCCAATCACAGGTCGTTCAGGTGCAGGTGCTGTAATGTTAAGACCAGCTTCACAAGGTACAGGTATTATCGCTGGTGGTGCTGTTCGTTCAGTATTAGAACTTGCTGGTATTGAAAACATCTTATCAAAATCTTTAGGTTCTAAATCTCCTCTAAATGCTGCTAACGCGACTTTAGATGCATTACAAAGCTTAACACCATTTAGCGAAGTTGCTAAAAAACGTGGCTTAACTGTTAAAGAAATTCTTGAATAGTTAACATGGCTTATTTATTTAGTATGACAGAAATAATAAGATAATAAGGAAAAATAAAGATGGCTAAAACACAAACAAAACAAATTAAAATTAAATTAGTTAAAAGTTTAATCGGTGCTTCTCAAACTCAAAGAAAAGTTGTTGCATCATTAGGCTTAAAAAAATTAAACCAAGTAGTTACACACAATGAATCAAGTGTAATCCTAGGTATGGTTAACGCAGTTCCTCACCTAGTAAAAATCGTTGAAGAATAATTAAAGAAAGAAGGATAAAAAATGGCAGATACAATTACATTAGAAGATTTAAGACCTGCAGAAGGTTCAACAAAAAATTCTAAAAGAGTAGGCAGAGGTCGTTCATCTGGACACGGTAAAACATCTTGTCGTGGTCATAACGGTGAAGGTCAAAGATCTGGTAGATCATCTAAAAGAGGTTTTGAAGGTGGTCAAATGCCTGGTTACAGACAATTACCTAAATTAAAAGGTTTCAAAAACGTTCTTGCTATTAAACAAGGTCAAATCAACGTTAAAGATATTGAAGCACTTAATTTAGAAGAAATTTCATTAGAAACTTTACAAGCTATTAGAAAAATTCACCCATCTTGTGAACAACTAAGAGTTTTAGGTAACGGCGAAATCTCTAAAGCTGTTACAGTTAAAGCTACTTACGTTACTCCAAGCGCTAAAGAAAAAATTGAAAAAGCAGGCGGAAAGGTTGAATTAGTATAATGCAAAACAGTAAAATGAAAATGCCAACAACAAGTGATTTGTTATCAATGTGGAACGCATCTGGATTAAAGAACAAGATTATCTTTACTTTAATCATGATTGCGGCTTTCAGATTTGGCGTTCAGTTACCTGTTTATGGTATTAACAATGAAATATTTGCTAATATTGCAGCTGGAAATAATATCATAGGTTTCCTTGATTTATTTTCTGGTGGTGCTCTTGGTAAGGTTTCAATATTCGCTTTGGGTATTGGACCTTTCATCACAGCATCAATCATTATCCAACTTCTTGCGGTAGTTATTCCTTCATTGGAAAAACTTCAAAAAGAAGAAGGTGAAGCAGGAAGAAGAAAACTTTCACAATACACAAGATTGTTTACAGTTGTTCTTGCTGCATTCCAAGCTGTAATATTTATGGCATATATGAGCAAACTTCCTGGGGCTATTGTTCCTGGTGTTAATCACGGAATGTTCTATTTAAGTTCAATCGCAGTGTTAACAGCTGGTTCAATCCTTGTAATGTGGATTTCAGAACTTATTACTGAAAAAGGTATTGGTAACGGTGGTTCACTAATCATCTTCGTAGGTATCATTTCTGGTATTCCTATTTATGCTTCAAGAACAGCTCAAATGGTAGCAAGAGATCCATCTCTAAACTTCGGTTTATTTATGCTACTATTAATTTTCTTCGTAACTCTTGTAGTAATCGTTATTATGCAAGAAGCAATTAGAAAAGTTATCATTGTTAATCCAAAAAGACAAGTTGGTAATAAAGTTTATGGCGGTGTAAACACATTTATTCCGTTCAAACTTAACCCTGGCGGGGTTATGCCAATTATCTTTGCAATCGCAATATTATTATTCCCTACAACTGTTTTAAGTATTGTAGGTCAAGCAAATCTTCCAGCAGGTTTGGCAAGAGATATCGTATTGAAATTAACACAAATTATGAGCCCAGATGGTTTGTTATATTACATTTTATACTTCGCTCTAATCGTGTTATTAACTTTCTTCTACGCATCAATTATGCCAAATATGCAACCAAAAGATATTGCTAATAACTTGAAAAAATATGGTTCATCAATTCCTGGTATCAAACCTGGTAGACCAACAGCTGAACATTTAGATAAAATCTTGAGTAAAACAACATTTATCGGTGCTATGGCTTTAGGTATCATTGCTCTTGTTCCATCATTTGCAAGTTATGCAACTAATATCAAAACATTGCAAGGTATCGGAGCTACATCTCTAATCATCATGGTTGGGGTTGCTCTTGATTTGATTAACCAAGTGAGAACACAATTACTTGCTCGTAATTATGAATCATTCCTAAAAGATGATAAATAATTAGAAGGAAAATAATAAAAAAAGAAGAGGCGATTTTGGATTTATTCAAAATCGCCTCTTCTTAATTAAATAAAATCTTAATCAATTACTTCTACGCTTTTAATCTTTTTTGAAGTATGAGATTGAATGTAAGTATTCAACATTTCATAGCAAACCTTACAAACCTTTTCTGTGGCTTTTTTGTCATAATCGCTTTCATAATTGAAATCGAATTGTTCCATAGCTTGTAAGAAGTCTCTTATTTTATAATGTAATTTTTTACTTACCTTGAAGGTATCATTGCATTCTTTACAGATTACACCGCCCATTTGAGTTGAGAAATACATATCTTCATTTAAGATTTGTTCTCTGCAACATAGGCAAGAATCAAGTTCGATACCGAAACCTACAACAAGCATTAATTTCATTTGGAATTTAATAACTGCAATTAATACATCTTTTTTAGATTTAGCATCTGAAATTCGTTCTAAAGCTTTGTAGAATAATGTATAGACTTCATCAGAAGATGGATCATCTTCTACACCAAATGCTGCAACTAGTTCTGACAAATAAATTGAATAGAACAATTTATCAACATCTTTTCTGCTTTTTGAGAAGGTATTTAATGCTTCTGCTTGGCAAATAGTGTTCATATTTCTACCTTTATTTAGCATAAGACGATTTGCAACAAGAGAATCCATTCTAGCGCCCAATTTACTTTTAGGCTTTTTAACCCCTTTTGCAACCCCTTTTATCAAACCTTTTTCTTTAGAATACATAACGACGATTTTGTCCGATTCTGAAAGAGGATATGATTTCAAATTTATCGCATCACATACAAAACTATTCGTTGCCATAATAACCACTTCCTTGATTATTTGTACCGCTAAATACACCACGAAGCATTTGGTTAAATTCGTTTTTGTTATCAGACACTTCAAGAGCTTCTTCTTGCGTAATAACACCCTCTTTTACCAATGCGAACAATGATGCGTTCATTGTAACCATTTCGTCAATACCAGATTTCATGATTGAATAAATTTCTTCTAACTGGTCTTTAATAATGTAGTCTTTAATTGTAGGAGTTGAAACCATGATTTCAACGATAGGTCTACGACCAGCACCTTTTGCAATTTTAACAAGTTTTTGCGCAACGATACCTCTTACAGTATTTGCTAACTGATTACGGATTAAGTCTCTGTCTTGAGGCTCAAACATATTGATAACACGGTTGATTGTTTGAATAGCATCGTTTGTGTGAAGAGATGCCAAAACCAAGTGCCCTGTTTCTGCAGCTTTCAAAGCCGCAATAGCTGTTTCTCTATCACGGATTTCACCGATAAGAATAACATCTGGGTCTTGTCTCAAGGCATATTTAATACCGTCATTAAATGACATTGTATCGATTTCAACTTGTCTTTGCGAAATAATACTTAATTTATTTGAAAACATATACTCAATCGGATCTTCGACTGTAATAATATGTTTTGGATATTTAATATTAATATGTTCAATAATAGATGCAAGAGTTGTAGATTTACCAGAACCAGTAGGCCCAGTAACTAAAACAATACCGTTATTTAAATCAGCAAAGTTTTGAATTACAGTTGGTAAGTTCAATTCACTAACTTGTCTAATATTAAAAGAAATTACACGAAGAACTAACGCAAAGTGTCCTAATTGTCTACTTAAATTTACACGAAAACGAGAAATTGCTGGTAATTCGTAAGAAAAGTCTAAGTCCATTTTCTTTTTGATTTCTGCCATACTATGTGATGGCAATAACGTCATAATGGTTCTTTCCATATCCTCGTCATCAAGAAAGTCCATATCAATTTTAACCATTTTACCGTCTTTACGTAAAACTGGACGTTCACCAACATGTAAGTGAATATCTGAAGCACCTGTTTTTACAGCCTGCTTTAAAAAAGTCTTTGCATTAAAAGTTCCCAAATCTTTATCTCCTTAGTATAAGTGTATCATTATAAAATTTAAAATACAAAAATATTACAAATTATTTAAAAAAATCTTGACATATCAGCTAATTATAAGGACAATTTAAAGGGGACGAAATTATGAGCAAGAGAACAAATTTATACGAAATACATAAGCAACTTGGGGCTAAGTTAATAGATTTTGCAGGTTGGGAAATGCCTGTACAATATACATCAATTCTAGAAGAACATAAAAATGTTAGAGAAAACGTTGGCTTGTTTGATGTTTCTCATATGGGAGAAATCTTTGTTTCTGGTGCTGATGCAATTAAATTTTTAAATAAACTTGTACCGCAAGATATAAATAAACTTACAGATAAAAAAGCAGTATATTGTCAATTAACAAACGATAACGGCGGTATTATTGATGATTTAATCATTTATAAACTTGAAGATGAAAATTATCTTCTAATCGTTAATGCTTCTGGCGTTGGCGGTGATTATAAATGGATTGAAGAACACAGCAAAGACCTTGATGTAAAAATTGATAACCAATCAGATAATTATTCTCTTGTTGCGGTTCAAGGTCCAAAAGCAATAGATTTGATGACTAAAATAGGCTTAACAAATCCTCCACACTTCTTCCACATTCAAAAGGATAATTTGCTAAACATTGATATGTATGTATCAAGAACAGGTTATACAGGCGAAGACGGATTTGAAGTTTTAGTCAAAAATGAAGACGTTGAAAAACTTTGGAACACATTAATGGAAAAAGGTAAAGAATTTAATGTTATGCCAATCGGTTTAGGCGCACGTGATACACTTAGACTTGAAGCAGCATTACCTCTTTACGGAAACGATTTAAGCAACGAGACAACACCTATTGAAGCAGGTTTAAAATGGACAGTTGCCAAGAACAAAGTTGAAGAATACAGCGGAAAAGAAGTTATTTTTTATCAACTAAAAAATGGTATCTCTAAAAAATTAGTTGGTCTTAAAATTTTAGCAAAACCAATTGCAAGACACGAAACAGAGATTTATTATAATGATGAAAAAATCGGTATAATTACAAGTGGCGGATATTCTCCAACACTTGCTTATAACATTGCACTAGGTTATATTAAAACTGATAAAGGCTTGAATATAAATTCTATAGTTCAAGTAAAAATAAGAGACAAATTCTATGATGCTCAAATCATTGAGACACCATTTGTAAAAAAACATTATAGCAATTAAAATATGGAAAAGATAAGAAGGAGAAATTATGGCTTTAACTGAAAATATGTTATGTGCAAAAACGCACGAATATGTTGTAGAAGTTGAAAAAGGCACATACCAAATTGGCTTAACAGAATATGCAATTGACCAACTTGGAGATATCGTGTTCGTAGAATTACCAGAAGTAGGCGCAGAATTCGGCAAGAACGAAGTTTTTGCAACTGTAGAATCTGTAAAAGCAGCAAGCGAAATTTATATGCCAATCTCTGGAAAAGTTATTGAAGTTAACGAAAACGTAGTTGATAGCCCAGAAATTTTAAACGAAAAAAACTATGATGATAGTTGGTTAATTAAAATTTCTACAGATGCTGATACTATGGAATTTTCAGACTTATTAGAATACAATGATTATTTAGAAGAAGTGAAATAAAATGAAAAACATAATTGCACATAGCGATGATATTAGAGCAGAAATGCTTAAAGAAATATCAAAAGCAAATATCGACGAATTGTTTGCACAAATTCCAGAAAAAGCTCGTACTGGCTCTTTAAATTTGCCAGACTCAATGAGCGAGATGAAAGTTCAAAGAAAGGTTAAAAACATAGCCTCTAAAAACAAAGAATATATCTCGTTTTTAGGTGCTGGTGTTTATAACAGATTTATTCCGGCTGGAATTTCACAAATTGCAGAAAGATTTGAATTCCTAACTGCATATACACCGTACCAACCAGAAATTTCTCAAGGTACATTACAAGTTATGTATGAATTTCAATCATATATCTGCAAATTAACAGGTATGGATATTTGTAACGCATCAGTCTATGACGTTGCAACAGCTTGTGCAGAAGCATTGTTTATGTCTGTTAGAATTTCTAAAAAGAATAAAGTTTTAGTATCTAACAAATTAAACCCAGAATACAAAAAGGTTATAGAAACTTATACACACGCAGGAGAAATAGAAGTTGAATACTTTGACAAAATTCCAGAAGATTGTTCAGAATATGCTTGCGTAATGGTTCAAAACCCTGATTTCTATGGTGAAATAACTAATTTCACAAAACCAGAAAATTGTTTACTTGTAATGGTAACAAACCCAATGGCTTTGGCATTGTTAAAGACACCGGCAGAATATGACGCAGACATTGCAGTAGGTGATGTTCAAACACTTGGGATTCCAATGTCATTCGGCGGTCCATACGCAGGCTTTATCGCAACAAAAGATAAATATATGAGACAGTTAGCTGGTAGACTTTGCGGGAAGACTCTTGATAAAGACGGTAAAATCGCTTATACCTTGACTATTCAAACAAGAGAACAACATATCAAAAGAGAAAAAGCAACAAGTAACATTTGCTCAAACCAAGCCCTTGTAGCTCTTTGTTCAACTGTATATCTTGCTCTTATTGGAGAAAACGGTTTTTATAATATGAGCTTGTATTCTACAGAAACAGCTCACGAATTAGCAAAAAAACTTGAAGAAAAAAGTTATAAAGTTTTGAATAAAAACTACTTCAACGAATTTGTTATTGAAACAAAAAATAGCGATGAATACCTAAACAACTTAAAATCAGCTGGTATTTTAGGAGGCTTAAAACTTGATGATAACAATGTTTTAGTTTCAGTAACGGAAATGAACACAAAAGAAGATATAGATTTATATTTGGAAAATGTTTAAACTTAAAAATACGGTAGAGAATAAAATCTCTACCGTTTAATTGTAGTTTGATAGTTAAGTTTATTGGTTAATAATAAATTGTAGTTTACTTGCTTAAAGGATTTGGTTTACCAATACCAAATGCCACTGTTGCAGCTCTTACCCCGCCATAAATAGCAGTTGCTGCACCTAAAACTTTAGAAGCCGCACCTCCTGTAACTAATGTTGCAGCTGATAAAGCTAATGGTACAATATTTTCAGCTAATGATGTTATTGCACCTTTAATATAACCTTTTGCTTGCGCAAAACCTTTTCTTATTCCACCGAAGATTGAACCGTTCATTTCGGCACTTAATCTTGCGTTTTGTAATTTTGAATCAATAGTACTTGTAGAATTTAAAGTTGTAGAACCCATATAAGCATCACAAGCAGACTCTGCTAATTGGTTCTTACCACTTGTTCGAGCTTGAATTTTACCATATTGATGAGCATCATACAACACGGCGCCTAATCCAGCAACACCAACACCTTTGGCGGCATATTTTGCAAAATCTAAGCCTTTTGCTTTCTTAGCCAGATTTTGAGCATTCTGAGATATGTTTTGAGCTGCACTTGAAACACTTGCTGAGATTGACATAATATTTCCTTTTTAATCACATACTTAATACATACGCATGTAATTTTATCTACCTAACACTACACTTATATAAAGTCTCAAAACCATGAGTTATTGCCTATTTTAGATAAATTTGTTAATAAATATTACAAAAATATAAAAAAGATAAGTTTGTGCCATATAATGAATATATGGAAAACATTTTTGAAAACAGACCTGAAAGATTATGTCTTCATTGCGGAAAATGCAATGGGGAATTTATAAAAAATTTCTACGAAAAACCACAAGAAGACTGTGGTTACGAAGGTTGGTTTTTCATGGAATGGGAAAAATATAAACAAAACATCAGAAAACTAAAAGAAAGACTTTTAGTTCTTGATGTTCAATTGAAAAAATGCAAAGATCCTAAAAAAGCTACAAAGATAGCTCAAGACATTCAAAAGACAAAAGATAAAATCAAATCTTTTGAACCTATTGGACCTACTGATTTGTAATCCTTTAAGGTTTGATTAACAAATACTTTTTACCTTCAAATATAGTTGTATAATTTGGTATTTCTTTATAATATTTCAATTCTTTTTTTCTAATAATAAAGACTGTATTTGAATCTCCATCGTTGAAAGCATCTTGAATTGAGGCATATTGACCAAATTTAACCTTTTTTGGACCATAATAATTTAATGAATATTTATTTGGATTATTATTAATAGTAATAATGCTTAAATTATTATCAATAGCATATTTAGCATATTTCATCAAGTCGTTTTGACCGAATGAGTAATCTAAATTGAAATATCTACCCATACCGAATGCTGATAAAACTGTTATGAAAGCAACAAGAGCTCCAAACACAAGATATTTTTTATTGAATTTAGTAACTAATATACCAATTATGCCGAATACAAACAACAATACGATAGTAAACCATTTAACAGAAACAATGCTTGCATAAATCTTTTCTGGTAAGAAGAATTGTGTAAACATAGCAACGATAGATGCTACTAACAAAATTCCAAACCATACGTGAGTTGTTATATTTATTTGTTTATCGTATTCCCCATTTTCTAAGTATTTAACCCAAGCAAATGCCAACATATTCGCCATAGTAAAATAAATTGGAACGATATATGTAACTAATTTTGTACTTGATGATGAAAAGAACAAGAAAATTAATGCAAACGCAATAAAGTTCAATAACATATATTTTTGAGAATTAGTAAATTCTTCAAAATTAAATTTCAAATTGATATCTTTTAATTTTTTAATCTTTGAACACAAGATTGCAAGACTTGATAATATCCAAGGACAAAAGCCCCAAAGAATAGTCAACGCAAAGAAATAGAATGGTTGTTTTCTATTAACTCCGCTTGAATCAAAAAATCTATGAACATGGTGTTTCATAACGTATTCATTGAAGAACAATGGATCATATTTATTTAACATCAAAATGTGCCAAGGTAAAACAACTGCAAAAAAGATTACAAAACCTACTAACAAATATTGAGGTCTGAACAATTCTTTAAATCTTTTTGTAAATATAGCGACAAAAAACATTGTTCCGAAAGGCAAAGCAAATCCTGGAATACCTTTAGCTAAAACAGCTAAACCAGAGAAGAAATAGAATGCCCACCAACAATATTTTTTATTTTCTTCTTTGACAAAATAAGTCAAAAATCCAGACATAATAGCAAATTCAACACACGTTGCAAGTAAAATATCAAGAATAGCATATTTAGCCAAAATCAAAAATTCAACACTTGTTGCTAAAATCAAAGCTGAAACAATACCATATCTTCTTGAAACAACTTTTTTACCAACAAAATATAATAATAAAGTTGAAAGAGTACCATACAAAGCAACTGGAACTCTTGCAGTAAATTCATTAACAACACCAAAACCTAAGAATGATAAAACTTCACACCAAAAATAAAGAGGAGGTTTTTCAAAGAAATAAGCACCATTCAAATACAAAGTCATATAGTCTTTTGAGTGAAACATATCTCTTGCCATTGACACATAACGTGTTTCATCAACGTCCATCAACGCATACGAACCAATTCCATAAAAGAAAATCATTCCACAAAAAGCTAACAACCCTAAAATAGTAAATAATTCTGGGTGTTTTTTTATAAAATCTATCATTTTAAACTATCCTTATATTATAAAATTTCTTCTTCAACTAAATATCTAGGTCTGTGTTTAACTTCTCTAAAGATTTGACCTAAGTATTCACCAACAATACCTAAACAGAATAATTGCATACCACCAAAGAATGATGTCAAAATTATCGCTGTAGCCCAACCGTTTGGCGAATCATTAAACACAAGTTTTGAATAAATAGCAACCAAACCTGTTACAAAGCCAAATAACATTGATAAAATACCTAGTACGCAAATCATTTTTAAAGGTACGATACTGTATGAAGTAATACCATTGATTGCTAAACCTGTAAGAGAAAGTAAATTAAACTTTGAACTTCCCACTGCACGAGGTTTTACATCAAATTTAACGATATCTGTTTTAAACCCAATTTCGTGGAAAAATCCTCTCAAGAACAAATCAGTTTCGTCAAATCTTGATAAAACTTCTAAAGCTTCTCTTGAAACTAAACGGTAATCTGAGTGATTTTTAATAATATTTACACCCAAAATATTCATTAATTTGTAAAAAGCTAAAGCAGTTGTCTTTTTGATAAAGCCGTCAGTTTTTCTGTCGTTTCTAACACCGAAAACGACTTTGCAACCGTTATCGTATTTTTCAACAAATTCTTCAATTTTAGTTTCATCTTGTTGTAAATCGGCATCAATAGTAACTACTGCATCACAACCAATATTGTAAGCGCCTAACATGCCTGCAAGTAGAGCTTTTTGATTACCAAAATTGCGAGAGAACTTAGCAGCTTTTACTCTGCCTTTATATTTTTCACAAGAAACTCTAATTTCATACCAAGTTTTATCTTTTGAACCATCATTAACAAGATAAATATAACTTTCTGGAGAGATTTTCTCTCTAGATATTAAATCGTCCATTAGTTCGATAAGTCTATCTGTAGTTGAAAATATCAAACCTTCTTCGTTATAACAAGGTATTACTATCGCAAGTCTTGTGTCTTTAGCCATATAATTTCTCCCTTTACATATAGCATAATACAAAAGAGAACATATTAATTAAAATGATAAGTAAATTTAACATTTTTGGCATAATTAATATTAGTGTTACACTTAGTATATGGAATTAATGAAAAGATTTTACGACAAGTATATTTCAATAGACGACAAAATAAGATTTGTAATAGCAGGTTGCATAAATGCTGCAGTATCTTACGCAATGTTTGCAGTCGCACTTTTTATAATTGGAGAAGCTCATTACCAACTATGTTTAGCTCTTCAATGGATTTTGTCTTCTATATTTTCATATTTTAATCAAAAATTCTTCGTATTCTGTACAAAAGGCAACTATTTAGAAGAATATATCAAATGCTGTTCTGCATGGGGCGTTAGCTATGTTCTAAATGTAATCATTTTGGAAGTACTTGTTAGAACAATTCTAAAGAATGCTTATATCGCACAGTTTGTATCATTATTTGTCGTATCTGTTTGTACGTACGTTTTATTCAAATACTTTGCATTCAAGAAAAAAGAGGTTAATTAATGTATATCATAAATGCAGATGACTATGGAATTTCAGAGGATAACAATCAAGCTATCTTAGAAGCTTCTAAGTTTGGCATTTTGAAAAGTACAAGTGTTATGGTAAATACTCCATACTGCAATTATGATATTTTACAAGAACTACTTGATAATCCTAATTTTAGAGTAGGGTTACATTTGAATATTTATGAATTTAATACTATGAAAAAGGACTTAAAACCTAATTCAAAACTTTATGATAAAAACGGCGAATTTCATAATAGCTTTGGATATGTTTTAAAGAATTCCTTTGATAAAGAATTCTTAGAAGAAGTTGAAGAAGAATATAGACTTCAAATTGAAGAAGCTCTAAAACATTTTAAACCAGAACATATCGATTCACACGTTCATATGCACGCTATTCCAAACTTGTTCAAAATCGTTTGTAGATTAGCAAAGAAATACGACATTCCTTATATCAGAACTCAATATGAAAAACCATATTTTATACCAGATATGAAAATGTTTTCAAAAACGAACTTGATAAATCTGATAAAAGTAGGATTGTTGAGTACTTTTACTTTGATGAATAGACCCGTTGCGAAAAAATATGACTTAAAAACAAATGATTATATTGTAGGTGTTCAATATACTGCGAATATGGATAGTAATACTCTTTACTATGGCTATAAAGCAAACCATAAAAAGGGTAAATTAACAGAAGCATTGCTTCACCCAACAAAAAATCAAGATAGAAAAAATAACTACAAAGAATACCTTGCATTGATGGATAAAGACTTGCTGGAAAAACTAAACGGTGAAATATAATAATTACGTTAAGTATAGGATTAAAAACAAATTAAAACCTCTTATAATCATGAGATAACTAGTCTTGATTTAATAGAGGTAAAATATGATTGGAATAGAAACATCAACAGAAAGTTCCAAATTACATTTAGGAAGTATGAATTCAAAATCTCGTACTGCTAATGACAGTGGAATTAATTTTGATAAAACTTTAGAAACATCAATATCAAATAGTGAAGAAAACTCTGGATTATCGGAACTAAAAAAAGCCATTAATAAACAAAAATGTAAATATGATTTAGACGGCGACGGCAAAGTTACAAAGGAAGAAATCGAAGAGGCATTAGGAAAGAAAAAGGCAATAAAGGAAACTGAAGAAGTGCCAGAAGAAAATGAAGACTCTACAGATTTTTCTCAAAAAGAAACTAGTGATGCTGAAGACACAAGAAAAATAACAAATCTTGATACAGACGAACTAGACATCACAGAAATTGCACCAATGCAAAGTGATAAAATTATGGCTATTTTTAGAAACATGATGGAAAAAGGCGAAAAAGAAACAGTTTAAAGTTTAAAAAAATATTTTTAATTGTCTTAATTTTCAACGGCTTTTTGGTCTTTTTTAATAAACTCACATTGAGATTCTAAGCGTTTATCTTCCATTTTGTCGATTAACTCTTGAATATCTTTAATTTTCTTTAGTTCAAAACTAACTTCTGCAAGCAAAACGCAGTCATTGCAAAGTCTGTATTCACCATATCTGATTGAACCGGCTAGGCTTTTATATTCACCACAAGCAGCGCAAGTAAAGTATTCATCTGCGCAATCTGGATTTTCTTCAATATCGTCTGCAACCATTTGTTCGCAAACTTTTTGCATTTCTTCAATAACTTCTTTTTCTGTTTTCATTTATATTTTAATCCTTATTTTCAACTAAAAACAACATTTGCTTAACGGCACTTGTCAAACCGTCAAAAATAGCCTTTGTAATTATACTATGACCAACATTTACGAATTTTACAGTCGGGATTTCTCTAATCATTTCAATTGATTTGTAATTTATACCGCCAGAGATGTTAACGTCCATTCCCATTGTTTTCGCATAAACAACGGCTTCTTTTAAAGTAATAAATTCTTTTGTATCCATTGGGTTTTGTGCGAAGGTTTCTGAGAACTTGCGTGCATTAATTTCTACACATTTGGCACCAGCTTTGTATGCAGCAGTGATTTGACCTAATTTTGGTTCTACAAAAACGCCCGCATTAATTCCTGCATATAGAAGAGGAATTAAGAACTCGTTAACTTTTTCGATATTTTTTTCAACGTTGTAACCCATTTTTAAATCGTCATAGCCCATTTTTTCAGGAACTATAAACACCATATCAGGCTTAACTTCAATGGCAAGTTTTTGGGATTTTTCGTTCATCTCAATCATCATTATTAATGGACATTTTAAGACTCTTTTCATAGCTAAGATATCTGATTTTGTAACATTTGAATCCAGACCGTCATAGTATACAGAAATAGCTTGAGCGGCAGAATGTTCACATAAACGTGTACTTCTGATTAAATCCGGTTCAGCCCCGCCCATTGCGTTTCTAAGACTTGCTATGTAGTTTATATTTATACCTAATTTCATTATTTTCCTCGTTTGTTCATTTCTAAAAGAACTGTGTATGTAGGTAAAATCGTGATACTGCTACCTTGCTCAGTTTTTGTAGAAATATATTCAATTGCATCTTTTAAAGGTGTAATCACTTTAATTTTATCTTCTGGAATACCTGCATATTTTAATCTTAGAGCCATATCGTTTGCTCTAATGCCAGAAACGATAATATCTTTTTGTATATCTGATAATGCTTCAAATTCAGCATCCCAAAGCCAAGATACATCTCGACCGTCAGCATAGTTGTCGTTTATTGCTATTAATAAATTTGAATTTTTGTTGACTGTTTTTAAGACTTCACTTGCACCAGTTGGATTTTTGATAAGCTGAATTAAGGTGTCGTGCCCATTTAAGACTGTTTTTTCAGCACGACCAAAGATTGTTTTGTAACCAGAAAGTGCTTGTTGAATACATTCTGTGTCAATGCCAAATTCAAGACATAGAGCGATTGCACCTAGAGCATTGTATGCGTTGTATAAACCTATTGAATTAAATTCAAAATTGTATATTTTGTCTTCGTGTTTGATTTCTAAACCTATTTTGTCATCGTAGATTGTTGCTTTTGCACTGTAATTTGGCTGAGGTCTTGAATAACCGCAATCACAATAATAATGACCTTCATGAGCAAAGAAACGTTTGTTGTATTTTAAGACATTACCGCATTTGCAATGGAAAAGTTCTGAAGGCGCTTTTGAGGTGTATGTTTCGCCTGCAAATTCAACATCTTCAAACCCAAAGAAAACCGTGTTGTGATTAGTTTTAAAATTTGCCACTAATGGGTCGTCTGCATTTAGGATAAGTTTTAAATTAGGGTTTTTGTCGATTGCTTCTTGAATTTTTTTAGCAGTTGTATCAAGCTCACCATATCGGTCAAGTTGATCACGGAAAAGGTTTGTAACTAAAAGATAATCAGCTTTTATAAAATCGTATAATTTTGATAAATATGCTTCATCTGATTCAAAGACTGCACAGTCAAAGCGCTTGAAAGGTCTGATTGTACGAGCACAAACATTGACGATACCTGTTAACATATTTGCACCTTTTGCGTTGTGAATAGGGGTTTTGCCAGAGATTTCAAGGATTTGAGTAATTATGCTTGATGTTGTAGTTTTGCCGTTTGTACCGGTAACAGTGATGATTTCGCCGTTTATATATTTTTGACAATCTTTTAGAAAATCGGGATAAAATTTTAAAATCATTAGACCGACAAAAGATGTTCCAGACGAACGATTTA
>CAVCIU010000029.1:0-20759 GCA_963602355.1 Methanobacteriaceae archaeon
TAGTTGCAAACCGTGGTGAAATTGCGGTTAGAGTTATTCGTGCGTGTAGAGAATTGGGTATTGCAACAGTTGCAATTTACTCAGAAGCAGATGCTAATTCATTACACGTAAGATTGGCTACTGATGCCTATTGCATCGGCCCAAACGAACCTTCAAAAAGTTACTTAAATATTCCAGCAATTATTTCTGCTGCTGTTGTTTCTGGTGCTGATGCTATCCACCCTGGATACGGTTTCTTATCAGAAAGACCAGATTTTGTAGATATCTGCGACCAACATCATATTAAATTTATTGGTCCTAGCGGTGATACTATGAGATTAATGGGTGATAAAGCAAATGCTAGAAAAACAATGATTGAAAACAATGTCCCTGTTACTCCAGGTACTGGCATTTTACATTCAATTCAAGAAGCATTAGATTTTGCTAAGAAAGTTGGATATCCAATCATTATTAAAGCTACGGCTGGTGGCGGTGGTAAAGCTATGAGAGTAGCTAGAAATGCCGAAGAATTACCAGAATTGATGAATATTTGCCAACAAGAAGCACAAAATTACTTTGGTAATCCAGATGTTTATGCAGAAAAATTCTTGGAAAACCCAAGACACATTGAAGTTCAAATCATTGGTGATAGATACGGCAATGTTATTCACTTAGGTGAAAGAGATTGTTCTATCCAAAGAAGACACCAAAAATTAATAGAAGAAGCTCCATCTCCTGTTATTGATGAAAAAACAAGAAAAGAAATGGGTGAAGCAGCAGTAAGAGCTGCAAAAGCTATTAACTATGAAGGTGTTGGTACTTGCGAATTCTTACTTGATGATGACGGAAAATGGTATTTCATGGAAATGAATACTCGTATTCAAGTAGAACACGGTGTTACAGAAATGATTTCAAGAGTTGATATCGTGAGACAACAAATTAAAGTTGCTGCTGGTGAAGAACTTGAATATTCTCAAAAAGATATTCACTTAGCAGGTCATGCTATTGAATGTAGAATTAACGCAGAAGATCCAGATAGAAACTTTATGCCATGTCCAGGTAAGATTGAAGGCTATGTTGCTCCTGGAGGTTTCTGTATAAGAGTTGATTCACATGTTTACCCAGGATACGTAATTCCACCATATTACGACTCACTTATCGGTAAATTAATATGCTGGGGTCAAACAAGAAACGAAGCTAGAAGAAGAATGTATCAAGCTTTGAAAGAATACGTTATCACTGGTATAAAAACAACAATTCCATTCCACTTAGATATTGTGGAAGATGAAATTTTCCAAACTGGTGAATTTAATACAGGATTTATTGAAGATTACTTAAAACGTAAACAATAAAAAATAAAAAGAAGAGGCGAAGCCGCTGGCTTCGCCTCTTCTTTTTATCTAATTCTATCTTTTATAACAAACACTTTGTCAATATTAATACCACAATTTATATTGTAAAATTATTGCTATACTTAGAAAAATTGAAAAATACATTTGTAAATTTCTTGCTTGATACATTCTAAATCTAAAACCTGCAATATCTGTGTTTTTTATTTCGTCCCAATGTTCAAAAGGTTTATCCCAAAATCTTTTGTGGGGGATAGAATTTTTGTCTTTATTAAACAATGATATTGAATTTATTAATTCTACTGCAAGAGGTGTTGTTAAAAGAGCGATTATATAAAAAGCTGAGAAAAAGCCTGAAAATACATTATAAATAAGTAATCCATAACCAATTCCATAAATAATACCAAAGCCTGCAAGTGCATTTTCTTTGTTTTTAAATTTTTGGCAAAGAGTTGGTTTATGTGATGCTTGGTCTCCGTCAAAATCTAAAAGAGCGTTTGTGTAAAGTAATCCAATTGTGAACATTACGTGAATAACGCTTAAAAGAAAAACATCTTGACTAAAGGTTTGAGTCATTACCCAGTAAACTCCGCCAAAAAGAATTGGTCCAAAAACTAGTCCTACTGCCAATTCACCAAGTCCTGAGCTTGACCATTTTGCATAAGTTAGTACGAAAATTCCTCCTAAAATTGCAAAAATTATTACTGGAAAACCTGTATTTAAAAATAAGTAAAATCCGATAGCTATTGCAATTGCGCAATATATACAAACAACATTGAAAACATCATTTAGTGTTGCTTTTCCTTCTGTTATATATCTACATTTTGATTTTGTTTGTTTGTGAAGTGTTCCTTTTTTAGTCAAAACTTTATAATCAACATAATCGTCAAAAAGATTTGTTGCTAATTGTCCGCAACAGATACCAATTAGCGCTAGAATACCATTTAGAATATTTCCGCCGTGAAAAAATGCGTAAGTGAAAACTACAAGCCAAGAAAAAACAGACATAGGAATAGTAAATAGTCTTGAGTTTTCTAACCAAAACCAAATTTTTGAAAACATTTTAGTCATTCAAAATACCTTCAATACCTTTAACTTCTTCGTAAGAAGCCCCTGCTTCTAAAAGTTCTTCAGAAGATAGACCAAAAAGTGTTATCAAATCTTCGTCAACGTCGTGTTTTTTTAATGATTTAACAGCTTTTTTTACGGCTTCTTCTCTTGACATTGTTTCAAATTGATTATTACGACTTTTGTTCATTCCTCTTTTAAAAGCTTTACCCATTAATAGCTCCTAAAGCCAACAAGCCAGCACCAATCATACCGGCATAGTTACCTGCTGTAGCTTTCAAAACTTTTGTTGGTTGAACGATAATTTCCTCATTAGTTTTTTGTTCAAGATAATCAGTGTCAACAAATTGAGCCATAGAACCTGATAATACAATACAATCAGGGTCAAATAAATCAGTCAACCCGATTAACCCAGCTAGAATGTGGTCTTGCCATTTGTTGAAGATTTCTGTCATTAATTTGTCGCCTTTTTGCATTCCTTCAACAATGTCATACGTTGTTATATTAGGGTTTTTAGAAATTTCTTCACCTGTTTTTTTCAAACCTGTACCAGATGCGTATGCTTCAAAGCAATCGTAAGCACCACAAGTACATTTTCTACGTTTGTCCGGATACATTTTAAAGTGCATTTCGCCAGCCGCGCCAGATTTACCTTTGAATAATTTGTTGTTTATGATAATTCCGCCACCAACACCTGTCCCAAGTGTTATCATAATAGCATTTGGCATACCTTTTGAGGCGCCAATTTCGTGTTCTGCCCAAGCTGCACAGTTTGCATCATTTTCTACGTAAACTCTTTTTTTAGTTGATAATGATTGGAAATCAAAATCGCTGTAACCTTTTACAAGATTACCTGTAGAACTGTTAATTCTAGTGCAATCAAGGTTTACTGCGCCTGCAGTTGAAAATGCAATAACATCGACATTATCTTCGTGTTTAGATATGATTTCTCTAAAAATTTCTTCAATTTTTTGTAAATCATAAGGTGTTGGATATTTTTCAATATCAGCAATAATATTACCTTTTTCGTCAACAATTGTGGCATAAATCTTTGTGCCACCAACATCTATTGCAAGTGCTTTCATTTTTCCTCTATTCTTATCTTTGTATAAATCTTTTTGTAATTAATTGTGGTCGTGTAATTGCAGAACCGATTACAACGCAGTGAGCTCCTAATTCAAAAGCTTTTGTAACCTCTTCTGGTTTCCAAATTCTACCTTCTAAAACAACTGGTTTTGAAGTGTTTTTAACAAGATTTTCTAATAATTCAAAATCAGGTTCGTTGTTTTTTAGTGGAGAGTATTGAGTGTAGCCAGAAAGTGTTGTGGATAATATATCAACACCCATATTAGCGCAGGCAATACCTTCATCAAGTGTTGAAATATCAGCCATTGAAACTCTGTTTTGAGTTTTTATGAATTTGATAATTTCTTCTACTGTACAGTTTGGTCTTTTTCTCAAAGTACCGTCAAAAGCTACAACATCAGCGCCAGCTCTAATAAGTTCTTTAACTTCTTTAAGAGTTGGAGTTATATAAACTATTTCTTGCCAATTTGCAGGAATTGAATCAGGTTTTGTAAGCCCAATTACTGGTACATCTGTAAGTTGTTTTGCATTCTTTACGTCTCTAGCTCCAGCAACTCTAAGTCCACCAGCACCACCTTTTAATACTGATTGCATCATTGCAATCATACATTCCTCTTTGTATAAAGGCTCATTAGGCATTGCTTGAACTGAAACTACTACTTTGTTTTTTAATTTATCTATAATATTCATATATTTATTATACATTATAATTAAAATTTTTGTTATAATTAGTTTTAATGGAAATTTTAAAAACTTATAAAAATACTATTATTTATTCAATATTTCTAATTTTATTCATAATTTGTGGGTATTTTGTAGGTCTTCATCATGAGGCATGGGCAGATGAAGCCCAACATTGGCTACTGGCAAGAGATTGTAGCATTTTTGAACTTATTACTCAAAGATTAAAATATGAAGGACACCCTATTCTTTGGTATTTAGTATTAAAAATTTTTATTTTCTTTAAATTGCCTTATGAAAAAATTTTTGTAATTCCACTGATATTTTCAAGTATTGGAGTTTATATTTTATTTTTTAAAATTAAATTTCCAACAATTGCAAAAATTTTAATACCTTTTACATATTACATTTTTTATCAATATTCTGTTATTGCAAGAAGTTATTGTTTAATTTTTCCAGTATTAATGTTTCTTGCATATTTATGGAAAGACAGGTTTAAATCACCTTTTAAATTTATTATTCCAATAATTTTATTGTTAAATATTTGTTTATATACTCAAATACTTGCTGGCTGCGTACTATTATTTTACTTTGGTGAATTAATAATAAAAAAACAATTTCAGACTGATAAAAAAACAGTTGTTTCTATTTTAGTTATTATATGTTTTGTATTGTTATTTAATTTCTTAATGCTATCTCCTGTAAATAATTATGATATTTCGCAATTTTATGATATTTCCAGATTGAATCTCAAAGAAATTTTAAATATTTTTGGTTCAGCTATATTCACTAACTCCGAAACATTTTTAACTACTGTATTTTCTGGAATATTGTATGTGATATTACCATTTTTATTTTACAAAAATTTTAAAGATTCACTTTTCTATTTTTGCTTAACCTTTCCTCTTTTAATAAGTGTTTCATTTTTTTACCATGCTCCTTGGCATGCTGGAATTGTTTTTCTTTCACTTATGTTCATATTTTGTGTAGATTATGAAAAACGTACAAAAATTTTAACTAAAAATTTAGCTCTAAAGTTTATTTTGAGTGTAATCTTTATTATACAAATCAATTGGTCAATTCAAACTTCAATTTTAGACTATAAAAATACATACTGTCCAGCTAAAAATATTTCATTATTTTTAAAGGAAAATCATGTAGAAAATTCTCAAATTTTTACAATCGGTTTTTTATCTGTAGCAATAAATCCTTATTTTGAAAAAAATATTTATTCAAATACTTCTACAAGCTATTATGAATATTTTGCTTACCAAATGAATAACAAATTATTTTTACAACCAGAAATACTAATTTTAAATACTGAAGAACACAATATTGTTTTTAATGATAACAATTATAAAAAATATTCATTTCCTTATAATTTCATATACAAAGGAAAACTTGAAAAATCTCAAGCCTTCAATGTTTTTGTAAAAAAAGATTTAATAAAATAACAATTTGATATATAATAATTACAAAAAAGAGGAAATTTTATATGAAAAAAACATTAGTAAAATACCCATTCTTGACACAAGATGTAGAAGTTTATGAACAAGACAACGGACACAAAATCGTTTTAGCTCACAAAGAAGGCGGATTAGTAAATATCAGCTCTTGGGTTAAAACAGGTTCTATCAACGAAAATGACGAAAATAACGGTATTTCACATTTTCTTGAACACTTGATGTTCAAAGGAACACATAAACACAAAGCAGGTGATTTTGATAGAATTCTTGAGGCAAAAGGTGCTATTGTAAATGCTGCAACTTGGAAAGATTATACGTTTTACTATGTAACTTTACCAAAAGGTGTTGGAAATAAAGATTTTTACGAAGCAATCGAACTTCATGCTGATATGATGATTGACCCAACTCTTCCTCCAGAAGAAATTGGTTCAGAATTTGATTTGAACGATAAAAACGTAAAAGATAAACGTGAAAGACACGTTGTAATCGAAGAAATTAGAATGCGTGAAGACCAACCTTGGACAAAGGTTTATAATACAGTAAATCATAATATGTATACATCTCACCCTTACAAAAGAGATGTAATTGGAACAGCCCAAATTATTTCACAAGTTCCTCAATCTGCTATTATGAATTACTACAAAACTCACTACACACCAAATAATATTACAACTATTATTGTAGGTGAGTTTGATCACGAAGAAATTTTGAATAAGGTTATCAAAGAATTTGACTGGAAAGGTAGAGAAAATTACCAAAATCCAAATTACGAAATTGACAAACCTACTCAACATACAAAATATATTGAAAATACAGCTCACATCAATTCAGCATTTTTAATATTTGGATATCTTGGGCCAATTGCCAAAGATTTGAAAAATACAATCATGCTTGATATGTTAGCAATAATTTTAGGCGATGGTTCAAGTTGCAGATTAAATCAAAACTTGATTGAAAAACCTAAAAATCCTATTTTCAATATGATTAATGCTGAACACTATATCTTTAAAGATGGCACAAACTTCTTTGTACAAGGTAATTTTAAACCTGAAAAGAAAGAAGAAGCTTTAAAAGAAGTTAAAGCCGAGTTGGAAAAAATCAAAGAAGATATAACAGAAGCAGAATTCAAAAAGGCTGTTAAAAAGACTAAATCTAAATTTGCTTACAATGCAGAAACAGTTTCTGAAATTGGTGAAAATATCGGTTATTACATGACAGTATGTGATGATTTAGCACTTGTATCTGATTATTTAGACGTTTTAGAGCACATCACAATTGATGATTTGAAAGATTGTGCAAAAAGATATCTAAATATCGAAAATGCAACAATTTCAGTTTTACTTCCTGAGCGCGAGTGAGCAGAGGCTGGAGAGCTTTTGCGTCAGTGATGAAATCACGATAGCAAAACTCGGAATTGCCGTTTAATGCGAACGAGCAAGACAGAATTTAAACAACAAACAAGGGCGAGGCTTTTTCAAAGCCTCGCCCTTGTTGTTAATTAAACTTTTTAGTTTTCTTCGATAATATCTACGATTAAATCGCCGTAGTTATTAACATGACCTGTTGTTTCTTCTAATGAATATTTGAAGTTTGGATCTTTTGCTAATTCTTCTTCAATTCTTTTATCAGCTTCGTCCAAATCTTTGTAATCACCTAATAAAACTTTTGCATCGTAAACATTTTTTTCTTTTTTATAAACGTGATACATTTTGCACCCCTTTTCTTTTTTCTGTAATTATATTTTATACTAAAAAAATCTTTTTGATAAAAATTTAATTTTTAATTAATAAATTGGTTGATGTAAAATAAAAATATGGAAAAAGAATTAGCTGAAATAAAAGCAAAATGTTTGAAGTGTGAGAAATGTTCTTTGGCAAAATCACGCACGAATGTTGTTTTTTCTGACGGAAAGGCAAATCATAATCTTATGCTAATTGGTGAAGCCCCTGGGTATTGGGAAGATGTTAAGGGTAAACCTTTTGTCGGAAAAGCTGGTCAACTTTTGGATAAAATATTTAATTGCGTTGGACTTTCAAGAGAAAAAGATGTTTATATCTGTAATACGATAAAATGTCGCCCGCCTGAAAATAGAAATCCTTTGCCAAAAGAAAAAGAGGCTTGTAAAGAGTTTTTGGACGGACAAATTAGAATTATTAATCCGAAAATTATGTTACTTTGTGGTGGTGTTGCGGTTCAATCTATTCTCGGAAATGTTGGCGGTATAACAAGAGTCAGAGGAAAATGGTTTGACGGCAAAAAGTATGGCTTTGAGAATACAAAAATTATGCCAATTTTTCACCCATCATATTTGTTGAGGAATGATTCACGTGAAAAAGGAAGCCCTAAATGGCTTATGTGGCAAGATATTCAAGAAATAAAACGTGAATACGATAAATTATAAAATAAAAATAAAAATAAAAAGTAAAAAAAAATAGGAATATAATTTATTCCTATTTTTTATTTTGTTTTTATTCTGCTACATCTTCGTAATTTACATAATTCTTATTATAAGTAGGAAACTTTGATTTATGCATATTATTCAAAGAGTTTTCTAATTGCTTATTTTTTGCTTCACCTTGAGCTTTTCCCAGCTTTCTTGTGTGATTTATTCTTTCATCTATATTTTTTGGAATCATTTTTTCTGCTGTTTCTTTATCATAACCTTGATCTTCAAGTCTTTTTACAAGATTTTTTCTGTTTACTTCACCGCCTTCGTCTTTTTCGGCAAGTTCAATTGCTTTGGCATAAGAATATCCTTGTTTAATATACTGCTTAACTCTATCTATATGTGATAGAGTTTTTTTAGATGCATCTTCAGCAGCTTTTTTACGAGTATTTATAAATTCAGTTATGCTATTTTTATCTTCAACTTGAGTAAATTTAGCATTTGAGAAAATATCAATATCTTTAGGATTTTCTTCTTTTTTTGGTTGAAGTTCTTCTGAATGATTAGAATTATTTAAGCTACCTATGCCATCAATATTGAAACTTGGATACATGTTTACTCCTTTATTAAATGTGCTAACATACGATATAATGTTCTTGAATAAAAATAATTGACAAATATATGGATTTTATTTACATAATTTAACTTTTTGTTAATCGCAATTTTCTAACTGGGCTATTCGTTGTTGGTTTGGTAAAATCGACCTACAACTAAATGGCTTATGTGGCAAGATATTCAAGAAATAAAACGTGAATACGATAAACTTATGAACGAAGGTTAATCATCATCTTGTTGTAATCACTAAGAATTGTTGCTCCTTTTCTTTTTTCAATCATTTTTTCCATTTCGGAAGAAGAAACGGTGTAGAATTTATTTGATGCGACTGTTTCGGTTTTAGCTTTTTGCTCTTCGATTTGACGTAGCTTTGCTAAATCAGCTGACTTGTTGCCTGTTGGTTGAATACCGTATGCCAATAATCGACGCATAATTTCTTTTTCTTCTGCATCAATAGAGCAACCTATGCTAAATGAACTTGTAATATTACCGATACGCATATTTGCCTTATCGGATAAAAAGGCTTAAACTTGATATTTTGTTAAAAAAGTTTTACAAAAAGTTTCAGTAGTTGTATATAGTCTGAAATGAATTCAATTTTCCAACTGTGCTACTTGCAATAAAAAAAGAGTCCGAAGACTCTTCTTTAAAAAAACGCGCGAGGCAAGATTCGAACTCGCGACCTTTTGGTTCAAGGACTCCGTTAAAACGATTGAGTATCGTTTTAATGGAGCAAACGCTCTATCATTGCGTGAAACGCAATTTTTCAACTGGGCTACTCACAATAAAAAAGAGCCTTAACAGCTCTTCTTTTAAAAAACGCGCGAGGCAAGATTCGAACTCGCGACCTTTTGGTTCGTAGCCAAACGCTCTATCCAACTGGGCTACTCGCGCATTTATTCTGTTTTTCGCTTTCTTCCAGTTGGATAGAGCTATTAATTTAACTCTGTTAAACTTTTACTCTAGTCTTTGCCAAATCGTAAAAGATTTAACGGCTCAACTGGGCTACTCGCGCATTTATTTGAACTTTATTTGACAAGACTCTTGCCTTATCAACAATATTATCTTATCAAATAAAGTTTTTTTATCAAGTTTTTAATTATGTATTAAATATTCTATCGCCTGCATCGCCCATACCAGGTATAATATAGCCTTTTTCATTAATGCCTTCATCTACTGTTGCAGTGATAATTTCTACATCTGGATATTTAGCATGGATATTTTTTATACCTTCTGGTGCAGCCATGATACAAATAACTTTAATATTTTCCATTGGAATATTTTTATCTGCGTATAGTTTAATAGCTTCTAGCAATGAGTTACCTGTAGCAAGCATTGGGTCTGTAATATAGATATAGAATTTTTCTGGGTTTGGTGCTTCCATTGGAACTTTATTATAATACCAAACTGGTTTTAAAGTTTTTTCGTCTCTATACATGCCGATGTGTCTAATACATGCTTGTGGCAAGATATCGATTGCTTCGTCTGTAAAGATTAGACCAGCTCTCAAGATAGGTGAAATGATAATATTAATATCTTCTTCAACTGTTTTAACTTTTGTTTTTACAACTGGTGTTTCGATTTCTTTTTCAACAAGTGGTAAGTTTTTTGCAGCTTCGTAAAGTAAAACTCTAGTGATTTTTCTTGTTGCAATTCTTACACCTTGAGAATCAGTATTTTTATCTCTCATTTTGCATAGGTTAATAAAAATAACTGGGTTTTCAATAACTCTTACGTTTTTATCTTCCATTCTATTCTCCTTTTTTATTCTTATTTTTATTTTTGTCTAAATTTTCTAACTTTTTTGTAGTTTGGTCAAGAGTTTTATCAAAACCCTTCAATCCTTTCATCATATCTGTTTTTTCAGTTGAAGGAGAAGTTTCGATTTTGTTTTTAGAAACTTCTTGTCCAAAATATGACATTCTGTAGGTGATTGAAGAGATTTTATCAAACATATCATCAATCAAACTAACAGCATCGCCCAATCTTTTTGGCGCTTGCACGACAATATATGATTCGCCACGTTTAGTATCGTCATTTGGTGGATAAACTACAAGCGATTTTGAACCGCCAAGTCCACTAAATTCTACGGTAACAATAGCGCCTTTTGGTAATTCTAAGCCTTTTTTATTCAAGGTGAACTGTACAAAAACTTCGTTATCAATAATCTTAACTCTATTGACATAACCAACAGGAACACCCATCATATTAACTGCAGAACCAACGATTACACCGTCAACGTCTGGCATAAATATTTGGTAAGTGTTATAAGCTTTGTCGTGTTTTGCTTTCAAAAATAAAATAACATTTGCTAAAGCTATAAAAATCAAAAACCAAATAGCGAGTTCTATAACCCAATGAATAGCTTTTTTAGTTTTGACTTTATTACTTAGCATAATTTTTTATAACCTATATTTTTTCTAATTCTGAAACATGTGGTTCAAGAAGTCTTCTTCCAACTTTTTCAAAATAGATTGAACATAATTTCTTGTTACCGTAATTAATAACCTTTTCAACTACACCTTCACCGAATTTTGGGTGTCTAACTCTGTCATTTTTTTCAAAATCAGTATTTTTGTTAGATTGAAATTCTGGTTGAGGGAATACTGGTAGAGAAGGTTCTTCTG
This sequence comes from Methanobacteriaceae archaeon, assembly GCA_963602355.1. Lineage (GTDB taxonomy): Bacteria > Cyanobacteriota > Vampirovibrionia > Gastranaerophilales > Gastranaerophilaceae > UBA791. The sequence continues at coordinate 11,258 of CAVCIU010000029.1, forward strand.
GTTTGTCATCAATATATTTTGGAATAATTGGTTCAGAAGCCTTTTCTTGTTCTCTTTGTTCTTCAACATTTGCTTCGTGAAGTTCAACATCAAGTTCACTTATCATATCTAAATCTTCTTCTGTCAATTCGTCAGAAGGAGGTTCAACATTGATAACTTGTGGTTGTTCAACTGTAGGAACTTCTTCAACTTTTTCTTCAACTACTTCAACTGGTTTTACTTCTTGTTGTGGTTGAAGAGTTTGTTGTTGAACAGGTTCTTCCTCAACTTTTTCAACCTCTTTTACCTCTTCTTGTTGAACAGGTTTTTCTTCTTTTTTAGGTTTTAGTTGAATGTTTTTGAAAGCATTTTCTACAGGTGAATTTGAATACAATTTGTCTAATTGTTCTAAATCAAAATCTTTTGCAAGTTCCTCATCACTTTTTTCTTTAACCTCTTCTTTTTGAGGAGCTTGTTGTTGTGCAACCATTTGTTGAGGCATTTGTTGGTTGTACATTTGTTGTTGAGGGTATTGTTGCATTGGCATAGGCATTTGCATATATGGTTGAGGCATTGCCTGTGGTGCTTGCATCATCATAGGATAAGGCATTTGTTGCATTGGCATCTGCATTTGTGGTGGGCAGAAATATGGTTGCATTTGTGCCTGTTGTTGCGCCATTTGTTGCATATATGTTGGAGGAAAATTGTATTGTGGAACTGTATAAGGCATCTCCATACCTTGCTTTTGGTTTAATTGATACATTTGATTTTGCATCATTTCTTGATTTTGAATTTGATGCTTTTCAATAGCTCTATTTCTTAATTTTTCACTTTTTTCTTTTCCGATAACCTCGTCGTATTGTTTTTGAACAAGGTCTTTCATCTTATCTTTAAAGAATACTGATGTAGCATTTTCTACGGCTTCGTTTGGAGTGATTGTGTCGTTAAAAATGCCTTTATCAGTTTTTAGACTACCTATCAATGGCAAATATTGTGTTTCTTGTCCGTAAACAATGTATTCCCATTTTGCTAACTTATTCAAGAAGGTATTGTATGAATCAAAATCGTCTTGAATTAGCGTTGGAGTAAACATAATCATGTTTTTTGAAAGTTTTTTTAGTTCATTCAAATATTTATATGAATAAGGAATTGTAGTAACTGTGTTTACATTTTTTGTGAAGTAAAGTTGTTTTAATAATTTTTTGTCAGAATTGCCGTTAGAAATATTCACGAATACGATAACTTCTTCGTTCATTTTGGCAATTCTGTTGTAAATAAATGAAATGTATTCTCTTTGAACCTGTTCTTCTACGTTTGATAAATCGATTATAGAAGTTGAATTTTCTATCAAACTTTTATTTAGAACAACGAAATCTTTCTTAGAATCAGCTAAAATACCTTTTTCTTGATATTTAATCAATGCATTTTTAATCAAAACAAGCTCTAACATTTTAGAAGATTTGTATTGTTCTTCTAAAATATCAACAAGACTATTTACTGGAATATATTGGCTTTCAATAGTTTTAACATAGTATTGAAGTTCTAAAAATGTTTCTTGAATAACAGCTTTAGAACGAGGTGTTTTGTAATCAATACCTTTTTCAGAAATAAAGCCAAGAGTTTCATAATTTACAGGTAGTTTAAAGTTTTTACCTGCAATAAGTGTGCCTCCTGTCTTGTCGAAAGTGCCCATTGTATCAATAATAACGGTTCTTTTATTAAACAACTTAGCCTGGTCGTTTAATTTTCTAATCATTATGTCTTGATTATCTTGATTTTCACAAAGGATTAAAAGTTTGTTTCTAATAAAATTAAAATCAAGTTTTAATGGAACGTTACCTTGTGCCAATTCACCGATTGTGATTGGATTTTCTCCCTCGAATAATTTTACAATATCAGACAAGTTTAACAATCCGATAACACTGTTTGAAGACGGAACTGTACCTTCAAAGTTAATCAAATTACCTTCAGGAGTAACATTATAAATAAGTCGAGCAATAGCAATATTTCCATGCTTATTTGCTTCAATGTGCATGATTTGGGCAATATAAGTCTGTCTGGCGTCTTTTATCATCAAGAATCCAGCTAAAAACAGTTTTTCATTTTCGTCGAAAAACAATTTTACAAGGTTATTTTTAACCTCAAATATTCTCATGTACAGTTCCTTATTTATTAGAATTATTTTAACATGAAAATAAATTTATTTTTTAATATTTTTAATCAACTGAGAAAATTTCTTTAATATCGTCTAAAGTTAATGACTTAGTGATGTTTCTATCAACTGAAATTACGTTATCAACTAAATCACGTTTAATAGATTTAAGTTTTTGAATTTTTTCTTCAACAGTATTTTTAGTAATAAGTCTATAAACGAATACTTTTTTAGTTTGACCGATACGGTAAGCACGGTCAGTAGCTTGGTCTTCAACAGCAGGGTTCCACCATGGGTCGTAGTGGATAACGTAATCTGCGCCTGTTAAGTTCAAACCAGTACCACCGGCTTTCAAGCTGATTAAGAAGATTGGAATACTTGTTGAAGAGTTAAATCTTTCAACAGCACCTTGTCTGTCTTTTGTTTTACCAGTCAAGTATTCGTAAGGAATTCCAGAACGTTCTAACCAATCTTTGATAATATCTAACATATCAACGAATTGGCTGAATAATAATATTCTGTGTCCTTCTGAGATAATTTGTTCTAACATGCCTTTCAAGTGTTCAAATTTACCTGAAGGAATCATGCCCTTAACATTTTCTTTGTCGTAAAGTCTAGGGTGGCAACAGATTTGACGTAATCTAAGCAATGCAGAGAAGATTGATAATCTGCTCTTTTCAAGACCGTTTTGCTCAATAGATTTGAACAATTCTTCTTTTGTGCTATCAAGAACGTCAAGATAGAAGTCTTTTTGCTCTGGAGTAAGTTCACAGTATGCAATGTTTTCAACTTTATCTGGCAAGTCTTTTGCAACATCACGTTTCATACGACGTAAGATGAATGGGAAGATTTGAAGTTTAAGACGTTTTTCAACTGTCTTATCTTGTCTTTCCATGATTGGATTAACGTATCTATAATTGAATTCAGCAACATTGAACAAGAAACCTGGCATTAAGAAATCGAATACAGACCATAATTCTTCAAGTCTGTTTTCAATTGGTGTACCAGAAAGTGCTAATCTGTGTTCTGATTTTAATTGTTTTACTGATTGAGCTGTTTGGCTCATTGCGTTTTTGATGTTTTGAGATTCATCTAAGATAACATATCTAAACTCGTATTTTTGTAATTCTTCGATATCACGTCTTACAAGTGCATAACTTGTGATTACGACGTCATATTCGGGAATTTTTTCAAATAAATTCTTTCTTTCTACACCAGAAAGTTTTAAGCATGTTAAAGTTGGTGCGAATTTTTGAATTTCTGATTCCCAGTTAAATACAACTGTTGTCGGTGCAATTACTAAAACAGGTTTGCTACCGTCTTCTTCTTTTGCTTTTTGAATTAATGCAAGTGCTTGAAGAGTTTTACCAAGACCCATATCATCAGCAAGAATACCGTTTAAGCCGTATTTGTACATAAACCATAACCAGCCAAAACCTTTTTGTTGGTATTCACGGAAGGTTGCGTTAATGCCTTTTGGTAATGCAACATCGCCACCTGTTGAGAAGGTTGAAATTTGATTCCAAAATTCTTCAAATTTTTTGCTCATTACAAGTTCAAAGTTTTGGTTTTTAAGTTCTGTTACCAAGCCTGCACGATATGTTTTTACAACAAATTCGTTTTCGTTGTTTCTGTATGCGTCAAATGAGTTGAAGGATTTCATCATTGCATAAATGTTTTCTGCAGGATATTCTACAAAACCTAAACTTCTAATTCTTGCATATTTTTCATTGCTTTGAATTGTTTCGTAAATATCGTCAAAGTTGATAATTTCGTCGCCAACTTGACCATATAATTTAATAACAAAACTGTCTTTTTCTGTTTCAGAAAAATCAATTTTTGCACACATTTTGAATGGCTCTTCCATAATTTTGAAGAAGCTCATGTCGTCTTTTTCTTCAAATACCCAACCGTCGCCGGCTTTGTTCATATAATAATTATAGAAATTGATTGCATCTTCTTTTTCTAATGCTAAGTTGTTTGTTTGCATTGGAACAAATTTACATGCCAAAAGCATTTGATATGCTTGATATTCGTGTTCTAAATTTCTCTTAACCCAGTAGATTAAATCTTCTTCTGGTTTTTTAATTGTTACGTATGGAGATTTATCTTGTTTAGAAAATGGAACTCTAACTCCGTCGTATTCAAATTCTAAAGATGCTTTTAATGATTGGTCGTAGTCGATACCTAAAGTAACAATGTTTTTAGGCGGACGTTGTTCAAGCATTAACTTGCTAATTGTTTCAGAAATTTCTACATCAATTTTTTCACGTAACTTTGGTAGTTCTTCGTAAATAAATTTACCGCCTTCTGCATCTTTTAAGTCTGTAAATGTTTGTTTAAGAAGGTTTTGAGGTAAAACATTCATTGGAACATTTGTAGGGAACATGATGTTTTTGTATCTGCCCCATTTGATTTGACGTGAAAAATATCTAACCTCTTCAAAAGGTATTTCTTCATCAGAATCTGGTCTTTTCCATGATAATGCAAGCATAATTGTACCGGCAGTTGAACTATTTACTGATAATACAATTCTCCATTCATCTTTGACGAATTTTAATCTTTGTTTTGTTCTTTCATCAAGAACTTCATCAGCCAAAGCTAATAATGGGAATATTGGTGCGCATTTTGCAATTGGAATGTCGTACCAACCAGCTTTTTTATCTTGGCGAGATAGTTTTAGTAAATTTTTGAAAATTTCAACTTCTGCAAGTTGAGAATTATTTAATTTAAAATTAGGGTCATTTTTTTGAGCTTCCATTAATGCCATAAGAATAGGCTCAATTGCTCTTACAACCTTACCTGTAGAACGAGACATTACAAGCACTGAAAAGAAATTAGGTTTTCTTTTTGGGTTGAAGTGAAAAATGTAATTACCAGTTGGAGGTTCTGTTAGAGCTGTATTTTCGTCTGGATAATCAAAATCCATGCCAAATTTTGTTTCTAGCCAATCCTCATAAGCATGGTCGTTGATAGCTTTTATTGCAACTGCAACGGCATGTTTACACCATTCTTCTTTTAATGGACAGTTACAACGAGCTTCCACTTTATTCTTTTTGAAAATTAAATCTGTGCTATACGCATCTTGGAAATTACCTTTAACTTTACCTTTGTAGAAATTCTTTTCAGGATAAGCTTCAAGCACCATGTTGTTTGTATAGTACTCATAACCTCTTCGCCAGCTACCTGCCGAAGCATTTTCTTTTAAAAATTTGTAATTAAATTCAGAATTACTCATGTAGTGTGGAGTATCTCTTTCTTTCACTTCAATAAGGCTATCAATAAACGATTAAAAGTTTATACCTCAAAAATCGTATGTTCATTATTGCACGAAAAATTTTAAAGTGCAAGTTCTTAATGATAGTGAGTAGTGAATAGATGTTGTTTTTATGTCATGCTGAACTTGATTCAGCATCTGAAAAACGAACCTTTTTACATTCAAAGACTTCAGATTCCGGATCGGAGTCCGGAATGACAAACTAATAATCTTTACTGCTCACTAACTCCTACTTTACAAAGTATCACGATTGTGTGATAATTCTCACGAAAGAAGGAATTTAATGTCAGATAAATACGTTTATTCTATTACCCAAGAAAATCCCGAAACAATATACATTAATCTTACGAATAAATGTACAAATAATTGTGTCTTCTGTATTAGAGATAATGAACATGCCATAAAAGGTGATGATTTGTGGTTATCTAGTGAAGACGTTACTTTTGACATGGTTAAAGAGCAGTTGAAACCTTTCACAAATATGAAGGAAGTAGTATTTTGTGGATACGGCGAACCTACTATTAAATTAAATTTGTTAAAAGAAGTAGCAAAATATTTGAAATCTAAAAATGCTGGTATTAAAATAAGAATAAACACAAACGGTCAAGGTAACTTGATTAATCACAAAGACATAATTCCTGAATTGAAAAATCTAGTTGACGAAATGTCTGTTAGCTTGAACGCTTCTACAAATGAAGATTACATGAAGATAAGCGGTTGCAAAAACGAAAAAGCTTACGAAAGTGTAAAAAACTTTATTAAAGAATGTGTTGAAAACGATATTCCAACAACAGCAACGGTTGTAGTAGGTTTTGAAGATTACAAAGTTGATGTTGATGAATGTGAAAAAATTGCAAAACAAGCCGGTGCTAATTTTAGAGTTAGACAATGGCTTAAAGGATACTAAAAAATAATTGTTATAAAATATATATATTAAAGGAAGGTAGGACAATATGGCACAATTATTAGACAAAATCATGAAACCAAAATCAATTGCCGTTGTTGGTGCTTCTACAAAAGAACACACAATTGGTTCTGATATCATGAAAAGATTACAAGAATACAATTTCAATGGTAAAATTTTCCCAATCAACCCAAAAGGTGGTATCATTGAAGGTTTACAAGCTTATACAAGCGTAAATGAAGTTCCTGAAGATATCGATTTAGCAATCATCGTTGTTAACTCAAAATTCGTTTTAGGTACAATTGACCAATGTAACGAAAAAGGTATCAAAGGTGTATGTATCATCACTGCTGGTTTCAAAGAAACTGGTAAAGAAGGTGCAGAACTTGAAAAACAATTAGTTGAAAAATTAAACGGTTATGGCATGAGATGTGTAGGTCCAAACTGCTTAGGTGTTGTAAACACTGATCCAGAAGTTAGAATGGACGGTTGCTTCGCTGAATCACTTCCAGAAAGAGGAAACATTGGTTTCGTTTCTCAATCAGGTGCTTTAGGTGGCGGTATCTTAAACATCTTAAAAGACTTAAACTTAGGTTTTGCTCAATTCATTTCAATCGGTAACCAAGCTGATGTTAACGCAGAAACAGCTTTAGAATACTGGGAAAATGAAAAAGACGTAGAACAAATCTTGTTATACATGGAATCAATCCAAAACCCAGCTAACTTCAGAAAATTAGCTACAAGAATTTCTAAGAAAAAACCTATCCTAGCTTTAAAAGCTGGTCGTTCAGCAGCTGGTGCTTCAGCAGCTTCTTCTCACACTGGTTCTTTAGCTGGTGCTGATAAAGCAGCTAACGCATTACTTGCTCAATCAGGTGTTATCAGAGAATACTCTTTGAAAAACTTATTCTCAACAGCAAAAGTATTTGCTAACTGTCCAATTCCAAAAGGAAACAGAGTAGCAATCATCACTAACTCAGGTGGTCCTGGTATCATGGCTACAGATGCTATTTGCGAATACGGTATGGAAATTGCTAAAATTACAGACGAAACAAAAGAAAAATTAAGAAGTTTCTTACCAGCAGCAGCTTCTGTTAAAAACCCAATCGATATGATTGCATCAGCACCAATCGAACACTACAAAGAAACATTAAAAACAGTTATCGCTGATGAAAATGTTGATATGATTATGGTTATCTACTTACCATTCTTAGGTTTGAAAGATATCGATGTTGCTAAAGCAGTTATGGAAATCAAAGCTCAACACCCAGAAAAACCAGTTATCGGTGTATTCATGACTAAATCAGAATTCTTCACAGCATTATCAGATATGGACGTTAACATGCCATTCTTTATGTATGCTGAAGAAGCAGCTGAAGGTTTCATGAGATTAGACCAACAAAGAAAATGGGTTGAAAGACCAGAAGGCAAAATCCCTTGCTACGATGTAGACAGAGAAAGAGCTGAAAAAATTATGTATGCTGCATTGAAAGAAGACAGAGCTCAATTAACAACTCGTGAATCTATCGATGTATTAGATGCTTACGGTATCAGAGTATGTAAATCTGGTTTCGCAACAAACGAAGAAGAAGTTGCTCAATTAGGTAACTCAATCGGCTACCCAGTTGTTATGAAAATGACTTCTAAAACAACTTCTCACAAAACAGATGTTGGCGGTGTAAGAGTTAACATTCAATCAGAAGAACAATTAAGAGCTGAATACAAAGACTTACTTTCTAAATTAGAAGAAAAAGGTCTTTTAGACGGTCTTGAAGGTGTTATCATTCAAGAAATGGTTAAAGGTAACAGAGAAATGGTTTGCGGTATCGCAACTGACCCTCAATACGGCCCAATGATGATGTTTGGCTTAGGTGGTGTATTCATCGAAGTTATGAAAGACGTAACTTTCAGAATCGCTCCATTGACTGACGTTGATGCTGATGAAATGATTAAATCAGTTAAAGCATACAAATTATTACAAGGTGCTAGAGGTACAACACCTGCTCAAATGGATCAAATCCAAGAAACATTGTTGAGATTATCTCAATTAGTTTCTGATTACAAATTCATCGATGAATTAGATATTAACCCATTGTTAGTATCTGAAAAAACAGGTGAAGGTATTGCAGTAGACGGACGTATCAAAGTTCGTTTAGAAGAAGCTAAACAAGCACTTGGTTTAACTTGTTGTTCTTGCGGTTGTAACGCATAATAACGGGTGATAATTTTCAAGAGGGCGAACACAGAATGTGTTCGCCCTCTTTTTTTGATGTAAAATCTATATGTAGGTTGGGGTGGAAACCCAAATATCATTTAATAAAAAGGACGTGTGAAATGACAAAAACAGCTATAATTATTCCTGCAAGATACGGTTCTAGCAGATTAGAGGGTAAACCTTTATTAAAAGTAAATGATAAACCGATTATTCAATGGGTTTACGAAAAAGCAAAATCTGTAAAAAGTGCAGATGTTGTAATTGTTGCAACTGACGATGAAAGAATTTTTGATGCAGTAAAAGCTTTTGGTGGTGAAGTTGAAATGACATCAACTGAACACAAATGCGGTAGTGATAGAATTAAAGAAGTCGCTGATAGACACGAAGATTTTGAATATATTATTAATCTTCAAGGTGATGAACCTATGATTAAACAAGAAATGATTGAAGCAGTTATTGACGGGGTTAAAAACCATAATGCAGACATTTCAACATTGATTAGACCAATTGAAGATAAAAATGAAGTTGAAAATCCTAATTTAGTTAAATGTGTAATTGACAATAACGGTTTTGCTTTGTATTTCTCACGTTCAAAAATTCCTTTTGAAAGAAAAGAAAATCCAGCACCATTCTACGGACACATTGGTATTTACGGTTATACAAGAAAAGCTTTAACAACAATGACAACTTCTCCTCAAACACCTCTAGAAATATCAGAAAGCTTAGAACAATTGAGAGCATTGCAAATGGGTATGAGAATTAAAACTTCAATTGTAAACGAAAAACCAGTAGGTATTGACACAATGGAAGACTTTGAAAACTTTAAAAAATTAGTAGAAAAATAATAAAATATATATCCATGTAAAACCCATGATATAGAAGGCTTTTACATGAAAAATTTTTTTCAAAAAAAATAAAAAAAGTACTTGCTTTTTATTCATGTCTAAATTAATATATATTTAAGAAATTTAATAT
>CAVCIU010000030.1:0-20242 GCA_963602355.1 Methanobacteriaceae archaeon
CAATTAGCTAATTCAAACTGGAAAGAAGGCGACAAATTAGTTTGGAAAGAAGAAAAAACTCGTATGGGTAAATCAATCGCCTTATCTCACCCAAAATTTGGTGAAATTGGTTCAGTTCCAAAAGAAATGGCAGAAGTTTTACTTCCAGTATTAAAAAATAACAAACAAGATTACTCATTTGAATTAGGTAACGTAATCGCAGGTACATCAAAAGGTGCTCCAACAATTGGTTTAAGAGCTGTATTAAAATATAACGGCAACGACAAGAAAGTTGCAAAAGAAGCAGCAGATGTATTCAACGGTTTATTAAACTCAGATGATCCAAAAATTTCAAAAGCTGTAATGGTATATCAACCAGAAAAATCACCAAAACAAGTTTTAGAAAGAATATTTGATGTAGAAGGTAAAGAAAACGGCTTAGGTGCTGTAAGAGAAGTTAAAACAGCAATTGATAACATTGCAAATGAAATTAACAATCCAGAAAATAAAAGAATTTTACTTTTAGGACACTGCAAACCAGATGGTGATACATTAGGTTCAGTAATCGCAATGAAAGAAGCTTTAAAAGCAGCTTATCCAGACAGAGAAATCGATTGCGCAGTAGATGATAAAATCCCTGGTTTATTCCGTGATAAAATGCCTGGTATTGAAGATGTAAAAAGACCTTACAATCCAGAAAAAATTCAAACATTAGAAAAGAATTTACAAGTATTAAACGCATTAAATACACCAACTGCAAAAGAACAATCTAAAGTTTTAGAAAGAGACTTAGCAGAATTAAAAGATCCAAACAACTTATTTGATGCAAATCCTTTAAACGGAAAAGAAAAGAAAAAATATGATTTGGTAGTAACATTAGACGTACCAACACCAACAAGATTCTCAGGTGCGTTCAAAGATTATATCGAAGGTAGTAAAAAACAAATTTATATTGACCACCACCCTCACAGAATTTCAGAATGGCAAAATGCTAAAAACGAAACAGGGTTGGATATGGACAAAATCCATAAAAACGGTCTAGCATTAGTATGTGATGCAGTTCCTGCAGCAACTCAATTAGTAACAATCGTTGCAGATAAAGCAGGTGTTTTAGGTAAGATGTTCGAAAAAGGTGGTAAAGCTGCTAAGAACTTCGTAGCAAGTGTAATCACAGGTACATCAACAGATACAGGTTCATTCACAAGAACAGCAAACTTGTTACCACATCACTCAGCATTACCAGTACAACAAAGACCAAACTTCTTCCCAGAAGGTATGTCTACTTGGTTAACAAACCAATTATCAAAAACAGATAAATCAGTAGATAAAAAATGGTTACGTGAAAACATCGCATATGATGTTCCTGATAAAAAATTAAGTGGCGACAGCGTAAATGGTAAAACATCACCTCGTGATAAAATGTTGAATTACGCTTTGGAAGGTAGAAAGATGAGTCCAGAATTAGGCTTAGGTATCATCGAAGTTGATTACGATCAAATGTATGATGTATTCAATGCTTCATTAGAACAAGATCCAGACATCACATTATTAGATGTTCAAAATGGTTTCAAATATTCAGAAGCATTAGGTGCCTTAAAATCTGACCCATCAGAAACATCACAAAAATTAGTTAAAGGTCAAAAAGCTCAAACATTAACAGAAAGAGCAACTCAAACATATGAAGGTCCTTATGATGCAGATAGAATTGCAATCTTAGTAATCCAAGATAAGAAAGAAAACTTCATTACAGAAAACTCAGATGTTGCTAAACAAAACGGTTTGAGATTATCATTCAGATCATCAGCAATGAGCAACCACGCAGAATTGTTAGCTAACTTGTTCGGTGGTGGTGGCCACGGTGGCGCTTCAGGTGGTAGAGTAGACCTTCCAGGTGTTACAATCAGCACACCATTAGTAATCAAAGTTAATGGTAAAGTAGTTGAAGATACAGCAGAAGTTTACAAAGACTTGAAACAAAACTACGAAATCATGAAAGATAACAACATTCCAGCAGAACAAAGAGCTGGCAAATGCAAAAAAATCGAAATTGCATTAGCAGAAGATGGTCAAAAAGGTAGAACAACTTCAGAAATCATCACAGATGTTGTTAGAGAAATCAGAAAAGGTCAACCTGCAACAAATGCTGTAAAAGACGGTAAAGGTTCAAGAGGTCCTAAAGGACCAAAAGGTGGTAGAAGACCAGAAGCTAATCAACAAGCTCAACAAGGTCATAAACCACAAGGCGGTAAAAAACCTCACGGACACAAAGGTGGTAGAAGATTAAATGAAGTAGCTTAGCGCGAATGAGCAAGACACTTCAACCGGTGTAAAAGGTAGGAAAATAAATTATATCGGTAGGTTAAGAACAAATCTTATAAGTAAATAGAAAAGAGGAACTTTGGAAACAGAGTTCCTCTTTAATTTTGTAACATAAATTCACAAATACACAAAATAAAGACAATTATTTAATTAGCATGGACTTTATATAAATATATAGGAGTGTGTAGGTAGTGAAAATAGTTCCATTTATAAATTCAAATATTCCAGCTGTAGCAGATAATAAAAAGATTAATAATTATCAATCTTTAAAATTTGGAGAAATCAAAGATACATTTGAAGCTTCAAATCCTATCAAGAACGATAAAGTTATTGATATCAATCGTGTAGGTAAGAATTTACACGTATCATTCACTGGTGGTGAATTTAAAAACCCTATTGTTAGAGAAGTTCCAGCTGTAAACTTTAAACTTTCTGGTGTAATGAAACATCAAGCTGGTACAGCAGGTGGCAGAGATGCCGTTGATGATAGTGTTGTAAAATTAGCTGCTTCTGATTGGAAAGAAGGAAGAGAGTTTGATTATTCAATAAATATTGAAGAAAACGAAAAAGATGGAAAGATTTATAAAAATAAAGTTTTAAATATTAATGATAAAGATTACGGCAACATTGGTACAGTTCCTGTAACCTTAACAAATAAATTTGCGAAATTAATTGAATCAAATCCTGCAGAAAAAGATAACTTCAAATTTGAATTAACAAACGTGAACGGTGGTGTAAATAGTGCATTCCCTACTGTTGGTTTGGAAGTTGCTTTTAAATATGTAGGTAAAGACGAAAATGTTAAACAACAAACAAAAGATTTATTTACAAGCTTAATTGATTCTGATAAGAAAACAATTGCATCATCAGTTGCGATGTTTGAAGAACCAACTTCACCAAAAGAAGTTTTAGAAAGAATGTTCGATATCGAGGGTCAAAAGAAAGGCTTAGGTAAAGTAAGAGAATTGAAAACAGCAATTGATACAATTGCAAAAGAAATCAATAATCCAAAAAATAAAAACATTTTAGTATTAGGTCATTGCAAACCAGACGGCGACACAATTGGTTGCGTATTAGGTATGCAAGCAGCAATCAAAGGCGCATATCCAGAAAGAAACGTTGATATGGCAATTGATGATGATATTCCTAATAACTTCGCAAAATTACCAGGTGTTGATAATATTAAAAGACCTTATAACGGATTTGCAGTATATCAATTAGAAAAGAATATTGAATTGTTACAACGTAGTGATTCTGATGCTGCGAAAGAACAAATCAAAAAATTACAAAAAGAAGAAACAAGATTAAAAAATCCTGATAGAACATTTGATGTAGGTGCTATTGACGGAAAAGCTAAAAAATATGATTTAGTAATTATGTTAGATACACCAGTTCCAGGAAGAACAAGCAAAAACTTCAAAAAATATTTTGAATCAGCAGATAAAACAATCTTTATTGACCACCACCCTCACAGAGCAAGTGAATGGGCAGCTGAATCAAAGAAATTAGGTTTAGACTTAGATAAGATTAAAGCAAATAACTTATTCTGCGTAGCTGACACAGTTCCAGCAGCAACACAAATCGTAACAGCAATTGCAGATAAAGCAGGCTTGTTAGGTAAAATGTTTAAAAACTCATTAGAAAGTGCAAAACAATTCGTAGCTGGTGTTTCAGCTGGTACATTAACAGATACTTGCAGATTTGATAAAGTTGCATCACACGATTCTAAAGATTATGCAAAACCAGTAACAGAAAGACCAACTTATAAACCAGAAGGTATGACAAAATGGTTGTATAACGAATTAGAAAAAGTAGGCGGTGGCATTGATAAACAATGGATTAGATTAAACCTAGACTACGAATTACCAAATAAGAGAATTAAAAATGCTGACGGTACATTCGTTCCTGGACCAAGAGATATGGTTCTTGAAAAATCAGTTAAGGGAAGAATTATGGATGCTGATTTAGGTGTAGGTATGATAACTGTAAGTTATGATGATATGCAAGAAGTTTTTGAAGCAGCGCAAAAACAAGATAAGAAGGTTCAATTCAACGATGTTTATTCTGCATTCAAGAGTTCACAAGCCTTAACATCATTAAAAATGCCAGGTAGTGTAAAAGAAGATGTTGAAGGTATGTCAGCAAAAGGACAAGCTTATTCTACATACAAATCACCTTATGATTACGATAGATTAGCAGTATTGATTACACAAAACCAAAAACAAGGCGAATTAAACGCAAATTCACAAATTGCTGATAAGAACACATATAGCTTCTCATTCAGATCAAGTGGTCAATCTAATTTGGCACAAGTTGCAGCAACATTGTTTGGTGGTGGTGGACACTCACAAGCAGCAGGTGGCGGAATTTCAATGAAAGATTTAACATTAGAAACTCCATTGAAGGTTATGATTAACGGTAAGGAAGAAAAAGATTTCGCAAAAGTATTTGCAAAAGTAAATGATATTATTGCAAAGAAAGCAGATAGCTCAGAAATCAAGATTGAAAAAGCTGATAAAGAAGGTAAATCAATTCCAGAATTAATCAAATCTATCACAGCTGAGATGAGAAAAACACAAACTCCAAAACCAGTTGTAGAAAAAACAGCAGTAGCACCTAAAAAATTAGAAGTAGCTGCATAGTAGAAAGAAATTACTCCAAAATGAAATAACAAACGCAAAGCGCGACCCTTTTATGTAAAAGGGTCGCGCTTTGCGTTTGTGGGGAAATAGTGAGTAGTGAATTGAATTATTCCCTTCTCCCAATGATGGGAGAAGGTGGGCATAGCTCGGTTGAGGGTTTACTTTGATTTGTTGGGGTGAACACCCCAACTTACAAAATACTGTCATTGCGAGCGAAGCGAAGCAATCTAAAAATACTGTAAAGCAAGATACGAAAGTTCTTGTCATTCCGTACTTGATACGGAATCTGAGGTTTGTTAATGGATAATTATAAACAGCATTTGTTACTCTGAATATACCAGACCTTTTAAACAAGCATCAAGCGCGCTTCAGAATGACAATGTTGGTAATCCTACTCCCAGCTCACAATTCACTACTCACTAATCTCCACTCACTCCATCAAACGTATGATTTTTTAATTTTTAATTAAAGTGATTTCAACTATATGTATGATGTGAATTTACATATTTATTAGTAAAGTGATTATAAGCAAAGTATTGTTTGCAAGGAATGAGGTAAGTTAATTGAAAAAGTTCGCATTTAGATTGCAAGTGGTACTTAATATGCGTGAAAAGACTTTAGAAGACAAACGTCTTGAGATGGCGCAAGTCGTAAAGAGATTAAATGTTCAGATAGAAAGACTTGAGGATTTAAAAGCAAAACAAGAAAGATTAACAACTGAACTTAATGGAATTTACGACAACAGTGAAATCGATATCGGAGGAATTTATACCTACAAAAGTTTTATAGCAAAACTCTTTGATGACATAAGAAACCAAGAAAAAATAATTTCAGAGTGGCGAAAACTTTTAAGGATAAAACAAAATGAGGTAAATGAAGCATTAAAGCAAGTAAAGATTTTAGAAAAACTAAAAGAAAAGGAAGAAAAGAAGTTTAATGATTTCATAAATTACCAAGAAGCGAAAGAAATCGACGACATAGTAACTACCAGATACAAAGCTAATGTAAATTAGTAAGGGCGAGAGAAAAATTTAATGGCACAAGAATTATTAGAAAATACAAATACATATTTATTAAATATGACAGCAGATACATCAAGCTATGCTAAGAATGCTGTAAAAAATTACCAAGAGTCTTATACAAAAAATGGTCAAACTTTTGGTGATGTGTTGTCAAATGCAAATGATAGATTTGCTAATAACAACAATAATAATAAATATTTAAACAATCCTAATAAAAATAATAATATTTCTGATAGAAACACAAGAGATTTTAATAATAAGAATAATAATGTTACGGATAGAAATTCTGCAAACAATAGAAACAATAATAATGTTTCAAACAATTCTCAAACAGTTGATAGAAAATCTCAACTTAGAGATGCTCAAGAAAATTCAAGAGCAATGAGAGATAAATCTCAAGACTCAGATGATAACACAGTAACAAATTCAAATGAAACAGGTTCTACTGAAGAAATGAGTTCTGTTGATACAGAAAATTTGAATAGTATTGAATTAGTAAGTGAAGATGATGTTATTGCATCAATGACACAAGAAGATATTGATGCTCTAAATCAATTACTTGTTGATGATATGGCAACAGAAGATACAACAGCAGAAACTGATTTGTATATTAATGCTTATTATCAATCAACTTTAGATGCGTTAAATACAACAGTTGACGAATCAGCTACAACAGAAGATTTAGCAAACTTAAATACATTGGCAAATGCTGAAACTGAAGAAGTTGCACAAACAGTTGCACTAAATACTTTAGATGAGATGAATAAAGTTGACGTTAATGTTGATACAACAACAGAAACAGAAGTTAAAGCAGATAATACATTAAACAATTTGGATACAAAGACTAATGTAAAAGATTCTACTGCAAATGAAAAAGATTTGAAGGCTGGAAGTATTGAAAAAGAAAATTCAGACGGAAAAGTCGCAACAAAAGACGATTTAAAACAACAACTTTTAGATGATAACAATAAGAAGGTTGAAGTTGATACTTTGACAAACGAAACTTCAAATGTTGATAATGATGTTTTAGTAAATGCTACTGACGAAGTTGCAGAACAAGTTAAACCGGTTAATACAAACAATCAAGACGATAATAAAACAAGCTTTAGAGAGGTTATGGAAAAAGCCGGTCTTGACGATGCGAAACTTGAAGCTTTGAATATGACAATTACAAATACAGAAACAGGTTCTGATTTGTCAAATGGCTTCCAAGGTTCAGCACAAGAAGATATTGCTAAATTAGCAGTTAACGGCATTAACGGTAAAAAAGATGCTTCTGAAATTGCAAACAATAAAGAATTTTCAAAATTAGTTGATACAAAAAATATGCAACAAGATGAAGCAAAAGAAATTTCTAAAAATGATATTTTAGCTCAAATCAATAATAAGATGCAGGCTAAAAACATTAATGGACAACAAAAAATTACATTGCAATTGACACCAGAAAGCCTAGGTAAGATTACAATCGAATTATCAAAAGGCAAAGACGGTTTACAAGCTAAAATGTTGACAGACAATGCTCAAGTAAGAGATATGCTAGAAAAGAATATTGACGGTCTTAAATCAACATTAGCAAACCAAGGTGTAACAGTTAACAATGTAAGTGTTAAAGTAGCATCAGCGAGCGAAACAGCTTCTGAGTTTGATTTTGGTAGAGAAAGTTTTAATCAAGAACAAGCGCAACAAGATTTCGCTGGCACTGGTGAGAGAGGTGGAGAACAAGGTTCTCAATATGAAAATGAAAGTTCACCAAGAAATGCTATGAACGATTTAGAAATGCCAACAGAGGAAATGGAACTTGATACAGAAATGGCAATGGACGAAGGTGTAGAGCTTGAGTCTGAGCCAGAACGAGTTGCAGTTGGCGCAGGGAATGTGGATATAGAAGTTTAGAAAGACTAAGCGGAGGAGAAAATGGTATCTAGTGTAACAGATCAAATAACAAGTATTAAAAATGCTACTGCAATTGCAGAAGCAGCAGATAAATCAAAAAATGGTATATCAAATGATATGACCGATAAAAATATGTTCTTAAAATTGATGTTAAAACAAATGGAATATCAAGATCCGACAGAACCAACATCAAACGAAGAATGGTTATCGCAAATGGCACAGTATTCTTCTTTAGAAAGTGCACAGAATACACAAAGTGCAATTGAAAACTTATCATCACTTGTAAGTAGTTTAGCAGATGCATATTCTACATCAGCTGGTATCACTCAAACATTGAGCTTGTTGGGTAAAGAAGTAACAATCATGGACCCAGAAGATAAGACTGGTGAGACAAAGATTACTGGTAAAGTAGAAGAAGCATCATTTGATGGCGGAATAGGTATGGTAAAAGTAAATGGTAAAAATTACTCGATTGCATATATTACATCCGTAAAAGATAATGCTGGAGATAGCGGTAGCAGTGGTAGTAATGAATAAGCCGTAGAGAAATATAATAGAAAACCAGATTTAAAAATATATAAACAGACATAGAGGAGGAAAAATGTCGCAAGCACTATATACATCAATGAGTGGTATTAATGCCGCAACAACACAAATCAGTGTTGTGTCAAACAACGTTGCGAATATTAATACAACTGCATTCAAGTCAGCAGATGCAAGATTTGAAAACTTGTTCTCAAAAACATATACAACAGGTACATCTCCTACAAAAACCGCTGGTGGTATTAACCCTAAACAAATTGGTATGGGTGTAGAAGTAGGTTCTATTGTAAGAAACTTTACAGAAGGTACTTATGTTGCAACAGGTAGATCAGAGGACTTAATGATTTCTGGTGGAGGTTACTTTACAGTAATGAACTCAAGCGGTGAAATCTTCTATACAAGAGACGGATCATTCACTCTTGATGCTGAAGGTAATATGGTTACGCAAAGTGGTATGTATGTTTTAGGTGCTGCGCAAATTTATAATACGTCAGCTTCTCAAACTAAAATTAATATTCCTCAAACAGTAAAAATTACTACAGCTGGTAATAATAAACTTAATGCTGCGACAATTAAGGATTTGAACGATTCAAGTATTACAGCTGGTGATTTTTATGTAAAATTCTCAAATGACCAGTTTACACAAACTGTAAAATTTGAAATTACTTCAGATGATTTGGAAGGTAATGTTGAACAACTTATTAATAAATTTAATGCCCTTTTGAATTCAACAACTGATGCAAATGGCGATCCATTAAGTGATCATATTGTTGCAAATTATACATCAGAAGGTACAATTACATTCTCTACAAAACCTCAATATCAAACTACTATTGCTAAAAAATCAGATGTAACAGTTGATTTGAAGTCTGTGGAATGCTATTCATTCCAAGGCCCAGACGGGAATACTTACTATTGGTCTGGTGTTAAAGGTTCTCCTATTTATTCAGATTTAAATGGTACTGTTGCATTTAACGGTAATGAATACATTTCTCAACCTGCAGCAGGTAGTGGTGTTGAATATGAAATTAAGTGTAATGGTTGGGCTGATTTTGTTACTAACGATACAGAGGACGTCGATACTTGGCCTCAGTTAGATTTTGCTGCTGGTACATCAAACTTCTTAGAAGCAACAAGATTGGCATCTGCGGAACAAGATGAAGCTGATGGCTCTTATACATCAAAAATTCTTGATTATACTGTATCTGTGGAACCTATCGCAGCTTTAAGTGAAGCTGTTAACCTTGAAAGTTATTCTGTTGGTACAGACGGTACAATCGAAGCCGCATATTCAAATGGTGATAAATTAACTGTTGAAGCGAACCAAAATGATAATACATTTGAATGGAAATATACAACTTCAAACGGTGTTGTAATTCGTGGTGCTGATAAAATTAATGTAAATGAAAATCTTGCTGATACATCAGGTTTTGTACTACAACTTGCAACAGTAACAAACGAGGCTGGTTTGGTTTCTAAAAATAACAACTTATGGTCAATTGGTCCAAACACTGGTGATACAGTTTATGCTGTTGGTGGTTCAATGGGCTTAGGTGAAATTCAAACAGGTGGTTTGGAAGGTTCAAATGTTGACCTTTCTCGTGAATTATCAAATATGATTTTGGCTCAACGTGCTATCCAAGCTAACTCTAGAGTATTCAGTACAGCTAGTAGCATAATGGAAACTCTATCATATCTAGGTTCTTAGTGAATTGTTAAGAAATATTAACCAAATTAATTGGTAGGTTAGGCATGCCGAAAACCATGTCATGACATGGTTTTCGGTAAATAACATGATGAGCTAAAAAACTCATACAAACAAATGATTGTCCTCTCATGAAAAATATCGTATAATCGATATATGTTCAGAAGGACATTTCTTGTAGGAGTAAGTATCCCTTATGATTGAAAGAATTAAAAACAATCTATTACAAATACAAGAAAAAATCGTACCTTATACCGTGAATATCATTGCAGTTACTAAGTATTACGACACAGATGTAATGCTTAGTGCGTACAAAGCAGGCTTGAGACACTTCGGAGAATCAAGAGCTGTTGATGCAGTCAGAAAAATTAATGAACTTCCAGATGATGTGAGAGAAAATTCGACGTTTCATTTTATAGGACATCTTCAATCCAACAAGGTAAGGTTAGTGGTAAACAATTTTGACTACATTCACTCAGTAGATTCTTTAAAACTTGCACAAATCATTTCTGATGAGGCAATTAAAGCTCACAAAAAGCAAAAAGTGTTTTTACAGTTGAACAACGCAGGCGAAGAACAAAAGTTCGGTTTCAGTAAGGAAGAGCTTTTAAAAGATTTTAAATCTATTATTGATTTAGAAGGTTTAGAAGTTTTAGGGTTGATGAATATCGCACCTCTTACGCAAGATAGGCAAGAACTTGCAGAATTGTTCAAAGATGTAAAAGATTTTCAAATGGAATTAGAAGAAAAATATGAAGTGAAGCTAAATGATATTTCAATGGGTATGAGCAATGATTACGACATCGCGGTCGCAAACGGCGCAACTTGGGTACGTATCGGTACAAAATTATTTAGTTAAATCATATTGGAGGACAGATTAGTGGCAATTACAGATGGAATTAGAGGTATAGTAGACTTTTTAACACAAGGTATTGAATCAAGAGATGGAGATGATATCTTTGCAGATATGGTAGAAGATGGCGAAGAATATGCTACAGAAGATAATTTAGCATTAGCACCAATGCCAATTCAAGCTCCTAAAAACGAAAGAAGAAACGAATCTAAAGTAGTTTCTCACCCTTCTTTTAACAGAAGTGCTTATGAAGTAGTTATTGTTGAACCTCATTCTTTCAGTGAAGCTGGTTCAATTGTTCAAAATTTAATCGATAGAAAAACTGTAGTATTAAACCTACATTTATTAGATAAAGATCAATCTCAAAGAACAATCGACTTTGTATGTGGTGCAGCACACGCATTAAATGGTAAACCACAAAAAGTTGGAGATATGGTTTTTGTATTTACTCCAAGCAACGTAACAATGTCAGTTGACGTACAAAATACTGGCTCAAAATTTGCAGATATTTGGGGTAAATCTCTATAAGTAAGATTTCATATATTATGATTTGTGATAGTTGGATTTCTAGGGTGTATTTATACACCCTTTTATTTTGCGCGAGTGAGCAGAGGGCGAAGACTTGAAATTGTAGAGCCGTTTGACAAAGCGAACAGTTGAGCTAGGGCGAAACTTGTGAGCCTGTCTCCGTAGTTGACTTTTAGCCGTTAGGCATTTTATCCGATTTAATGCCTTACGGATAAAAGGAAACGTAGTGTAACGCGAGGGCGATAGAGTGAGCAGCCATACCTTTTTCTGTCATTGCGAACGAATGTGAAGCAATCCAAATAATGACAAAATTTATCAAAGAAAACATATCCTCTTTATTTGCTTTTTGTATGTATTTGATTTAAAATTTTATCTGTAGGTTGGGTTTTCTAACCCAACAAATTTATTTGTGAAAACCTATCTACAATAGTTAAGTAGTGTCGGGTTGGAATTAAAAAACTTACCGACGTAATATAAATTAAGGAGAAAATTTATGGTATCAAAAAACTTTTTATTTACTTCTGAATCAGTTACAGAAGGACACCCTGACAAGGTTTGCGATCAAATTTCAGACGCAATCTTAGACGAGTTTTTAACAAAAAGCCCATCTTCTCGTGTAGCAGCAGAAACTACTGTTACAACTGGTATGGCGCTTGTTTGTGGTGAAATAACATCAGACTGCTATGTTGATATTCCACAAGTTGTTAGAAATACTATCAAAAACATTGGTTATGTTGGCGAAAACGGTGGTGGTTTTGATTACAAAACATGCGCTGTTCTAACAAGTATTGACGAACAATCAACTGATATTGCAGGTGGTGTAAACAAAGCATTAGAATCAAGAAATAGCAATGCTGATACATCTTCTAATAAAACAGAAGAAATCGGTGCTGGCGACCAGGGTATTATGTTTGGTTATGCGTGTAATGAAACTCCTGAGTTAATGCCTTTACCAATTAGCTTGGCTCACAAATTATCTTATAGATTATCAAGAGTTAGAAAAAAAGGTATTGTTGATTATTTAAGACCAGACGGCAAATCTCAAGTTACTGTTGAATACAAAGACGGTAAACCTGCAAGAATTCATACTGTTCTTATTTCAACTCAACACGACCCAGTTATTGGCACAGAAAGCAATAACGAAAAAGTTCAAGAAATAATCAATCGTGATATCAGAGAACACGTAATTGATTTCGTATTCAAAAAAGAAGCTATTAAACCAGATGAAAACACAGTTATTTTAGTTAATCCTTCTGGTAGATTTGTAATTGGTGGACCTCAAGGTGATGCTGGCTTGACAGGTAGAAAAATTATCGTTGACACATACGGTGGTTATTCAAGACACGGTGGCGGAGCTTTCTCTGGTAAAGATCCAACAAAAGTTGACCGTTCTGCTGCTTATGCTGCAAGATATGTTGCAAAAAACGTTGTAGCTTCTGGTATTGCAGAAAAATGTGAAATTGAATTAGCTTATGCAATCGGTGTTGCAGAACCTGTGTCAATCTTAGTTGATACATTTGGTACTGGTAAAATTTCAGATGATGATATTTCTGAAATCGTTAACGAATTATTCGACCTAAGACCAGTTGCAATTATCAACAAATTTGATTTAAGAGGTTTACCTGCTAAAAATGGTGGTAAATTCTATCAAAAATTGGCTGCTTACGGTCATATGGGTAGAACTGACCTTGCTGTTCCTTGGGAAGAAACAGATATGGCAGAAGCTATTTCACAAAAAGCTGAAAAATATTCTTCAGTTTGCGTATAATTTTAGTGGCGAAAATCGCAATTTTTGCGATTTTCGCCTTTTTAACTTTTAGGAGATTTTATGAAACAACTTGCATTAGATAATTTTAATAACTGGTATTCATGTTCAGAGAGCATTGTTAAAGCTGCTGCAGATAAGGGTTATTGTTCAGAAGATTTGGTTAAAGTAGCAACACCATTTTCTGGCGGAATGTCTGTAGGTTGTTTATGTGGGGCTGTTGCAGGTGCTCAAATTGTTATCGGTGCTATTTTTGACAGAGATGATGCAAGACTTATGGCTCACGAGTTTATAAAAAGATTTAGAGAACATAACAAGGTTACTTGCTGTAAAGTCCTTTCTCATGGGATTGAAAAAGGTTCTCAAGAACGCAGAGTATATTGCAAAAATTATGTTGCTGATTGTGCAGAAATTCTTGAAGATTTGATTAAATCAAAAATTCAAGTTGAAGTTTAATTTATTATTTAGTGGTGAATTTTATGTATAAGAAAAGAGTTTTATTTGTTGGTATTCCGGATATGGCTTATGTTTGCCTTGACGGACTTGTAAGAGAAGGTGTTGATATTGTAGGTGTTGTTGGTCCTAAGAAAAACCATAATACTTACAAGGCTTTTAGAGAAAATGCTTTATCAAGAAATCTTAATTTTATTGAATACGACTCTTTGAAAGATGAAAACTTTTTGAATACATTGAGAGATTTGAACATTGATATTGCAGTCGTTTGTTCATTTAACTATAAAATTCCAAAAGTTATGTTGGATATTCCAAAAGACGGCTTTGTAAATGTTCACCCTTCCTTGTTGCCTAAATATAGAGGCGGAAATCCTTATAGTGCAATAATTATGAACGGTGAGAAAGAATCAGGTGTAACTCTTCACCTTATGGACGAAGGCTTTGATACAGGCGATATTCTTTTACAAAAAACTTTCAAAATTAACCCAAACGAAACAATGGGCACTTTGTTCAATAAAACTAATTTTATGGGCTTAGATATGCTTGTTGAGGTTCTTCAAAACTATGAACTTGGAGTTATGAATAGAACTAAACAACCAGAAGGTGAATTCCCGGTGGGTAATGGCATTGATGATGAAGATTTGTTCATTGATTTTAGCAAATCACCTGATGAAATCGAACGTTTTGTAAGAGCATTAAACCCATTCTTGAATGCTTCTTGTATGTTCAGAGGTATTCATGTTAAGGTTTATTGGGTTGAAACGGCTTATGACTTTAAAGCTCATAACCTACCTTTCGGTCAAATTGCAAAAATTGAAAATAACAAAATCTTTATTGCTTGCAAGGGTGGCTTTGTAATCCCTACAATGATTCAATTTGGAAGCTTCTTTGTTTGCAATTCTAAAAAATTTATTGAACTTATTCAGCCAAAAGTTGGCGAAGAATTTATAGGAAAATAATTATTATGGATAAACTTAATTTTTTAACAGCAGGTATCCCTGCAAGCGCTAAAAAATCATCATACGAGGACGGTTTAAAAGTTCTAACTGATATGAACTTGGACGGATTGGAATTAGAATTTGTTCGAGGTGTTAGAATTTCTGATAAGAGTCGTGAAGTTGTTTCTGCAAATAATAAAAATTTTATTTTTACAGCTCACGCACCATTTTTTATCAATCTTAATTCAAAAGAACCAGAAAAAGTTGATGCGAGTGTGAAAAGAATAGTCGAAACGGCTCAAACTACATACGAACTCGGTGGTTATAGTATCGTATTTCATGCTGCATATTATATGGGTGATGATAAGGAAAAAACTTACAACACAGTAGCCACAGGGCTTGATAGAATTTTCTCACAATTAGATAAAAATAATAAAATTTGGATAAGACCAGAAACTACTGGAAAAGGCACTCAGTGGGGCGATTTGGACGAAATTGTAAGAATGTCAAACGAGTTTGAGCAAGTTTTGCCTTGTGTTGATTTTGCGCACTTGCATGCGCGCTCTAATGGCGAGTTTAACACGTATGACGAGTTCTGCAAAGCTTTTGAAAAAATAGGTAATGAAATTGGTACTTATGCCCTAGAGAATTTTCATGCTCACATCGCAGGTATTGCATACGGTGTAAAAGGCGAAAAACATCATTTAAATTTTGAAGATGCTGATATGAATTATAAAGACTTGTTGAAAGCTTTCAAAGCCTTTGATGTTAAGGGTGTCGTCGTTTGCGAAAGTCCAAACATTGAAATTGACACAAAAATCTTGAAGGAGTATTATAATACTTTATAAAAGGAGATATTATTATGATAGATATGACATCAGTATTTTTTAGAGAAAGATATATTGACGTAAGATATAGTGAAATGGATTATCAAAAGGTTTTGAAGCCTTCTTCACTATTAAACTTTTTACAAGATATAGCAACTTTTGCTGCTGATGACGGTGGTTTTGGTTATGATGTAGTTGTCAAAAGAAATTTAGGTTGGTTCTTGCTTAAATATCATATGGAATTTACTAATTATCCAAAACATATTGAACATCTTCATATTAAAACAGAGGCAAGAGGTGTAAATAGATTATTCGCTTCTCGTGATTTTGAAATTTATAACAAAGAAAATGATGAACTTTTAGGTCGTGTAATTTCTCAATGGGCACTGGTTAATTTTACTGATAAATCAATGGTTTCACCACAGGAGGTCTTCCCAGTGTTTAATAAAGTTGAAAAAAGAGAAGATGATTTGAGTTTTGAAAAAATTCATAACCTTGAAAGAATTGATTATACTGAAGAATTCAAAGTTAGATATGATGATATCGACGTAAATCAACACGTAAACAATATGAATTATATTCTTTGGGCATTTGAAGCTCTTCCAAAAGAATTTAAAGATAAAAATAAACTTAAAAAATTAGATATGGTATTTAAAAAAGAAATTCAGTTTGGAAATGTGATTTTATCAGAAGTTCAACTTGATGATAAAGTTGCAACAATTGTCGTGAAAAATAAAGCAACTGACGAAGATTTGTGTATGATAAAAGCTGAATTTACTGAAATGTAATTTTAAGACAAAAAGAGGGCGAAGCCTTTGGCTTCGCCCTCTTTTTGTCTTATTTATTTACTATCATAAATGATTTTAGTCTACGACCAGTATCGCCTGTGTATTGAGTTGAAATTACGTGGATATTTTCGTAGTCTAGAGATGTTGAACTTCCACCATCAAATGCCATAGCTTTTTCAAAACCTAAATTTCTACAGATAATGGCAACTTCTGGGATTGTTTTTCGAGCATTGTTTGTAAAAATTAGAATGTGCAAGTTATTATCTTTTATGCCTACAACTGTTCTTGCCGCTCTGAACAATACAGATGCTGATTGTCTTACTACTTTACCGTTTTTTCTAACTATGAAAAATTCGTCTTCAAGTGTTTGGTAAATGTCTGTAACTGGCAAAAGTTGAGGTCCGCCTTGTGCTGAAGCTATAAGTTTACAGCAATCACAAACTGGGTCATTATGTCTTGCAATATCATACTTGTATTTTCTTCCGCATTTTAAAATTCTTAGTTCTGAACGGTTTAAAATTTTATCCATATATGGTTGAAGTTCTTTACTGTTCATCAAAGAAGAGTTTTCTGTTGGGTCTGCAATAATTTTTTTATCATTTACAATATATGAAATTGTTTTTTGGTTTTTAAGGTCAAAAAAGCCTGTATTTATTGTTAATCTGGAGTTATATCTTTGGTGTATACATTGGTTTGTAATAAGTTTATCGCTTTGTACAAATTCTATTTTCTTTTTAATTTTATTCCCTGATAATACAATGTGATACATTCCATTATCTTCTGAAACTCTAATATCTTGTGCAAAAACAGGTAGTTGCACAAATGCAATTAATAAAATTAAAAATAGTTTTTTCATAAATTATAAATCCTTAGATTTGTAGAATTGGAAAATTGCAAACAAGAATGCAATTGGCGGAATTCCTGCTGTTAATAGTGGGTGTAAAACACCTTTTTCTGCAAGTAAATCAAAGAATGGCAGTGTAATGTAGTAAACAAATATACAACCAATTGCGATTGTAAAACCAACAAGTCTTTGTTCTCTTGGTTTTGAGAACCCTAAAAGTGAACCCATAACCGCTAATAATATACAAACAAATGGGTGGAAAAATCTTTGGAAGTATTTATTTAACATAAATCTGTAGTTTTCGTCCAAATCTTCTTTTTTCAAAAGTTGGATATATCTTCTAAGTTCGCCGTTTGTAAATTCTCTATCTCTTTTTGTTGAGTTAACAATCAATGTTTCAGCGTCTTTTGAATCTTGTCCTTCAAGAATTTTCATAGAATCAAGGTGAGAAACATCTGTGTAAATTCCGTCATCTGAGACTTTGTAAACTCTGATATCGTACAATTCCCAGTAATTGTTCATAACTTTACCGGTTTTTGCGATGTAGATATGAGATAACCCGTGTAAATCTTGATAAAGTTGTTTAGAAAAATCTAGAACAACTACTTTTGTTAACTCTCCGTTGTTGTATTTAGAAACGATGATACTTTTTTGTGGAACATTGTTTTTATCTTTTTGCGTATATATATATTGTACAACTGGGTGGTAATTATCCATAGCATTTTCAGTTTTTTCAGCCCATGGAATAAATTTATCGTAAGTTATAAAACATAAAACAGTTCCGATAATGCTTATTGCAATTACTGGTACAATAATTCTTTTGTAAGATAAACCGATTGCTCTAAAAATTGTAAGTTCAGAATCTTTACTTAATTTATCGAAAGTGAATAGTGTTCCTAGTAAAAGACCTACAGGTAAAGCTTTACCCATAATTTTTGGCAATTCTAATAATAATGAAAGAACAGCTTGCTTAGGAGTATACAATCCTGCAATCGTGTATTTAATAGTGTTTAAAAGTGTTTCCGGTGCAATCCAAACAATAGTAAACAAAAGGATTGCAACACATGTTGTAACCAAAAGTTGATTAAAAATGTATTTATCGTAGATAGTAAAATTTAATAACTTTTTGATACGTTCCATATTATAATTGAAAATCCTTTCCTAAATAGAATTCTTTAGCAACTGGATTAACTGCAACCTCTTCACTGTTACCTTGAATTTTAATTTTACCGTCAAAGATGATATAAGCTCTATCAGTGATAGAAAGAGTTGCTTTAGGGTTGTGGTCAGTAATTAGAACCCCTAAACCTTTATCTTCTGATAGTTTTCTGATGTTATCTTTAATTTCACCGATAGCGATAGGGTCGATACCAGTGAAAGGTTCATCAAGTAAGATGAAATCAGGGCTTGCAGCAAGAGCTCTAGCAAGCTCTACACGACGTCTTTCACCACCTGATAATTGAATACCTGTATAACTTCTAAGTCTTGTCATACCGAATTCATCAAGAAGTTCTTCAAGTTTTCTTTTCTTTTCGTCTTCTGTTAATTTATTGTTCATTTGTAGAACAAGTTTGATGTTGTCATCAACAGTAAGTTTTCTAAAAATAGATGCTTCTTGTGGAAGATAACCGATACCGTTAACGGCACGAATGTTCATTGGCCAAGCGGAAATGTCTGTTCCGTCAAGAAGAACTTTACCTTTGTTAGGTTTAACAAGTCCTACGACCATGTAGAAGGTTGTTGTTTTACCAGCACCGTTTGGTCCAAGTAAACAAACAACTTCACCTTTGTTTACTTCAAAAGAAACGTCGTTTACAACACTTCTGTCGCCATATATTTTAACTAAATTCTTAGCTTCAATTTTCATAAATTTTCCTCTTTAACAATTGTTTTTATTGTACGAAAAAAATACTCGATAAACAATAAATGTTACTTACTGTTAAATATAAATAAATGAAAACTTTTAGCCAATCATTTCGTTGAAATTTGCTGTATCGTTCATTAGATATTTGTTTGACATTGCATAAATTATTTCGACAGGGTATTTGTGAGTACCTGTGCTTAATAGTAATTTTCCTGCTTCGTAGCAGTTTTGAATATTATTAACAGTTCTATTTGATGTTAAATTGTCTACAAAATTACATACAGAAATCAATTTGCTTATTTCTGTTAAACCATTTAAATCAATGCCTTTAGGATATCCAGAACCGTCTTGAAGAGCATGGTGCTCTAGTGCTGGTCTTGCAATTACGTTTCCTAATTTGAAAATTTCTTTAATAATTTTGTACCCGATGATAACGTGTTTTTCGTATTCTGCTTGTTCTGGGATATATAAAATTTGTTTGTATGCGATGTGTTCGCTTATTCTTGTTTTACCTACATCGTGTAACAACCCGCTAAGGATTACGTCTCTAATGTCCATATTAAGTTCTAAATTCTTTGACAAAAATCCTGCAAATATTGCTACATTTAGAGCATGGCAGATTTTGTAATCTCCAAAAAGCTTTAACTGAGATAAACATTTAACCTCTGGAAGAACTTTTAAAACTTCAGTTTCAAGTGTGTCCATAACTTTGATAACTTTGCTTAGCGCATTTTGATAACTTCTGTTTTCAAGTTCTTCAATTACATCTGCATATATTTGTTTAAAATAATTTTGAGTATCTTCTGAGAAAAGAGAAGTCTTATTTACCGAACTTTCTGTTACAACTTGTGTTCTAGTTTCAACAGTCGGAACATTTCTAGTTATTGCATTAGAAGTTGTTACTTCTTGCTCTTCTCCTTCTTCATCTTCTTCAAGAATAGAAAAACCGTATTGACGATTATTAATTTTTGAAGACTCTTTTTCTGCTCTTCTTTTTACAACAAGCGGGTTTTCTCTTTCTTTTTGTGATTTATATTCAAAATTTTCGTCATATAAAAGAATCATGGCATTTTTAAGTTCCATGAGTTTTCCTGGGGTAAGTAAATCTCCTGTATACATCAAAATCTGCCCTTTTTCATTATAAATGTTAAAAGGTAGTTTTTTGTATTTTATTAACTCTCTTAAATGCAACTCTTTCATTGAGTTTATTATATCATATTTTTTCATAAAAAAAAGCTATGTACTAAGGTGTGCATAGCTAATGATTAGGGATATGTGT
>CAVCIU010000031.1:0-19974 GCA_963602355.1 Methanobacteriaceae archaeon
AATCTTTTGTAATATTGTATGTTGGAATTGGGAATGTGAATACACGACCTGAAGCATCACCTTTCATCATTACATCGAAGAAGGCTCTGTTAATCATATTCATTTCTTCTTGGAATTCACCGTAAGTTTCTTCCATAATTTCGCCACCAATAATTACACATTGATCTTTGTAATAACTTGGTACAGTTAAATCCATTGTGATATTAGAGAATGGAGTTTGGAAACCTACACGAGTAGGTACGTTCATATTGAATACAAATTCTTGCATTGCTTGGTGAACTTGTTCGTAATTCAATTTGTCATATCTTACAAATGGAGCAAGCAATGTATCAAAGTTTGAAAATGCTTGAGCACCAGCTGATTCACCTTGTAAAGTGTACATGAAGTTTACAATTTGACCTAATGCTGTTCTTAAATGTTTTGGAGGAGCAGATGCAACTTTTCCTTTTACACCTTTAAAACCTTCCATTAATAAGTCTTTTAAGTCCCAACCTACGCAATATGCAGCGATTAAGTTAAGGTCATGAATATGGATAGAACCAGATTTGTGAGCATTTTTAATGTTTTCTGGATAAATTTTTTCTAACCAATATTGTGTACATAAGTTTGATGCAAGGTAGTTGTTCAAACCTTGAATTGAATAACCCATGTTTGAGTTTTCATTAACTTTCCAGTCAAGTTGTTTTAAGTAATCATCAATCATATTAACTGATGCACTTTCAACAAACTCTCTAATTTTTTTATGTTGTTCTCTGTATAAAATGTATGCTTTTGCAGTGCTTTTATATTTTGAAGATAATAGAACTTGTTCAACGATATCTTGAATTTCTTCAATTGTTGGTGATTTTAAATTTGATTCTTTGCTTCTTACAAAATCTTTAACAATTCTGATAACATTTCTTGTTAAATCTTTTGCAGCATTTTCATCAATTTCGTTAGTTACTGCACCAGCTTTTATGATAGCGTTTTCTATTTTAGAAGAATTAAATTCTTCCATTTTACCGTTTCTTTTTAATACGTTTTGCATGAACAAATCTCCTAGTCTGATAGTCTTTTTTCAAAAGTTTTTAATATTTCGACTCTAAACAAATTAAAGATAAAAAACCTTTAACTAATTTTGGGTGAGTCTTATAATTATACAATATTTTTAATGCAGTGTCAAAAATAAATTATCTTATTTGAACAGGCATTACAAGTGAAATATAGTCGTTTTCACTGTCTGGTCTAAATACTGTTGGAGAAGCTTTTGTGTTTAAACCAATTAACACTTTTTCATCTTCCATATTTTTTAGACCGTCTAAAACATATTTGTAATTGAATGCAATAACTAAATCTTCATCTTTGTATTCAATGTCTAAGTCTTTTTTACCTTTACCACCGTCTGGAGTATCGGCTTTAACTTCCAATTTATTTTCTGTAAATTCAAATTTAATGATACAAGTTTTTTCATTAACCATTACAGAAATAAGTTCAAGTGCACTGATTAATTCATTTCTGTTTACTGTAGCTGTTTTTGGGCTTGTTTCTGGGATTAACTTGTTGTAATCAGGATAATGACCTTCAATAATTTTTGAAATCATTAATGTTTTTGATGTTTTAATAGCAAGTTTTGTTTTTTCTGTATAGATTTTAATTTTTTCATCTTCAACAAAACCGCTGATTTTTAAAACTTCTTGAAGAGTTCTAGAAGGAATAATTAATTGACTAGTTTTCTTTTCAATATTATCAATTTTTTCTCTAACTCTTGCAAGTCTGTTACCGTCAGTTGAAGCGATTTCAAGAATTTCTTCTTTAATATCGCAAACAACACCTGATAAAGGACCTGTTGTTTCATAAGATGCAGCTGCAAAACCAGCTTGTTTAATAGCTCTTGTAAATTGTTTAAAATCAATATCAATACCGTTTTCTAAACTTACATTTTCAGTTACTTTTGGAAATTCTGATGCTGAAATACCGATGATTTCAAATTTTGTATTTTTTGTACTAATTTCAACAATATTTGTTTCTTCGTTTAGTTCAAAAGTTACTAAATTTTCTGATAATCTTGTAAAGATGTCATTCAATTTTTTAGAAGGTAAAGTGATTGAACCTTCAACCTCTATTTGTGCATCAACTTCTGTTGAAATTGTTAAATCTAAATCTGTTGCTGTTAATTTAATAACATTTTTGCTATCTGCTTCAATTAATATATTTGCAAGAACTGGTTGAACACTTTTCATTGTTGCAACACCAGATACTATTCTAATTCCATTTAAGAATTCATCTTTTTTTACTACGAATTTCATTTTCAGCTACCCCTAAATCTTTCTTTATTCATTATACCAAAAACAATATCTTAAGTGATTTATTGGCATGAAATTTTAATATTAATTAATCAAAATTTAAAAAAATTTTTCGTTATTATGATAAATAAAATAATATAAAAAAGTATATTAAAGTTCATGGTCGTAGTAAATGACGGCATTTTGTAAAAAACTGACTATGAGTACTGATTTTATTAGGTTTTATAGGTAAATAAAATTGTAAAAAAGTTGTAGTAAAAAATAGTAAAATGTAGAAAAAGTAAAATATCCAATAATTCATGTAAAAAACTCTAAATTTTTTACATAGTTTTTTACTTTTTGTATAATGTGTTTATGAGATTAAAAAATTTAGTACTAAAAAATTATAGAAATTATTCAGATGAATCGCTAGAACTCAATAGCGGTAAGAATTTGATAATTGGTAAAAATGCTCAAGGTAAAACTAATATTTTAGAAAGTATTTATTTTTTATCTCATCTTAAATCAACAAGAACTTCTAATAATATTGAACTTTTGAAATTTAATACTTCTGTTATGGAAATAAATTCTGTACTTGATAAAAACAATACTGATATTGATTTGAGTATTAAATTCAACGATGAAAAGAAGAAAGAATTAAAAGTAAATAATTTAAAAACAACTCCGAAAAATTTCAAAAATATTATTAAAACAGTTCTTTTTTCTACAAATGATTTACTACTTTTAAGAGGTGCACCTCAAGATAGACGTGATTGGCTAGATAGAGCTATCTCACAAATTTATCCTATTTATGATGAAAAATTATCTAAATATGAAAAAATAAGAATTCAAAAAAATAATCTTTTAAAAGATGAAAAATTTAATGATACTTTGCTTGATGTTTATAACGAACAATTAGCTATAACAGGCAGTAATATTGTATTTTTGAGAAAAAAATTTATAAGAGAAATTGAAAATATTGCAAAAGAAAAACATTCAAATATTTCAGAAGGCGAAAATTTAAAATTATATTATGTTTCAACTTTTGAAACAGGTGAAAATATTGAAGAAACTGCTGAAAATTTTAGAAAAGCACTAGATGAAAATAAAGAAATTGAAAAAAGAAAATTTCAATCAGTAATTGGACCTCATCGTGATGATATAAGCTTTTATATAAACGATACAGAGGCTATAAAATACGCATCACAAGGTCAACAAAGAACAATTGTTTTATCTTTAAAAATGGCTGAACTTGATATTTTAAAAGATAAAATTGGCGAAACACCAATTCTTTTACTTGATGATGTTTTGGCTGAACTTGATGATTTAAGACAAAATTTCTTGCTAAATTCTATTGGCGAAAATATTCAAACAATTATAACTTCTGTTGATACTTTACTTTTTGACGAAGAATTTTTGAAAGATGTCAAAATTTTCAAAGTTGATAATGGAAAAATTATAGATACTCTTTAGATAAATAATCAATTATATCAGCACTTTCGTACATTACGTTACCAGTGTTTGTATCAACTATGAAAGGTACTTGACGTTTTTTACCAATTTTCATTAGTTTGTTAAAATTTTCTTGTTCGTTGATATCTAATAATCTGTATTCAATATTACTGCTGTCTAAAAAATCAATAACTTTTTTACAATAAGGGCAAGTAGATAGGTAATATAAATTTATCATAATTTTCTCCTTTTATTGAAATTAAAAAATGAAATTAGGAAAATTTAAATTAGTTAATAGGGCTAAAAATTGAAAAAACTTCAAAAATGTAGTACAATGAGTACGCAAATTTAAGGTATTAATTAAAAAAGAAGGATAAAAAATGACTACAAATTTTGAATTAAATTTATCAACTGAAGAATTAGAAAAAAGAACTGATAAAGAATATTTAGCACCAAAAGTTTTATTAAAACCTGATGCGAAAGAATATTTAGATCTCGCAGAAGGCGACAAACAAGCCGTTAAACATTTAGTTAAAACAGCTCAAATCATTGATGAAGTATTTATGCAAATGGATAACGAAAACAATCTTGCATTCAAAAAATTCTTAGAAGAAGAAACTGCAAAAGGTAACAAAGATGCAGAATTATCATTAAAACTATTTAATGCTCAAAAAGGTATTTCTGGTATTGATATGATGTCAAATATGGTTACTCTTGCAAAAGGTCAAGAAGAAAGACCTGGAAAAGCATTTTATCCAGCTGATTTAGATAAAGATGAATTCTGCAACATCTTAATCAAAATGTTAGAAAACGGTGAAAAAGAAGAAGTTGCAAAAATTTTAAATCAACGTTCAATCGTAGAACGTGATGGCGACAAATTAAAAGCCGTTGATTATTGTGATAAATTCAAAAAAGAATTTACTCAAATGGCTGATGAATTAGAAAAAGCATCAGAAGTTTCTACAAATACTGATTTTAATGAATATTTAAAACTTCAAGCAAAAGCATTGCGTGAGGCTGATCCTATGTTAGATGCTTATGCTGATAAAAAATGGGCAGAACTTCAAGACACACCTCTTGAATACACAATCACTCGTGAACAATACGCAGACAGAATGACTGGTTTTGTTATGGAAAACGAAAAATTAATGGAACTTTTAAATAAGGCTGAAATCGTTCCACAATCAAAAGATTCATTAGGTTGTCGTGTTGGTATTGTTAATAAAAAAGGTACAGAAGATTTGTTAGCTATCAAAAAATATTTACCAATGTTAGCTGAAAAAATGCCTTTGGCTGATAAGTATAAACAAGTTATTTCAGCAGACGGTGATGCTAAACAAACAATGGTTGATGTTGATTTGATTTCACTTACTGGAGACGGTGGTTCATACAGAGGTGGAGTTACTTTAGCTGAAAACTTGCCAAACGGAGATAAATTATCTCTAACAATTGGTGGCGGCAGAAGAAATGTTTATCATAGACAAATCAGAATTACTTCTCAACCTGAAAAAATTCAAAAAAGATTGAACGCAATTTTGGATAAAAAATTCCACGAATTGTACAACGAAGAAGCTGACCATTGGTTCACAATTGGTCATGAAAATGCTCACTCACTTGGACCAAAAGAAGGTGATGAAGGCTTAGGTAAATACAGAAACATTATCGAAGAAAACAAAGCTGATATGGGTTCTTTATCATTTTTAGATGATTTGGTAAAAGCTGGCATGTACACTGAAGACCAAAAAGTTCAAATCGTTGTAAACTTTGGTACAAATTCATTCTTAAAATCAAAACCTACAATGAACCAAGCTCACAGAGTTCGTACAGTAATGCAAGCTAATTACTTTATGAACGAAGGCGCTATCAAGGTTAATGATGAAGGTAAAATTGAAATTGATATAGAAAAAATGGTTCCAACTGCGAGAAAAATGTTGACAGAAATCATTGAAGTTCAATTGTCAGGTGATTTCAAAACAGCTGAAAACTTTATTAATAAATATTTTGTATGGAACGATGCAAATGAAACAATTGCAAAAGAATTGAGAGAAGTAAGTAAAACTCTAAATGGTGTAGTTGTTTCACCACTTGAAGAAGAACTTTTGAAATAAATTAGTGAAAATAATAGTGAGTAGTGAGTAGAAAAATCTGCTCACTATTTTTTTTGAACAAATTAACCGTTTATAGACGGTTAAATTATATAAACTCTCATTTGTAAATAATTGTAAATGTAAATTTAAAATAGCTAAAACTCAAGTATAATGTACTATATGATATGATATGATATGATATGATATGATATGATATGATATGATATGATATGAGGGAAATTGTATTTTTTACTAAAGATATAAACTAAGTATGCCGACATGAAACTTGTTAGGGAATGTAAATTAGGAAAAAAGATGCAAGTTTCAAACAACAACAATCAAACATATACTAATTACAATCAATACAAAGACGAGATTGCTAAAAAGCTTACTGAATATGCTAAAAACGGCGATACAGAAGCTATTAAACAAATGGTTGATGAAGTTGTTTTATCAAAAGTTGATTCTTCTTCTTTTGACAAATATGTTGAAGAAATGGAAGGTGGAAAATCTTCTGTTGCAGACAAATTTTTTAATTCTTTAACTAAATTCCTTGATGATTTTGTAAATGGTGTTAACAATGCTAACAATACTTCAAATAAAGAAGAAACAAAAGAACCAGAATTATTTGATGTAAGAAATACAAATTGGTCAATGCTTCAACAAGGTGTTGCTGCTGAAATTCAAAGAACAAAAGGTGAAGAATACAATCCATATTCTAAATCTATTGGATCTACTAATCCAATTTTTAGTTTAGTTAATGTTGATGAAAATGGTAAAATTACTTTAGCAAAAGATTCTAAAGAAACTTTAAAAGCTTTTTTACATAGTACAGTTGTTGATCAAAAAAATAGTATGGAAAGAGCAGAAGTTGGAAATAAAATTATAGGTTTTAATGGAACTGTACCAACTTCATACACTCAATCTGATATTTTAAAACTATTTGGCATTGATATGAAAGGAAAAATTGATTATACAACAGATGGTTTTCCAAAATGGAATAACTTAATTAACAATTTAGAAAAATATATCAATGACGATGATAAACTTGATGAATTATTAAACAATTTTATGTCATCAATAGGTTCTAAAGACGGTAACTCTACAACTTTAGAAAGTTTATGCAATAATCTTGCAAATACTGAAATTAAATATGTTGGTTCAATTTTAGGTTCTAGTGATAATCCTTTCTACTTCAACCAAACTTTAGATAATGAACATATTCAAGATACTTTTAAAAATGGCAGAGGTACTGGTTGGAGCAGAGATGAAGAAATCCACTATGCTTTATACGATTGGTATTACTCATATCAACAATTTTTAGAAGAAAATAATGTTTCATCAAACAATAGTTCAGCAGCTAAAAATGCAGCAACAGCTTCAAACACAACTGTTCAAAATAACACTGCTCAATACAATTTTGTAAGTTCAGCAAGTTCTTCAAACAACTTCTTTGCAACAACTTCTTCTGTAGTTTCTAACTCATCTGCTCAAGAATATGTTCCAAGTTCAACAAGAACAAATAGTGCAAATGCAACAACTTCAACTTACGTTCCATCAAGCATTTTCACAGTAAATACAAATAATGAAGAAACAATATCATCAAATATTTTCACAAAAGTTGCAAGTAACGTAAAATCAGATGACCTTGACGGCATTTTAGATGCAATGGAAAGAAAAGGTATGTCAGAAACATACACAAACGCTAATAAAGTTGGTGATGTTGCAGGTGTTGATTTTACAAAAACAGAATTCAAAAAAGCACTTGAAGAAAGAAAAGCTTAATAATTGTAAGTTTGTGCTTCCTAATAAACTTACAATGACAAGAGAGGCGAAGCCTACGGCTTCGCCTCTCTGTTTTTTGTCGGGTTCGATGAAATTGTCGAACCCGACCTACGTTTACTGTAAACTTTGTCAAACGGGTCTACGATTGAAGATTTTGAAAATGAAAATTTGAAAAATCTTCAAGTCTTCGCTCTCTGCTCACTCGCGCCTATTCACCACTCACTAAAGTCTAACTCACTATTTTACCCCAATTCTGAGGCTTTTTGAGCTGTATTTTTAATAATTTCTTCAAACAATTTTGAACTATTCAATTCCTTCATTGTATTAACGCCAACTTCTGTGCAACCGCCTTTTGTAGCAACACTTGCAACAAGTTCTGGAACAGTTTTAGTTCTATTAAGAGTCATTTTAGCAGAGCCAATCCCTGTTTGGATTGCTAGCATAAGAGCTTTTTCATAATCCATTCCAAGTTTTACACCTGCTTGTGCCATATCTTCAAATATTTGATAGAAAAAGGCTGGGCCAGAACCGGAAATTGCTGTTACGATATCAATTTGTTCTTCTGTTACAGTAATCACTTTTCCTACTTTTGAAAGCATTTCTGTAACAAATTTTTCTTCTTTTTCTGAGGCAAGTTTACCCAAACAAATTCCACACATTCCTTCCACAACTAGCATTGGAGTGTTTGGCATAACTCTTACAACTGGTGATTTATCAATTATACCTTCAATTTTTGATGTTTTAACTCCTGCAGCAATAGAAATTACTAATTTGCCATTAATTTCTTCTTTAATTTCGTTCAAAATATTTTCAATCTGATTAGGTTTTGTTGCTAGGACAATAATTTCTGAATTTTTTGCAATTGTCTTATTATTGGGAATAACAGTTATTTTTAAAACTTTACTTCTATCAGAAGCTGATTTATCAGTACGAGTAGAGGCAAAAATGTCTGTAATATTCATAAAACCTGATTTTAGAAGACCTTTAATAATTGCGCTTGCCATTTCTCCACAACCTATAAAACCTAGTTTATTCATGCTTTTACCCCCATTGACTAATTTTTATTTTTTATTTAACATAATGATAATAATATAAATATAAACAAAAAGGAAAATATCATGAAACGCACACTAGAAGGTACAAAAGCTAAAAGACAAAAAGTTAGTGGATTCAGAGCAAGAATGGCTACTCCAGGCGGACAAGAAGTTTTAAACAGAAGAAGAGCTAAAGGTAGACACCAAATCGCTATTACAGCTAAAGAACGTGCTTAGTAAACAATATAGACTTAAAAAAAAGTCTGCATATACAGCCACTTACAGAATTAAAAATTCCTTTTACAAAAATGGAATAGTACTTTTTGTTGGAAAGAAAAAGTGTGATGACTCACCTACAAAGGTGGGTTTTGTCGTGAGTAAAAAAACTCACAACAGAGCTGTTAAAAGAAATAGATTAAAAAGATTAATGAGAGAAAGCTACAGATTATTAATGAAAGAAAATAATCTTGGAAATTCAAACGAAGCTATGTCATTAATATTTATAGGACAAAAAGAAGCTTTAGGTAGAAGCTTTGCAGAAGTTCAAGCATCAATAAAAAATCTTTTAGAGAGGGTATAAATGGATTATGTTCCTTTTAATATAAATCCAGATGATGTTTTACCAGATACGAAAAGAATGGTTTATCCGTCTGGATTAGACGATGCTGATAAGAGCCACGTTAGATATGCTCAACCTTCAATAAAAACCCCAACATTAACAATTATTGATGCAATTTATAACGAGGACGGAGATGTTATTGTTCCTCCTGGGCATTATGAATTGGCTTTGAGTGATGATATGAATTTCTTGCTAATTATGCAAAGTAAACGTATATTAGTAAAAATTCCTGCCTTCAAAGTTGATTACGAAATGGAAGATACACAAGCATATTATGAAGGTAAAATCAAGACTCCAAAATGGTTTGAATTTAGAAAAAAGAGATTAATAAAAAAGAAAAAAGATAAGTTAGTGCGTTCCGGAATGAATCCAGAAAACGAAAAGTTTTTGTACACAGAAGCGACGATTGAATGGATAATAGACAAGGGCTATTATCTAATAAAATACGAGTCAGGTAATATAAGAGCATGGGGCGCTATAAAGCAAAATAGATTTGGCAATCAAACCTATTGATTTTTAAGCATGCTTATGCTACTATAGTCCTGCACAGATAGGACTAAAGGTGGTGAAAAACTAAATGCCAGAAATTAAAGTAGGTGAAAACGAAAGTATTGAAAGCGCTTTAAGAAGATTTAAGAAAAAAATTCAAAAAGCAGGCGTTTTATCTGAAGTAAAAAAACGTGAAAGATACGAAAAACCTAGCGTAAAAAGAAAAAGAAAATCTGAAGCAGCTAGAAAACGTAAAGTTTAATATAAAACAAAAAACACTTGAGTTTATCTCAAGTGTTTTTTTATGCGTAAAATTTGTTCACCTTTCGCTACACTCATTGCTTTGCTCAGTCTTATTGTGGCAAATCCGGAAGGTTATTAATAAAATCAGCTACACCAGTTGAAGATGCTGGTTGAGATGATTTAGGTGATAAAATTCTATTTATTGTATCAGATGTTTTGTTTCTTACTGCATCTTGCATTTCGTTTGCAGTAGGTGGTGTATAAGTTTTATTTGTTGTTTGAGAAGGTTGTGTTGTTGAGCTTGAGCTACTGTTAGTAGTTGAAGAACCAGTGCTTGAACTGCTTGAACTACTTGTCGCAGGTGTAACTGTTGGATTAGAAAGCCATTTGAATGATTTAATAGCTTTTGTAGAATCAATGCTACCATTCAAGATAACCTTGAATTCTTTTGTTGCACCTGTTTGTTTTGGGCTTAAATCAGGCAACATAGAAACATTTTCACCATAAGGATTTGTTGTCATTTGATTAATAACACCAGATGTTATGCTTCCATATCTTGGAATATATGAAAGAAGTTTATTGAATGAGAATTCGCCAACTGGCCCTAAAACTTCTACAACATCATTAGAAAGTCTGCCAAGCATTGTTGCTCTAATGTTGTTATTTAAAAGATTGTAGCTACCTGTAATATACAAACTCATTGCTGGACCTGATGTTTGAACAGTGCTGATATTTGCCCAACCGCTAGAGAAGTTCATTTTACCCTTAATATATTTAAAATCACCTGTTTTTTTGATAGAAACAGCCTTAGTGATTGAACCAAGAGAGTTTTTAAGTAAATTATTACCTAGAATATTTTGAGCATAAAGAAGGTTTTCTAATTTACCTAAAGTACCCATTTGACCGTTAGAAACGATAAATGTTGTATTACCTCGAAGTGATTGCATCATTTGAGTTTCTGTACCTGCGATAAGTTTGATGTTATTTGCATCAAAGTCCATTTTACCATTGATAAGATTTCCGATACCTGTAAAATCTCTCAATGCCGGTTCAGAACTCAAACCTCTACCTTGCATATCAAGTTTAAGATTACCGAAAACCATATTATATGAAGCATTACCAGCGATTTTACCACCGTATGAATAACCAGTAATGTTATTTAGTTTAAGTGAATTGTCGTTGATTACAAAGTTAGAAGTAACATCAGAAGCTTTTAAACCACCAAGAGAAAATACTTCTATTTTACCTTTACCATTTGCCAATGTTACACCTAAATCTGTACCTTGTCCTACAGAGTTTTGAGGTAAGTTTGATAAAGCAATCAACAATGTATCAAGATTAATTCTTTGGGCATCTAAATTCATTGATTTAATTTTGATACCTTTGCTAAAGTTATTGTCTATATTTGTTGTAAATCCCATATTTGAGTCAGAAACAGTTAAATATGGACAAGATGCAATGATAGTGTTCTTATTAATATTTACATTTAAGTTTTTAACGTTTGTTTTTAGTGTTGGGAAGGTTGCCTTTGGTATAGAAATTTGGCCAATTATAGAAGGACTTTTTGCACTTCCGTGAACATTCATATTACCAATAACCTGTAATTTAGAACCTTTTAGGCTTGGTATAGAAATGATAAGTGAATTTGGCATACTAACTTTTAGACTGTTAATATAAGGGAATTTGTTTTGAAGATTGCTAATTCCACCTGTAACAGAGGCGATTTTAGTTGAACCGCTCATATTAGCATTAAAGTTTTCTGTCAAACCTCTATTTGTATTTAACGCATTTAAACTTAAATCATTGATTTTTAGGTTATTATTAGCCAAATTCATTGAAGCGTTTAAAAGAGTTGTTTTATTTAATAGAGAATTTACTGTTCCGTATGAAATATAGTTATTTGCATTAGCAAGAGCTTGTGCTGTAATTGTTTGAGCTTCAAGATTACCTTTGACTTTTAAAATCATAGGGATTTTACCAGAGGCAGAAATATCTTTTCTAAATTCTTTTGGAACAAGTGTTTTAATGTCTTTGCCCCAGATTAGACCATAAACTTCTATATCAACATTATTGTTTTTCTTATCAGCATAATTTGAAACTTTTCCTTTAAAATCAAATTTTGAATTATTGAAGAAAATTGCTGAAGGTTGAATATAGAAATTTTTATCATCGAAAGATAGCTTTGTAGAAGGAAGAGAATAAT
The DNA here is from genome assembly GCA_963602355.1 of Methanobacteriaceae archaeon. GTDB lineage: Bacteria > Cyanobacteriota > Vampirovibrionia > Gastranaerophilales > Gastranaerophilaceae > UBA791. The sequence continues at coordinate 12,174 of CAVCIU010000031.1, forward strand.
TTCCAAAATCTGAAGATTTAATTCTCAAACCTGTTACTAAAACTTTGCCGTCTAGTTTATTATCTTTAGTAAATGTTATATCAGAAGAACCTTTAGTTAATATAACACTAGTTTTCATAGGTTTGTTATAAAGATTTATGCTTTCAAGAAGAACGTTAATTTGAGGTTTTGTTTTAGAAAGATTACCCTTCAATTTACCGTCAATAGTAACGATACCAGAATTAATATTGTTGTCTTTTAACACATTTAGCATAGCAAATGTTGCCATTAAACCTTTAAGAGAAAGTCTGTCGGCTTTTAGATTTAGGTTTGCATAAGCAGTAGAATTGATTGCACCAGTAAGTGAAATTGGTGCACCATTTACGAAGGCTGAAGCTTTTCTAATATCGATTTGATTTCTTGAAAAATCTATGTCTGAATTGATGTTTTTTACAGAAATATTGAATAATTTGTAGAAAACATTTGCGTTATCAACTTTTAAATATCCGTTTGAATTAATTTTTTTGAAATCACTTTGAATATTAAAGTTAGCTTTTAATGTACCGTCTGCTGAAATACCTTTAATATCATTTATTCCAAAGATTGGTAAAAATGAACTTACAATATCAAACATATTTGATAAAGAAATTTTGTCTGATTTTGTTGTTAAATCGATGTATTGGTTTTTGCCATATTTATAATATCCGTGAACATTGATGTTTTCTGTTTTACTTGTGTTTAAGTTTGAATCAATAGAAATCTTGTTGCCAGAAAAAGCTGTTTTGATATAGCTTTGAGGTAACTGTGAACCCTTAATTTTTAGAGATAAACCAGTAATATCAAGAGTTCCATCTGTTTTAATATCGTTAATATCACCTGATAATTTTAAATTAGCTTTGATATTTGCCATTAAATTGATTGTTTTTAGGGCTTTTAAGTAGTATAAAATATCAACTTTTTCTTGAGAATTATTTGTAGTCTCTGTTGCTTCAAAAGTTGGCATAACCTTTGAAAATAGGTTGATATCATAGTTTATGTGTTCTTCTTTATCTAAAAGAATTTTACCGATTGCAGAAATTTTAATTTTATCATTTAGGACAAAGTTAGAAATTTTAAATGTATCACCTGCTAATGTATAAAATTTATTTGTTTGTGAGTCAATTAATGAAATTGAATATTTTTTTACATGGATTACAGGCATGATGTCTGAAAACTTCAATCCAAAAGGTAATTCTGTTGAAACTTCTTCTGTATTTTCTTTGTTTTCATCTTTCTTCAAGAATTGTTCTATATAAAAACTTCCATCTTTTTCTATTTTCATTCTCAAAATAATATTATCTGCTGAAACAGAATCAATAATGATATTTTTTGTTAAAAGAGGTAGAAGTGATAATTTAACATCAGCATTTTTCAATTGGAAGAATTTTTCATTGTTTGGATAAAGAATGTCAATTCTACCGGCTTTTAGACCTGCAGAAAAATTCCAACCAGTTGAAAGTTTGATATTTTCAGTGTTTACAATAAAACCAGTGCTGTCATAAACAGCTTTTTTAATTTGTGGCTCGTACTTGTTCAAATCAACACAATTTGGTAATACAAATAGAAAAGCCAAATATAATACTGAAATTAAACTAATTATAGTTACAGAAAAAATAGTTAAAAACTTTTTCATAAAGTCCTCATTGATTAATGTTTAAAACGTGAAAAAACTTCTACATCTATGTTATCAAGAACATCTTCAAAGAAATATGCACAAGATGCTACCATTGAGGCATTATCTGTACAGTATTTCAATTGTGGAATAAATGTTTTGTAACCTTCGTTTTCAAGGTTTAAAAATACTTTTCTTATTTCAGAATTAGCCGCAACACCACCAGCCAAAACCACTTGTTTGTATGGATATTCAACAAGTGCTGATTTAACTTTTTTAAGAAGAGTTTGAGCTATGCAATTTTGGAAAGATGCACAAAAATCTTCTTTAGAAAAATCTTGACCTTCAAGAGCTTTAATTTGTCTTAATGCTGCTGTTTTAAGTCCACTAAAACTGAAATCATAACCATCAACTTTAGAAATTGGGAAGTGGAAGGCATTAGAATTTCCTTGTTGTGCCATTTTGTCTAATTTTACACCCCCTGGGTATGGAAGACCTAAAAGTCTTGCAACCTTGTCAAAGGCTTCACCAACAGCATCATCAATAGTTTCACCAATAATGTTGATGTCTTTGTGTGATTTAACTTCAATAATTTGAGTGTGTCCACCACTTATTAAAAGAGCCATATATGGGGGTTTTAAGTCTGTATCAATATAATTTGCACAAATGTGAGCTTTTAAATGGTTTACACCTATAAAAGGTTTATCGTGTACTAGAGCAAGTGTTTTTGCTGCATTTAAACCAACAAGTAAACAACCAACAAGTCCAGGGCCAGTTGTTCCTGCAAAAGCTGTTATATCTTCAATGTTTAATTTTGATTGGGCTAGAGCCTCTTCTATAACAGGGTTTATAGAGTTTAAATGTTCTCTTGCTGCAATTTCTGGAATAACTCCACCGTATTCTTTGTGAATATCAATTTGAGAAGCTACAACGTTTGCAATAACTTCTCTACCGTTTTTTACAATGGCACAAGCTGTTTCATCACAACTTGATTCTATCGCCATAATATAGTTATCTTTATTTGAACCTTCACAGATTTCAACTTCTTTATCTGAAAATAATGTATGTGCAATTTTTGACATAATATCCTCTTAATATCAAATATTTTAATATTTGTATTATAATACAAATATGATATTTTTAGATAAAGCAAAAATTAAAATAGAATCAGGTCGTGGCGGTAATGGAACCGTTGCATGGCGACGTGAAAAATATGTTGATAAAGGTGGGCCAGCAGGTGGCGACGGTGGAAACGGCGGAGACGTTTATTTTGTTGGTGATGAAGATTTATCAACACTTTTAGACTTTAAGTTTAAATCAATTTTTAAAGCAGAAAACGGTGATAATGGTAGAATTAAAAACCAAATCGGTAAATGCGGAAAAGATTTGTATATTAAAATCCCTGTAGGAACAGTTATTAAAGATGCTAAAACAGGTAAAATCATTGGCGATATAACTCACCATGAACAAACACTTCTTGTTGCAAAAGGTGGTCGTGGCGGTAGAGGTAATGCAAGATTTGCTACTGCACAAAAAAGAGCGCCTCAATTCTGTGAACCAGGGGAAAGCGGTATTGCTCGTGAACTTGACTTAGAATTGAAATTGATTGCTGATGTAGGTTTAATTGGTATGCCAAATGCTGGTAAATCAACTTTGATTAGTGCAATTTCAGCTGCAAAACCAAAAATTGCAGATTATCCATTTACAACTCTTGTTCCAAATCTTGGTGTTGTAAAGAAAAGAACAGGCGATTCTTTTGTAGTTGCTGATATTCCTGGGTTGATTGAAGGTGCTAGTGAAGGTGTCGGTCTTGGTCATGAATTCTTGAAACACGTTGAAAGATGTCGTTTCTTGCTTCATCTTGTTGATTTAACTTCTCAAGATCCAATGGATAACTATTTTAAAATCAATGAAGAACTTAAAAAATATTCTGAAAGTTTGTACAATGAATATCAAATCGTTGTTCTAAACAAAGTTGATGCGGTTGATGACGAAATTAAAAATCATTACTATGAAGAATTTAAAAAACTTGGTAAAGATGTTTTTGTAATTTCTGCTGCAACTCACCAAAACCTTGATGCTTTGGTTAATTTCGTTTCAATAAAAGTTGATGAAATTGAAAAACCAGAAATCAAAATTGAAGTTGAAGAAGATTTAGATGCGTATAATAACGATGATAGCGCATTTACTGTTCAAAAATTCAAAGATACATTTGTCGTTGACGGGGGTAAAATCAAACGTCTAGCTCAAGTTTCTGATGATAGAAATAGACAACAAATGATTAGACTTCAAAATATTTTGAAATCAATGGGTGTTTTTGAAGAACTAAGAAAACAAGGTATAAAAGACGGCGACACAATTGTTTTAGGTCATTTAGAACTTGTTTATTATGATGATGAATATTATGAAGAAGAAATTGCAGAAGAATTTAACCACGAATTAAGTGATGAATTTGAAGAAAATGAATAAAACAAAAAGGCGGTTCTTTGAACCGCCTTTTTAATGTTAAACTCCTTAAAGACTATGCGATACCTAATTGACGCATAACACCGATTTTTTTACCCATTTGACCATTGCTAGTTTGAACAGCACCGTCTTTGATGCCTAAACCAACTCTGCTGTCATCACCAAAGTTACCGAATGGGTTTCCACCGTCAGCACCTGCTTTTTTAACAGGAGATACAGGTTGGAATTGTTGAACACCATTGATACCTTTTATCTTTGAAAATGGATTAATTGCATTAAATTCCATATTTTATCCTTTGTGTTTACTGCTTACATAGTTATAAACATGATTTTCATTGAATAATTGCCTTTTTTGCTAAGTAACATTAAGATTTGTTACATTAAAATGTTTTTGTATTATAATCAGTTTATAAACTTAATGAAAAGTGAGGTATTTATTATGTTAATGAACGGTAAAAAAGGTATTATATTTGGTGTTTCAAACACTCATGGTATTGCATACGGTATTGCAAAAGAATTGTTTGAACAAGGTGCAGAAATCGCTTTTACATATGCTGGCGAAGCTATGGAAAAACGAGTTAGACCTATTGCAGAAGGTATGAATTCAAAACTTATCATGAGCTGCGATGTTACTAATGAAGAAGAGGTTAAAGCTGTTTTTGCTGAATATGAAAAGGTTTACGGCAAATTAGACTTTATGGTTCACGCGGTTGCTTTTGCTAATAGAGAAGATTTAACAGGTGAATTTATTAATACTTCAAAACAAGGTTTTGATACAGCTTTAGGTGTAAGCTCTTATTCGTTGATTAGCTTATGTAGAGAAGCTAGACCATTGATGAATGAAGGCGCTTCAGTAATTGCTCTTACATATTTAGGTTCAGAAAAATATGTTGCAAACTACAATATTATGGGTGTTGCAAAAGCTACATTAGAAGCATCAATGAGATATTTAGCAGTAGATTTAGGTAAAGTTGGCGCAAGAATTAATTGCTTGTCAGCTGGTCCTGTTAAAACACTTGCTGCAAAAGGTATCGGTGGATTTGATAAAATGTTGAAGGCTGCTATTTTGAAAGCTCCAATGCACAGAAACGTTACACTTGAAGACATCGGTAAAACAGGTGTTTACTTATGTAGTGATTTATCAAGTGGTGTTACAGGTGAAGTTCTTCACGTAGATTGCGGTTGCCATGCAGTTTATACTTCTATTGAAGAAATGGAAAAACTTTCAGCAGAGTAAGCGCGAGAGAGCAAGACAGTTTGAATGAATAGTGAGCAGAAAATTTCTGCTCACTATTTTTATGTTTGGTTTTTGTGAAAATGCTGAAAACCCTTATAAATACTGATTTGGCAATTTTTTGTGAGAAAAATACTTTATATAGATAAGGAAAATTATAAAATAAAAGTATTTCTTAGTATAAATCCTAAAATTTGGATTGCTTCGTCGTTTCACTTCTCGCAAAGACAGCAACCATTAGGGTTTTACAATTATTATTAAGAAATATGAACTTTTATGCAACAAAAAAGGCAATTTCTTAAAACTTTTTTACTTTATATAAGAGTAAGAGAGATTTAAGAGAGGCAAACATAATGGCAAACCAATTATTTTCACAAGTTGTAGCTGATTATTACAAAGCTTCTTCTGAATCAATCAACGCAGCTTCTAAGAAAGATATTAGAAGAAAATCATTAAAAGGTATTATGCAAGAATCATTCTTTCACGGTGCAAGCTACCTTGGTTCAAATTTTATCGCTTAATTAAATAAGCAACGGATTGGGAAATGGGTTAACAAAACGAGGAAAAGGAAAAGGTATTTGATTACAACAGGGCTCGAAAGAGCCCTTTTTTATTGCCCAAGTGAGCAGAGGCACGAGCGAAGCGAGAGTCGAGCAACTGTCAACGGAAACGTTGAGCTTTTCGTTGCAGTTGAGAGCGTTGCCGTTTAATGCGAGCGCAGGAATATTCGAAGGCAAAGACAAGCAGAGCAACACTACGATGGCGACGTAGAAATCTTTGATTTCACAGGAGCCAAAGCGGGAAGAAAAATTCCTCACTTCTTGCAATATTTATCAATTTCAGATTCCGGATCGGAGTCCGGAATGACAAATACGATTTATCTTATAGATGTACGAATTTAGCCTCTTGTACACCGTCGATTGATGTAATCTTTTCTAATGATTCGGTTTTAACATTTTTATCTGTACCGATAATCATTATTGAAAGATTTTTATTTTTAGCGCTTGGAGAAACTAACATTGATTCGATGTTGATGTTGTCGCCACCAATTACTGTTGCAACTTGCGCTACCATTGAAGGTTTGTTGTCGTGTTGTACAAGTAAAAGATGTTTTTCTGGTTCAACACTTGTGTTGTAATCATTGATTTTAACGATACGTCTTACATCTTTTGCGATTAATGCGCCAGAAACAGTTGTATCATTAGAGTCTGTAATTAATTTAACTGTAATTGTTCCAATATAATCACCTGATTTAGATGATTTAGAAGTAGTAACGTTTATACCTCTGTTTTTAGCAATGATTGGTGCGTTTACAAAGTTTACGTCTTGCATGTATGCGCCGAAAACACCTTTTAGGATTGCTGTTTCAAGAGGTGCAGTGTCTAAGTCTGCTAAGTTGCCTTTGAAAGAAATTTCTAAAGCTTTAACGTTGTCTGTAGAAATTTGTTGAGCGATTGAACCAACTTGAGAAGCTAATTCCATGTAATCTTTTACTGGTTCTAATTTTTCTGGTTTTAGAGAAGGAATGTTTACAGCATGAAGCGCTGAACCGCCTTTTAATACGTCTCTAATTTGGTTTGCAACGTCAACTGCTACGTTAATTTGAGCTTCTGAAGTGCTTGCACCTAAGTGAGGTGTTAGAACGATATTTTTTTCAACACCTAAAAGAGGGCATTTAGTGATTTCTGGTTCATCTGCGTAAACATCGATTGCGCAAGAAGAAACTTTTCCACTTTCTAAAGCATCTTTTAAATCTTGTTCGTTGATAATTCCACCTCTAGCGCAGTTAATAAGTCTAACACCGTCTTTCATTTTAGCGATTGTTTCTGCGTTTACAAGGTTTAGTGTTTCTGGAGTTTTTGGAACGTGAACTGTTAATACGTCGAATAAATTCCAGAAATTATTCAAATCTTTAACATATTCTGCACCCATTGATTTTACGTATTCTTCTGTAGCGAATGGGTCGTAAACATAGACTTTCATGCCCATTGCAAGTGCAACTTTAGAAACGTAAGAACCGATTTTACCAAAACCTATAACACCAAGAGTTTTGCCTTGAACTTCTGTACCTGTGAATTTAGAACGTTCCCATTTGCCTTCACGAGTAGATTTGCAAGCGGCGGGAATATTTCTCATCATAGACATCATTAGGGCTAGAGTATGTTCTGCGGCTGCTGTAGTGTTTCCGTCAGGTGAGTTTACAACGATGATACCTTTTTGTGTTGCAGCATTAACATCGATATTGTCAACACCTACACCTGCTCTACCAATAATTTTCATATTTTTAGCAGCTTCAATAATTTTTGCTGTAACTTTTGTTTGGCTTCTAACCATTAGGGCATCGTATTCGCCGATGATTTTTACTAAGTCGTCTTCTGATTGAGTTGGAAGAACAACAACTTCTGCTGCATCTTCAATAATTTTGCACGCAATATCATTAATTTTGTCTGTTACTAAAACTTTCAAAATAA